>CAYVSA010000020.1:0-15516 GCA_964454175.1 uncultured Pseudomonadota bacterium
TTTCGTCTCGGGTTTCAGGATGGTCATGTTTACTCCACGGTGACGCTCTTTGCGAGGTTCCTGGGTTGATCCACATCAGTTCCCTTGAGTACTGCCACGTAATAGGCAAACAGCTGCAGGGGAAGGGTGGTAAGAATGGGCGTTAGAAACGGCTCTGTTACGGGAACGGTGAAGAGGGAATCGGACGTCTCAACAAGTGCGCTGTCTTCGTGGTCCGCAACGGCAATTACCACGCCGCCCCGGGCCCTGACCTCCTCCAGGTTTGCAAGGACCTTTTCGTAAACGGAATCCTTCGGGGCCAGGAATACGACAGGCATGTTCTCGTCAATGAGGGCAATGGGGCCGTGCTTCATTTCGCCGGCGGGGTATCCTTCCGCGTGAATATAACTTATTTCCTTGAGTTTCAGCGCCCCTTCGAGGGCTATCGGGTAGTTCACCCCCCTGCCGAGATAGAGAAAGTTTGAGTAGCGATAGTATTTTCCCGCGAGGTCCTCAATCTCGCCGGCCCTGGCCAGGATGTCCTCAAGTTTGTTGGGAAGGGCGTAAAGCTCGTCCAGCATCTCCCGGCATCGCTCGGGGGCGAGGTGCCCCCGTTTCCTGCCGAGGTACATGGCAAGGAGGGTCAGGCAGGCAAGCTGGGTCGTGAAAGCCTTGGTGGAGGCAACGCCTATTTCGGGCCCGGCATGGGTATAGATAACCCCTGACGATTCCCTGGTCATCATGCTGCCGACGACGTTGCAGATGGAAAGTACCGAAGTGCCTTTTTTCCTGCACTCTCTCACCGCAGCCAGAGTATCTGCAGTCTCCCCCGACTGGGAGATGGCAACAGCCAGCGTTTTCTTGCCCAGGATCGGGTCGCGGTATCGGAACTCAGACCCGTAATCAACTTTTGTGGGCAGCCCAGCCAGGCTCTCAAACAGGAACTGGCCCACAAGACCCGAGTGCCATGATGTGCCGCAAGCTACTATGACGCACCTTTCCAGGCCCTGGATATAACTGTCGTCCAGCTCCAGATCGTCGAGTTGGAAGTCCCCGTTGTCTTCAAATATCCTGCCGCGAACGGTGTCGGCAAGGGCTTCAGGCTGTTCATGGATCTCCTTGAGCATGAAGTGTTTGTATCCGCCTTTTTCAGCCATGACCGGATCCCAGTTAATGGAAACTTCTTCCGGGTCCCGACTGGTCCCCGCAAGATCGGTTATCACTACTCCTTCAGAAGTCACCTGCCCGATCTCCTGGTCGTCCAGGTAAATGAAGCGCCGGGTGTGGTGAAGGACTGCGGGGATATCGGAGGCCACAAACATCTCACCTTCACCAATACCCACAACAAGAGGCGGCCCGTACCTGGCTGCAACCAGTTTTCCAGGTTCGTCCGCACTGAGAGCCACGATGGCATAGACACCCTTTATCATTTCCAGAGAGACCCTTACCGCCGCGGCCAGATCTCCAGAGTAGTTCTCTTCAATCAGGTGGGCGAGTACCTCGCTGTCGGTCTCCGAGAGGATCTTGTGCCCCTTGTCGGCAAGTTCTTCTCTCAGGTTCCTGTAGTTCTCAATTATCCCGTTGTGAACCAGGACGATCCTGCCTGAACAGTCGGTGTGGGGGTGAGCATTTTCCTCGTTGGGCCGACCGTGGGTGGCCCAACGAGTGTGGCCGATACCGGCGGACCCGCCGACGGGATTGTTTTTGAGCACTTTTTCCAGGGCTGTGATCTTTCCAACACTCCTTCGCACCTGGAGGCCGCCGTCTTCAATAATCGCGATGCCTGCTGAATCGTAACCCCTGTATTCGAGCCTCCTCAACCCATCCATGAGGATGTCAGAGGCCTCGCCCCTGCCTACATACCCGACTATCCCGCACATCAGCTCTTTTCCCTTTCCTTGACCGCTCTCTCGCGGAATTTTGGTGCCCAGTCATCCTTGACGGTCTGTTTACTCCTGGCGATGCCAAGTGAGTCTGGGGGAAGGTCCGAGGTTATGGTCGATCCCGCAGCGGTTATGGCGCCTTTTCCCACCTGAACCGGTGCGACCAGCATTGTCCCGCTGCCGATGAATACGCCGTCCCCTAACACTGTCTTGTGTTTGGAAAACCCGTCGTAGTTGCATGTGACAGTTCCGGCTCCCACGTTGACTCCTTCACCGAGCTGTGAATCTCCGATGTAAGTGAGGTGGGACGCCTTGCTGCCCTTTCCAATTGTGGATTTTTTTACCTCGACGAAGTTTCCGATCTTTGAACCCTCCATCAGACGGGTCTCGGGCCGGAGGTGGGCGAAGGGCCCCACGACTGCGCCTGTATCGATGATGGACTTCTCTATTACGGAATAGGGCTTCACCTCGACTTCAGGGCCGATGATCGAGTCCTTTATTACTGCGCCGGGATGGATCACAGACCCTGAACCAACGCGGGTCTTGCCGTAAAGGAAAGTCATGGGGTGGAGGATGACGTCAGATTCGATACGGACAGTCTCATCAACGTAGGTTGTTTCCGGGTCAATAATCCGAACGCCGGAGTCCATAAGTTTTGCCAGTATTTCCTTCTTCATGACCACCTCCATGGCAGCGAGTTGGGCAAGTGTGTTGATGCCCATGGCCTGTGCCGGGTCCTCGATCACGCAGGTAGATACAGTCTTGCCTGTTTCCGATGCTGCCAGAACAAGATCTGTCAGGTAGTACTCCCCCTGGGCGTTGTCGTTTCCCAGGCGCGGGAGCTCCTCTGTCAGAAAACGGGATTCAAAGGCGTATACGCCCATGTTGCCCTCATTGATCTTTTCCTGACCCTCAGTGAGATCCCTTTGCTCGCGAATGGCAACAGCCCTTCCCGAACCGTCTCTTATTATTCTGCCGTAGCCCTCCGGATCACCAAGGATGGATGTCATGACGGTGACGGCAGCAGAGCTTTTCCTGTGTTCCTTCAGCAGGTCTTCAAGGTTTTTCCGGCTGAGCAGGGGCACATCCCCGGAAAGGACCAGGACTGTACCCGAAAACCCCCTGATCAGGTCAAGGCACTGCAAAAGTGCGTGTCCTGTGCCGAGTTGAGGCTCCTGGATCACAATTTCGCAGTTCTCAAGATCCTTGACGGCAGCCTCTACAAGGTCGGCCCTGTGTCCCAACACTACCAGTATCCTGTCGGCTGAGATCTCCCCGGCTTGCGAAAGAGCATGCTTGATGAGCTGTTTGCCGCCGAGGGTGTGAAGGACCTTGGGGATTTTTGAGTTCATCCTGGTACCCTTGCCGGCGGCAAGGATGACGGCCATCAGCGGACTTTCCTGCGGATGTGACATAAACGTTTTGAAAGCTCCTGACTGCATTGATAGCGGCTAAACCGCGATTGGGGATTATTCCAGCAACCCTAATGACTGTCAAGGGTTTGACTGAGGTTTGAGCTGGTTCCATGTTCCAGGTTCCATGTTCCATGTTCCAATGCTCCAATCTCTAAGGCTCTAATCTCCATTTTCCAGTGCTCTATCACCGACCACAAACTGTAAAGGTTTTGAAATAGAAGTGTTGTTCTGGTATCATTTCTGGGATATTTTAAGACATATCCTGAACATTCGTCTCAAATGGGGGTCGCCTGACGGCGGGAAATGAAAAACCGGGTACAGAAACTGGAAAGCAGTATCAACCAGCTGAAAGCTCAGTACGACCAGTACTTTCTGGGAGTTTTAAAGGCGCCTCCAGCCAAACTGGCAGATGAAGTGGCTCGTGAGGTAAGGTTTCTGACGTCAAAGAAAATGCAGAGTACCGCACTTCAGTTCAAACTCCAGCAGATAATTGCACGCTACAACACCTACCTGAATTTCTGGCAGAGGAGCATCAGGGACCTGGAAGAGGGCCGGACTACCCGTCGGAAGGACAAGGGCGCCGCGGCGGCAAAAGCCAGGGAGGGTGTTTTCCAGGTCAGTTCCATCGATTCCGACAAGGTTCAGGTGGAGTCACTTTACAGAAAGCTGACTAGTGAATACAGGGAAGCTGGCAAAAAACAGGTTCCCGGTCTGCCTAAGGTCAGGGAAATGGTCAAACAGCAGACTGATCTGATAAAACAGAAGTTTAACTGCGATACCGTTGAATACAGGGTTGTTGTCGAAGAGGGTAAGGTAAAGATCAAGGCCAACCCTGTAACAGGAAAGGGGTAGGGGCAGAAATTGGCACGCTCAAAGGCAGCAGACCTGCTCGAGAAGCTTACCCGGTTCGTACCGGGTATTTCAGGGTACCAGGACAGGGAAAAGAGGAGGGCTTCGGACAAAGCTGTCAGGGACAGCGCAGCCGGAGCGGTTCTCAAGTGCAGGGAGCTTGTGCTGGGTATGATGTCGGAACTCTCGCGGAGCAAAGGGCTCTCCAACCTCAAGTCGGTGGGTGTCCTGGAAGGTACGGCCGTGAAGCTGGAACGACTCGAGGATGAGCTGAGGTATGCTTCTTACGGTTACTCAGGCTTTTTCGACCGTGACGGAATAAGTATTGATGAACTTGAGGACCTCTATGATTCAGACCTGTCCCTCCTGGAGAGTGCTGGAAAACTCGAGGGCATGGTGGGAGACTCACCCCCACAGTCCGCATCTTCAGGGTGGGTGAAGGACCTGGGTGATGCGGTCGATGAGCTTTCGGGATCGGTGAGCAGCAGGAAAAAGAAACTGGACTCTGAAAGGGGCCGAGTGTGAGCGAATTTATTGAAGTCCTGGAGTGGGAGGACTCCACCGGGGAGGAAATGGTGTACAGAATTCCTCCAGATGGGACCGGGGAGATAAAGTTTGGTGCCCAGTTGGTAGTTAATGAAAATCAGGCTGCTGTGTTCTTCCGGGACGGACGCGCACTGGATGTATTGGGTCCGGGCCGTCACACCCTCACTACCCAGAACCTTCCGCTGCTGACGAAGGCTCTGAGCTTGCCCTTCGGGTTCAAAAGCCCCTTCCGGGTTGCTGTCTACTTCGTGGCGATGAAGACCTTTACGAACATGACCTGGGGAACGAGAGACCCGGTTGCCTTCAGGGACAGCGAGTTGGGGATGGTCCGCCTCAGGGCCCACGGAAACTTCACCATCCGGATAGTCCAGCCCATGCTGTTCGTTAACGTGGTGGTTGGAACTCAGGGCGTGTACCTGACCGATGAGATCTCGGATTTTTTAAGGGCGGTGATCGTGTCAGGACTCAACGATCTTCTTGGTGAACATGTGGAAACTCTCCTGGACCTTCCCCGGATTTACGAGGAGCTCGGCGCAGCAGCAAAAGCCAGGCTCCGGGACGAATTCTTAAAGTACGGTATTGAATTAAGAGATATGATAATCAGGGCGATAACACCCCCGGACGATGTACAGAAGATAATCGATGAAAAGGGCAGTATGCGGGCTGTTGGGGAGGACGATTATCTGCGTTTTAAGGCGGCGCAGTTCATGGGTAACGCAGCCGAATCCCAGGGGGAGGGCGCCGGCTCAACCGCCCAGTCGGGCATGGGCCTCGGTCTGGGAGCCGGTTTCGGCATGATGGTTCCGGCTTTTCTCCAGGGGGCACTTGAAAAGAAGGAACTTAAAAAAGCGGGCCGGGCATTTTCCTGCCCCCAGTGCGAGACATCCCTGCCCGAAGATGCCAGATTCTGCCATGTTTGCGGGACGGCTCTGCTCAAGGGTCAGATTTGCTCCGGATGCGGCCAGGACCTGCCGGCGGATGCCAGGTTCTGCTATCAGTGCGGAGTTGAGGTTAAGAAACTTGCGAGAAATTGCCCTCACTGTTCGAAGAAAGTTCCTGATGCGGCCAGTTTCTGTCTCAATTGCGGCGAAAAACTCTAACGTTATGGGGTCGGACCCCAGGGTAATGATCCGCCATGGACTCCTGCTACGTAAGTCATAGTTGTCCTCAATGCGGGGGTGATGTCCTTTTTACCGAGATGACCACCGGTACCAGGTGCAGGTACTGCGACGCTGGGTTCCTCGTGCTGGGCGGCAGGTCTGCCTGGCTCAACTTTCTTATTAAACCCAGGTTGGGGGCCAGGGAGACGGCAAGGGCAGTTACGAAAACTGCAATTGACCGTGGGTGGGGCCCTCCCATGCTTCGCTCGGTAATTCAGTTCTACCTTCCCTACTACAGGACCACCGGGCAGGTTGTGAGGTGGTTGAAAGGTGAAAAGAGGGTTGAAGGCCCCTCTCCGAATACGATCGTGGAAAAGATCAAAACGAGGCATGCTGATATCATGCGCCCTGCCTTTGATGATCTCTGGTCCGGCTTGTTCTCACCCGGTGTCAGAGCGCAGACCCTGAATCTTTTTGTGGCTACCGAAGAAAATGCCGGGAAGCTGGCCTTCGTTCCCGTCAAAGCAAAAAAGGAGGAGTTTCTGCGTGAGACCAGGGGGGGGTTGACCAGCGGACTGAATGAAGCCGGCCTCAAGGTGTTCGAGGAAAAGACATTTTTTATTTCGGAACGACACACAGTTCTCTACTTCCCCCTGTCTATGGCAGAGGTGAGGGAAGGTGGAGGGCCCCGGTGGCTTCTGTTCGATGCGGTTGGCGGCGGCTACTTAAGAGACATCACCCGAAATGACATGGAGACTCTTCTCGACAGCATGGGTATTTCCGGGGATGGATCGCCTGGAGAAGGCCGGTTGAAACTGGTTCCCCTGATATGTCCCGAGTGCGCGGGGGACCTCGATGATGAGCCGTATGCCGCCGTCAGGTTCTGCCGCAGCTGCGGCAGGGGATGGGAGTCAGCGGGAAGCCGCCTGAAAGAGAGAGAGTGCCTCTGGACCGGTGCACCTGAAAAAGAGGATGACACGGGCACATTGTACCTGCCCTTCTGGAGGAGACAACATTCAGGCAGCATCTTTCACGTGCCGGCCTTCGGTATACGATCTCCCAGGCTTCTTTACAACGTGTCGGTTCACTACCTGAATGCCGGGTTTGACGCAGAACCCATACCCTACAGCAGGAGGTTGAGGATACGAAGGCTGCCTGCGCAGCTGCATGCCGACGAGGCTTGGAATGTCGAGAAGATGGGCTCGGCCCGATCCCGCGGTTTGGAAGGATCTGGTGAAAACGACTCCGGACAGGCTCTGCTTATGGTACCATTCAGGAAAAGGGGTACAGACCTTGTAGACCTCATTCACGGGGTAGCTGTACCGCTTTCCGCTCTTGATGGAAGGGTTTGATAGTGTGAACGAAGAGTCATTTGGCAAATACCGATCGCTGGCAGCCCTGATCACGTTCCTCATCATGTTGATCACTGCCGCAGCCGGAATACCGGATGCCTGTGCAGCCGGGAAAAGCTCCCTTGACACAGGTCAGACGGCTGAGCCCGTCAGGGTTGCCGTGATAACGGTAGACGGTGCAATAACGCCTGTAGCTGCTGAGTACATCGAGGATGCTATCAAGGAGGCCGACTCAGCGGGTGACTATCTCCTGGTTATAAAACTGGACACACCCGGCGGGCTGATGAGTTCAATGAGGAGCATAGTTAAGGACATCCTGGCCTCTCCACTGCCGGTAGCGGTCTACGTATCTCCATCGGGCGGGCGGGCGGCTTCAGCGGGAGTATTCATCACCATGGCCGCACACGTGGCTGCCATGTCCCCAGGCACCAATATCGGCGCGGCGCACCCGGTGAACATAGGCGGTGGGGGGTTCTTCGGCAAGAAAAGGGAGGAAGATGGGGACGGCCAGAAAAAGGAGGATAAAGAGCCCGGTGCCAGCGGTGAGAAAGAGGAAAAATCCCTCTCCGATGAGAACATCATGGCCCGGAAGGTGGTTAACGATACTGTTGCTTTCATAAAGAGTATCGCGGAAAAGAACGGGCGGAACGCCCGGTGGGCAGAGAGATCCGTTCGGGAAAGCATATCCTCAACCGAAAAAGAGGCCCTGAAAGCCGGAGTTATCGATCTGGTGGCAGAAGATATCGATGATCTTCTTGAAAAAATGGAGGGGCGCACCGTGGTTGTCTCAGGAAAGGAGATGACGCTTGCCCTGTCCGGTGCTGTCGTAGATGAAAGGCCCATGGATCTCAGGCACAGGATCCTTTCAACAATAACTGACCCCAATGTGGCCTATATGCTCATGATGTTGGGGATATACGGGCTGTTTTTCGAGCTGGCCAACCCGGGAGTGATCCTGCCGGGTGTCCTGGGCGGGATCGCACTTGTCCTCGCTTTTTTCGCCTTCCAGGTCCTGCCGGTGAACTACGCGGGGATACTGCTGATAGGTCTTGCCCTGGTCCTATTCATACTTGAGATAAAGGTTGTCTCCTACGGTATGCTTTCGGTGGGAGGCATTGTATCTGTGTTTTTAGGGAGCATAATGCTCCTGCGCTCCGTGGAGCCGTATTACCGTATATCCCGAGTGTTGATATTCGGTATGACTGGATTTACGGCGCTGTTTTTCCTGGTGGGTCTGGGTCTCGCTTTAAAGGTACAGCGCAGGAAACCCGTTACGGGAACGGAAGGTCTTGTTGGGGAAACAGGGGTGGCGGCAACTGACCTGTCTTTGAGTGGAAAGATCAGGGTCCACGGGGAGATCTGGACGGCGGAAAGCAAGGTGCAGATAAGCGCGGGGCAGGCGGTGAAGGTCACTGGTATGGAGGGGATGGTGCTGCTTGTTGAGATTGATGAGAGTGATTGAAATTGTCCCAGGACCCACGGCCCATGACCCATGTGGATTCGAACTCTCAGAGAAATGAAGATTTGAAACTTGTTTTACTGGTTGTAAATAGCCGTTTTTGTTGACCTGGGACCTGGGATCTGGGACCAGGGACCGATCCAAAGGAGGAAACCATGTTTGGTGCTAGCTACCTGGTTGTTGGGGTTGTAATAGCTGTGATCATGTTCCTGTGGTCGGCTATCAAGGTCATGAAGGAATACGAGCGGGCAGTAGTGTTTTTCCTCGGCCGTCTTGTGGGAACCAGGGGGCCGGGCCTTGTAATAATCATCCCTGTCCTGGAAAAAATGGTGCGCATCAGTCTCAGGCTTGTCACAATGGATGTCCCACCCCAGGATATAATCACCCGGGATAATGTTTCGGTCAAAGTTAACGCGGTGGTTTATTTCAGGGTCATGGATCCGGCAAAGGCTGTCGTCGAGGTGGAGGACTATTACTACGCAACGAGTCAGTTGGCTCAAACGACCCTGCGAAGTGTTCTGGGCCAGGCTGATCTGGACGACCTGCTGGCGGCGAGGGAGAAGATCAACCACCAGCTCCAGGATATCCTCGATACGCAGACAGATCCCTGGGGGATCAAGGTTACTATGGTGGAGGTCAAGCACGTCGACCTTCCCCAGGAAATGCAGCGGGCAATGGCCAGACAGGCCGAGGCAGAAAGGGAGCGGAGGGCCAAGGTAATAGCTGCTGACGGTGAGTACCAGGCATCCGACAAACTTACTCAGGCAGCCAATATTATGTCAGACAATCCCCAGGCCCTGCAGCTGAGATATCTGCAGACCCTGCGGGAGATCGCCACCGAGAACAATTCCACGACGATCTTCCCACTGCCAATGGATTTAATCGGAGCCTTTATGGACAAGATGAAGAAGGGCGGCGGGGATAAAGGTCAAGAGTGATAGCGTGTCTGTCTGGAACATTAGAGATTGGAAATTTGCAATAAACTTTAATGGATACACTCGATCACCGATCACCAATAACGCATTACTATATGTACCAGAAACTGGAAACAAGAAAATCCCCAACGTATTTCAAGCAAAAAGCCATTGAATATTAAATCAAAGAATGGCATTTTAGTGCCTTTCTCGAAATCATCGAGCCAGGAGTTCATTTATGAAGATCCACAGTGTTCACCCTAAATTTCTGAGTGATGAAACCATCACGGCAGAACACGACTTTCTGCACAAACTTTTCGACGCCCTCATGGATAAAGAAGAAGATCACGGGTTTGGAGACGATCCCGATTACAACCGTTTCACCGGGAAGTGTGGTGTCCTCTATCCCAGGCACAGGATGCTGATGGAAGAGATGGATATCCGTGGTACTCTTCACGAAACCCTGCTGGACAGGCGGGAGATCCATCCCGACGAGATGGATTACTGGTCACCTTCTGATGATGATGTTTTTAAGGACAGGGATGAGCTTGCTTCGGGAGGCGAGGCGGGAAGGTTTTCCCTCGGCGGCCAGGAAAGCGCCGAGGATGCTGCGGGGAGGATGGATGTTTGCTCTGCCCTGGCTGATACCGTAGAGGATGAGATCCTCCTTGGGCTGTGGAGGATCTACGGTTTCACAGTCATGGAACGTTCTTACAACCGCTACAGACTTCTGTCCGACCCACTCCGTGGTAAAAAGAGGGGGCAGGTCTGGATCCTCTTCGACCTGATGATCGAAGAAGCCCTCAGCGTCAAGCCTGACGAAAATGGACCCAGGATCGCCTACGAAACAGTCTGGGAAGCCCTGGAGCCCGAAGCTTCCGAAGTTGAGAAAGCCGAATTCGAAAAGATCATTGACGGTCTGGAACCCGGCAAGATCAGCGTCCAGGCCAGAAAATTTCTGTCTCAGACTGCAGCAAGACAAAGCGCTGATGATCTGTTGAAATCTCACATGTTGAAGTACTATCTTTAGAGATCGCAGGTTACGAATCAGGCGCTGGATCCGTCCAGCGCTTTTATTATGGTCGCGATGAGCTGCTCGGGTCGGTAAGGTTTCTGGATAAAGCCGACCTGGGGATATTTGTTCAGGATAGTGGCGGTTATCTCCTCCTCCGTGTAACCCGAAGACAGAATTATCCTCTCGCTGCCATTTATCTCGAAGATATTTTCAAGGACAACGTCGCCTGTCATTCCCGGCATGGTCATATCCAGCAGGACAAGAGAGACCCTGTCCGAGTTTTCCCTGTAGGTCTCCAGACCTCTAACACCGTCCTCTGCGGTGAGTACGTCAAAACCCAGCAGTTCGAGCATCATTTTAGCAACTTCGCGGACGCTTTCCTCATCGTCCACAACCAGTACTGTTCCCTCAAATTTCTGTTGACCCAGGACCGGTTCTGCTCTCTTTTCGGGTTCAGGAGCAGTTCCGTCGCTGTAGGGCAGAAAAATCTTGACGGATGTCCCTTTGCCGGGCTGGCTTCGTACTCTTATGGAGCCGTGGTGACCCTTCACTATGCCGAGTGCGGCTGCGAGGCCAAGACCCCTGCCCGTGTCCTTGGTGGTGAAGAAGGGCTCAAAGATCCTTTCAATTATTTCCTCCTCCATTCCGGAGCCGGTGTCTTTTATCTCAAGACATGAGTACCGTCCCCCGCTGTGTTCCTCGGCAACGAATCGACTGACCAGGTCTCCTGGTTCGCAGTTCTCAACAGAGGTGGTGATCGTAACCGTTCCGCTATTTTCAGCGGCATCGGAGGCATTTGTTATCAGGTTCATCAATAACTGCTGTATCTGCGCTGTATCAGCTTCTACGTAGGGCAGCTCCTCTGAAAGTTTGTAATTGACCTTTACTCCCTTAGATATCCCTGTTGACAGCAGTTCGGTCATCTCTTTAACCAGGGTACTCATGTCCGTCCTGGTTATGACGAATTTACCGCGTCCCGAATAGGCCAGCATCTGGTTGGTGAGTTCCGCTGCGCGCTGCGCTGCCTTTTCGATCCTGTCAATATTCTTTTTCAAGGGCGACTCGTCATCGAGCTTCATCTGCAGAAGGCTGACGTTGCCCATAATGCCCATGAGTATGTTGTTAAAATCGTGGGCAATGCCGCCTGCAAGCACACCCAGGCTCTCGAGTTTCTGCGTGTGCTGGATCTGCTCTTCGAGCCGTTTTGCTTCTTCTTCGTGGAGTTTCAGTTCAGTGATGTCACTGAAGACAGATTGGTATTCAGTTACTTCGCCCTTCAAGTCCACTAGTGCCCTGTCTGTCCTCATCAGCCACCGTTCACTGCCGTCCTGTGATATTTTGAGCTCCCTCGCTGCCAGGGGATTGACCTGATCGAGGGATGAGTAACTCTCTTTGTCCTCCCCGGTGCCCTGTTCGTAAATCACCTCGTGTATGTTTTTGCCAACCAGGTCCTCCCAGTTGGTTTTGAAGAAACTGCAGAAAGCCTTGTTGACGAAAGTCAGGGACAGCTCCTTGTCAATGCGGCAGACCAGTGCAGGCATGTCCTGAACAACCGCCCTGTATCTGGCAGAGGTCTCCCGCAGGGCGTCTTCTGCCTGTTTCCTCCTGGTAAAATCGGCGAAAATGGCTACAACTCCCATGACGAAGTTGCCCTCCATCATCGGAGATGTAGAAAGGCTGAGGTTGATAAGCGACCCGTTCTTTCTCCTCCTGACGACATCCCTTGCAAGTATTCGTTTCCCGAGAGACGCCATTTCAAAAAATTTCTGGAACTCTTCCTCTCTCTCTTCAGGAATGATAGGCAGCGGCTTACCCAGTACCTCATTTTCCGTCCAGCCGAACATCTCCTCGGCAGCAGGGTTCCAGAGGGTGATGAGCCCGTTCAGATCCGCCACGACTATCGCCAGGGGAGAGGCCGAAAACAGGGCGGTCAGGGTGCTGTTAACCTCTCTGAGGGCGGACTCCATGGTAATAGCTACAGAGATATCCCTTATAATACCCTGATAACCAGTTGGCTTTCCGTTCTTGTCCCTTACAAGGGTCGCTGTGTTCAGGATGGTCTTTTTGTTCCCCGCAGCAGTGGTGAACGTGGATTGAAACTCCTTCACGTAGCCTTTTTCTTCCAGGTTTTGCGAGAACAACCTCCTTTTTTCCTTGTCCGGGTAGATCACCTCAACAAGGTTCAACTCTTTGAGTACCTCCAGGCTGGGAGCGTCCAGCAGGTCCTGGCCCGCTGGGTTGCACTCGACTATCCTGCCTTCAAGAGTTGTGAAGTACACTGTGTCAAGCGACTCCTCGAAAAAGGTTCGGAACCTCTTTTCACTCTTGTCCAGCGCCTCTTCAGACTCCTTTCTCTCTGTGATGTCAACTGCCGAACAGACATAGCCGGTAAATCCGTCCTCGCTGTCGAACATGGCTGTAGCAGAAAAAAAGACAGGGATGATCCTTCCGAGCCTGGAAACCATCCATGCTTCAGCGCTCAGAGACGATGCATGATCGTCCCTGTCATCGGGGACAAGGCCCTTTATGGGTGATCGTTTCTCAACAAAGAGGCTCTCGAAGGGCCTGCCAACCAGATCCTCTTCCGGGTATTCCAGAAGGATGGTAGACGCCCTGTTGGCGGTCTCGATCCTGCCTTCAGATGACACGACAATGAGAGCGTCGTGCATGGTTTTCAGGATGTTGTCCATGTAGTCCATTGCCGGCATCACAACGGTTTCATACCTTCTGAGGTCATTGACCATGCTCATGAAGCTTGTGGCCAGCTGTCCCAGTTCGTCCGAAGAGTCATCCTTAATAGTGATGTCCAGATTTCCCCTGGCGACTTCTTCAGTAGCTTTCTTGAGGGCCTGAATGGGGCCGGATATGGACCTGGCAACAAGGAGGCCGATCAGAAGGGTCATTGCCAGGGTGACCAGAGAAATGGACAGCATCCTGTTTTTGAGAACGGCTGCTTCATTTAAAACCTCTGTTTTTCTGGAGGTTTCGGCCCTTATGTTGATGTCCATGAGACTGGAGGCGTTGAGTCTGATAAGCCTGGCGTAGGAGTAGAATTTTCTCAAAAAATTGCGGTGCTCTGACAGATCGAAGACCTCACCCCTTCTCTTCTTGTCCCTGTATGTTCTGACTAGTGCTTCCCCGCTTTTCCTGAAATCAACACCCAGCTGCTTCAGCTGTCCTGTGAGCGTGCCTGCCTCCCTGTTTCGGGTCCGCTTTGTGATGACCTCGATCTGCTCCTGCATGGAGGATGTTCGCAAGGCGAATTTTGAAATGTCCTCCTCACTGCCGGTAATAAGACCGATTAAAAGGTGTACTTCGGCTCTTTTAACAAAACTTGTCACCTCCGAGGAAGCGGTTATGGATTCCTGCCTGTTGAGAAAGTCTGTGAAAAATTTGGTCATCTTCAGGCCGCCTTTCCTTATTAGGCCTGAAGATTCATTTATATTGTGGAAAAGCTCCAGATTGTCTTTCGCAATGGACCCGGTCTGGCTGCCTGAAGCTTCATCATAGTGGCTCAGGAGTGTTTGACTGGAAGTTTGAAACCTGCCCACATCCGACTGGATCCTGTTGAGTATAGACCGTCCCTCAGGTTCGTGGACCTTCTCATCGAGAACTGAGAGGGCTTCCAGTACTGATGCGAACCTTGCCTCGTAAGTCTGTCTGTCAGACGGGTCGCCCAGGGCTACATACATGAAGATGTGGGTCTCGGCCCGCTTTATGTGGCTGGTCACGTCGTTGGAGGCAGAAACCAGCTCTCTTAACCGCTTTTCATCACCCTGAAATGAATCGGCTATCCTCTGGGTCGTAAAGTATCCGAGCACGCCCGAGATGCTGGCTACAAGGGCGATGGCAAAGATACCGATCAGAAGTTTTAGCCTGATGCTCATTTGCGGTTTCTCCGGAGTTTCCTTCCTGCGGCTGTCCTGGCACCGACTTTCTGGACAAGGCCGGCTGGGAACCTTAAGGAACATGCCTGAAAAATCGAGAACACTGGATTATAGATTAAATCGATGTTAAATGACATTGGCCAGGAAAAGGTTTTATGTGTCAGCCCTCGAGGGTCTCTCTGACAATTTTGATAAGATCCGCCGGCATGTAGGGTTTCTGGATGAATCCGGAAAGCCCCTTGCCGCTCAGCTGGCCTGTGGCTTCATCTTTCGAAAAGCCGCTGGAAAAGATGATCTTTACATCCTGGCTTATTGCCTTCATGCGATCGAACACCTCAATGCCTCCCATGTGGGGCATGGTCAGGTCGAGTATCACCAGGTCGATCTGGTCCTGGTTCTTCTCGAAGACATCAAGTCCCTCCCTTCCGTCAGGCGCAAGAAGAACTCTAATGCCCAACTCGGAAAGGACCATGGAGGCGATGTCGCGGACAGACTCCTCGTCGTCGATCACCAGCACGGTCGCTTCACTTCGCCACTGGTCGCTGGACCAACTGACTTTTTCGGTTTCTTTCGTCCGTTTGTCCGAAGCGGGCAGGAGGACCTTGAAGGTCGTACCTTTCCCTGGTTCACTGTATATTTTTATGGCTCCACGGTGTCCCCGCACTATTCCCAGTACGGCGGCCATGCCCAGACCCCTTCCCATGGGTTTGGTGGAAAAGAAGGGGTCGAATATCCTTTCCTGGACTTCATTTGTCATGCCGCAGCCGGTGTCGGAAACTTCAAGGAATACATATTGTCCGCTCTCAAGCTCATCGTCCAGGAGGGTGTCGGTGAGGTAGCTTTTGTCGCACTCACGACAGCCCGTGGTAACGGTAACGACTCCGCTGGTTTCCTCAACGGCGTCGGAGGCATTGGTGATCAGGTTCATTACCACCTGGCGGATCTGGGACGAGTCGGCTTCGACGGTGGGTATGCCCTTTGAGAGGTTGTACCGGACAAGGGCGTTCTTTGCCACTGCCGCCTGGAGCAGATGTCCCATCTCCTCCACGAGACTGTTCAGATCAAGGGGTTCTACCACGAACCTGCCTTTGCCCGAATAGGCGAGCATCTGGTTGGT
>CAYVSA010000020.1:15616-18613 GCA_964454175.1 uncultured Pseudomonadota bacterium
TCTCATCACCCTGGCCGGTGATGATAATGAATGGGATGCGTATCCCCTCCCCAAAGAGAGTTGTTATAACTTCTTTACCTGTCATATCGGGGAGTCTGTAATCCAGCAGCAGCAGCGAGTCACCCTCGGCCCTGCAGAGTTCAAGGGCATTTTTGCCGCTGTGGGCGTACTTTACGGTATGGCCCATCCCGCGGAGGCTTTTTTCGATAAGCCTGCAGATACCCTCGTCGTCATCGATCACTAAAATGGCTGGATTTTTAGTCACCCTGGCCCCCCGAACTCAGGTGCTCTGACCATTTATTTGCGGGACCTGGACGACCTTCAGGAACAGGCCCAGCTGCTGTATGGATTCAACGAACTTCTCATACTCCACGGGTTTGGTTATGTAGGTGCTGCAGCCCAACTGGTGGCATTTTTCCACCTCGATGGGATCGTCGGTGGTTGTGATCATTATGACAGGGATTTTTTTTAGCTCCCTCTCATCCTTTAACTTCGCCAGAACTTCCAGGCCATCCACCTTGGGCATACGGATGTCCAGCAGAAGGAGGTATGGGGTGTGGTGTTTCCTGTGGGGCCCCTCCCCTGTCCGGAAAAAGAAGTCCAGCGCTGCCTTCCCGTCAGGAAAATCAACAAATTCGTTGCTGATGCCCGCCCTTCTCAGGTTCTTCTTTATGAGGGAAACGTGTCCGGCATCATCCTCTGCAATGGCGATAACTACATCCTTGTTCATTGTACCCTCCCCGGTCAATTAACCATCCCCTTCCTCAGCCTCTGATTTGTTGAAACTTATTGCTGTAGACTACATCTCCGTCTCCTGGGGATGCGGAGGTGTGTCCGGAACATAAATGCTAGTCAAATGGCAGTGCCACGAAGAACATACTGCCCTTATCCTGCTCCGATTCAGCCCAGACCCTGCCGCCGTGCCTGTCTACCAGCTTGCGGACGATAGTTAGGCCGAGTCCTTCCCCCTCACCGGCGTCTGGCTCCAGGCGATGGAAGATCTCGAAGACCCGTTTCACAAATTCAGGGGCGAACCCGATGCCGTTGTCCGCAATGCAGTAGATAACCTCACCACCCTCTTTTTTACCAGTAATATTGATTTTCCCCTGTCTTCGCGGGTCCAGATACTTCAGAGCGTTGTCGATGATGTTGGTAAATACCTGGCTTAGCTGGGAGATGTCGCCCCTCGCGGGTGGCAGCCGGTCGATCTTGAGAACCGCCTCGGTGTTCTTGATCTGGTATTCGAGGGAGTTTGCTATCTCCTTCATGAGGTAGTTCATGTCTACCGGTCCTACTTCCATTGCCGCCCTGCCAATACGCGACAGGCGAAGGAGACCCTTGAGGAGGTCATCCATTTTGTCGATGCTGCCGAGTATGAAGTCCACGGCTTCGGGGGCATCCTCGCTGAGCAGGTGTTCTAGTTCCTTTTCCACCTCGGGGGACAGGTTTTCACCCTCGATTAATTCTTTCAGCCTGAGAAATACTCTCTCGAGCTCCCTGGAAAAGCCCTGGATGTTAACCAGTGGGGATCTCAGGTCATGGGAGGTTACGTAAACGAGTTGTTCGAGTTCTTCGTTTTTTTCGTCAAGCTGAGCCGTTCTCATCCTCACTTTCTCATCGAGGTCTCTGGTCCAGGACTGGTATCTGTCGAGCATTGAGTTGAGCGCTTCAGCAAGGGTCTTCGTCTCGATCGTTCCGGTGACACTGGCTCTCACGTCCAGGTTGCCCAGCTCCACTGATTGAGCCGTCTGGCTCAGGCTGTTGAGCGGCTTGGACAGGCTTTCGGCAAGGAGTGTGGAGATAACAACAGTGAGAAGGATAAAAATTATCCCTATCAGCACCACCTGAAATTCCGACTGTTTGAACAACTTGAAGATCTCTGCTTCATCGCGCTTAACCACCATGCCCCATCCGTAGTCGGGCGATATGGGAATATAGCGGTAGGCCGCAAGTACCTTTTCGCCCCGGTAGTCCCCGGTGGCGATAATACCCTCTTCGCCCCGTGCCGCTCGTACTGCGGGCTCGGCGCTGATCTGGTAGTCCAGGGGTCTTGCGCGGGTCCCGTTCCTCAGTGGAAATTTGAGGGGGGCAAGTATCCTGACGTCTCTGTCGATTATCAGAGCCTCACCAGTCTCTCCCAGGCCGCCTCCAGTGTGCAGTATATTATCGATTATTTTATCGGCATCTACGTGAAACAGCATAAAAGTGCCAGTTTTAAAATTCATGGAGCCGCCGTTTCCAGCAGGATACATCGAGAGCAGCTCCATTTTCCCGTCTTCCGGACTCTTCCAGAATGCCATGGAAGGTTGGCCGGGCGACAGGTTTGCAACTAACGCAGGCGGCAGTTTTGGAATCACGGCGCCGATGTGCATGGAGTCGGTGCTCACAACAATGGTCTGGTCTGGACCGAGGATATCGATCCTTTCATATGCAGGGTAGGTGGTCCTGATCTTCTCCAGGTAGTGCAAGACATCAGAGTAGCTGTTTCCGGCCCCGGACCCGGCAAGATCGGGCCTGAAGGCTTCGAACAAGTCTTTAACGAGATTGTTGTCGGCAAACATCAGCGTGTCTTTCTTAATCCCCTCAAATTCCAATGTCAGGCGATCCTTTTTAATATCTGCTGTAAGGCTCAGTGCTTCGAAAGCATCCACCCGGTTTTGTTGCAACGTTCCTCTATATGGAGAGAAGGGTACGCCGTAACGCTCGACTGACTGCATGATGAGAATTACGAGAGCGAAAAGGAGGACGAAAGAGACAAGCATCCGGGTCTTGAGACTACCGAGGAATTTTCCTCCCGGAAAATAGGCACCGCTCGTCGTTTCCGATGCTTCAATGTTTTGATTATCGGTGTCCATAATGGGATAATTTCCTGCCGATTGCTATCACTTCTGGTGAATATGCCAGAAATATTGACAGGTGTCACTGCTTTTGTTCGGTTTTGGCAGATCGGGTTCGAGTGCAGGTATCGAGGTATCGAAGAAGTTAATGGTGTCAGAG
>CAYVSA010000020.1:18713-30381 GCA_964454175.1 uncultured Pseudomonadota bacterium
GGACCGGAAAAACGATTACCCGATCATTTTTTTTACAATAGCGACCAGCGATTCTGCTCGATAGGGCTTCTGGATAAACTCCACGTCGGGGTATTCGTCCATTATTTCGGTGCATGTCTCCTGCTCGGTATACCCGGAGGAGAGTATTATCCTTGTGTTGTTTGCTTTTTCCATGATCCCGGCAAAAACTTCCTTTCCCCCCATCTCCGGCATCGTCATATCCAGGAGCACGAGGTCAATTTCCTTTCCCAGCTTGCGGAAGACCTCCAGTCCCTCGGCACCATCACTGGCAAGGATCACGGTCAGTCCGCTGTCTTCCAGGATGTTGGTGGCAACATCACGGACGTACTCCTCGTCGTCTACCACGAGAACGGTCCCGCTGCCGGTCCATGCTCCCTCTTCCGGGGGGATTTCTCCGGGTATATCCTCCCGGGTGATCTCGGCAAAAGGCAGTAGTACCCTGAAGGTAGTGCCCTTGCCGGGCTCGCTTTTTACCTTGATGGTCCCCTTGTGGCCCCTGACGATGCCCAGGACAGCTGCCAGTCCCAGACCCCGGCCGGTTTCCTTGGTTGTATAGAACGGGTCGAACAGCTTCTCGAGGGTTTCGTCATCCATCCCGACCCCCGTATCGGAGACGGTCAACAGGGAATATATCCCCCCAGGGAGCTCATCTGGAGAATACAAACTGGTGAGGCTGTCCTGCTCGAATTCCTTTACTCCCGTTGTGACGGTGATGGAGCCGGATTCGTCTCCAATGGCGTCCGAGGCGTTTGTTATGAGGTTCATTATAAGCTGCTGGATCTGGGCTGAACTTCCCTCGATCGTAACCCTGTCCGGTGAGAAGTTGTAGTAAATGCTGCATTTCTTGCCCACCGAGGAGACGAGGAGCTGGGACATCTCATCGACTATCAAGTTCATGTCCAGGGTCCCGATAACGAACTTGCCCTTACCGGAGTAGGCCAGCATCTGGTTCGTCAGGTCAGATGCCCTGATGGAGGCCTGCTCTATCCTCTTGATGTTGGTCGCCGCCGGATGATCATCGGGTATTTTCGGGAGGGCAAGGCTCGCATTCCCCATTATCCCCATGAGAAGATTGTTGAAATCGTGGGCAATACCCCCAGCCAGGATCCCAAGGCTCTCCAGTTTCTGGGAGTGGTGAATCTGGGCCTCGAGCTTCTTGCGTTCGGTAATATCTCTTATGATAGCTGTAAAATGTCTTTTTCCCCCTGATCCGATTGAGGCCAGAGAGAGCTCCAGGGGGAAGATCTCCCCGGTTTTTCGAAGTCCCTCAACTTCCACCGTTTTTCCCATTATCCTGCCCTTTTCGGACTCGATAATTCGCTTCATTCCGGCCCTGTGTGCTTCGACGTAGCTTTCCGGCATGAAAACTGTCACGTCTGTGCCCAATGCTTCTTTCTCGCTGTATCCGAAAATGTCGAGGGCCGCTCGATTCCAGGAGGTGATCTTACCATTTATGTCCACCGTAATAATGGCGTCGGTCGCGGTCTGGACAACCGACCTGAAGTGCTCTTCGCTTTCCTTCAGGGCCTCTTCTGCATTTTTTCGCTTTGTTATGTCTGCAAACATGGCAAGTGCGGCTACGGGAGTACCTTCATCGTAGATAGGTGCTGTGGAAATGGCGACGTTAATGGGTGTGCCGTCTTTCCTGTGTCTGACGAGTTCCTCGTCCAGGAGACGCTCGCCCTCCAGGGTTCCTCTCACCAGGTCCATGAACTCTTTCCTGGCCTGCTCTAATACAGCCGGGCTTATCCGGCCAACGACTTCCTCTGCCTTCCAGCCGAAGATGCGTTCCGCCGCGGTGTTCCACGTCATTATCTTTCCCGACGGATCAAATGTAATAATTGCCAGTGGGGAGCCGTCGATAAGGGCCTGCAGGTTTCTGTTGGCCTCCCTCATCGACTTTGAAGCCTGTTTTCTCTCATGGATCTCGGTTTCCAGTTCCGCAGTCCTGATCCTGACTTCGTTTTCCAGGGAAGAGTGCAATTTTTCCAGCTGTTCAAGCATGGAATTGAAGGCTTCGGCAACTGACCTGATCTCCAACGTACCTGCCAGGTCTGCCCTGGTGGAAAGGTCACCGTTCTCGACCTGCTTTGCACTTATGCTCAGATTGGTTATGGGTGCTGTGAACTTTTTCAGCAGGAGATCGGTCATAACAAGAAAGATGACAATAGTAGACAACGCCACCAATAGGGCAGAACGCTGTGATCTGTAAATAGGCCCGAAAACTTCGGCCGAGTCGCGTTTCACCACCATTCCCCATCCCTCTTCGGGGGATATCTGGATGTAGCGGTAAGCGGCCAGAACCGGCGTGTTACGGTAGTCTCTTGCAGTAATTATCCCCTCTTCTCCACGGGCTGCCAGCATGGCCGGAATCGCATCGACCGTATATTTCAGGGGTTTCGGAGTTGTCCCGTCCTCCAGGGGGTATTTCAGGGACGTTAGTATCTTCCTGTCAGCGTCTACCAGGAGGGCCTCGCCGGTCAGGCCGAGGCCACCACCGGTATGAAGCAGTGGTTTGATCATGCCATCGGAGTGAATGTGCAGTACAAGAATTCCGGCAGGGCCGGTAGCGGGTTTTTTTCCTTCGGGCGGCATGATGAGCCTTGCGATGTGAAGGTGGTAGCTTGAGTTCATGGAGTCGTATGGTACGAATACCAGGCTTTCGCCCAGATCTGGAAGCCTGCTGTAATATGACTCGTAATATTTGACCGTCAGGCCTATTTCCTGTGTGTTGGTAGAAAACATCACCGAGAAAGTGTCAGGGTCAAGGATCTCGATCTTTTCAAAGATGTTGTAAACTGAACTGTAAAGTGCAACGGAGGAGAGGATATTGCCGAAATTCTCAGTTTTTCCGAAATTCCTGAAAACTTCTCCTGCTTCTTGCTCATTTTCAGGCTTCAGCGCGGCGGCGAGGGAAGTTTTCAACTTGAAAACGTTTGAACGGAGCTCTGTGCTGTCGGTAAGCAGGGCGGCGTCAGCCTTTTTTTCCTCCAGCCACCGTACAAGTCTTTCTTTTTTCAGGTCGGCTGTCAGATTGAGAGACTTGAAGACCTCAGCCTGGCGGGATGCAAGGCTGCCCTTGATGCCGGTGAGGGGAAGGCCGTAAATCGTCACAAGGTAGCTGGCGACAAAGGCTGCTGTCATCAACAGGCCCAGGACTACAAGGAGCCTGGATCTCAACGTCAGGAAATGATCGGTGAGCTTTCCGAAAACTCCCATCCTAGTGGGTCTCCCCGGCTGATTTTGCCCCGCCATGAAATTTCAGCCTCTCGAGAGAATATTTGACTGGCTGCTCCATTATTTCCCCTGACTCAGGAGGGTCAGAGCATCGGCCCTGCCTTCCAGGACCATGTCCTGTGCTTCCTGCCAGTCCATCAACCGGACTTCAATGTCTCTTCCCATAGCCCTGGAGATGGCACGGATCACGTCAACATTCAGGCCTCGGGGCACATCGTTTTCGGTCCACTCGACAGGAGGAAGGTTAGCATCACCGGCGAAGATGAGGGGTTGTTCCTGTGCTGCGAGCCTTACGGGGAGTAGGAGCCCGCCCACACAGAGGGATAGTAAGAATGTGAGGAACCTGTTTTTCACGTTTCCGGCAATCACCTGAAATGGCAGTTTTGTGGATAAGTTGGCAGGAAAGCCCAATACCCAACTTTTTAATTCAACTAATTATACTAATAATAACGATAAGGGTGTTCAAAGTAAATATCTTTCCGCTTTTTGATTATCAGGCATATCTGGCTGTTTTATTTTACTAAGTTTGCCGTCGTGAGTGGTATTATTAATAAATGATTAAACACTGACAACGATGGCGGAAGGATGGGGTTGTTATGGAAAAGGGAAACTATTTTTTCAGCGTAAAGGTAGATCTGAGCTACGGCGATGCCGTGGCAAAGGTCAGGGAGGCTCTTGCCGCAGAAGGTTTCGGAGTACTCACCGAGATCGATGTTAAGGCGACCCTGAAAAAGAAGCTGGACGTCGATTTCAGGCCTTACATTATTCTTGGTGCATGCAACCCGCCCCTGGCGTACCAGACGCTCCAGATGGAAGAGCAGATCGGCCTCATGCTTCCTTGCAATGTAGTCGTACAGGAGAGTGTGGGCGGGGGAACTGTCGTATCAGCTATCAGCCCCGAGGATGTGATGCAGCCGGTTGGCAATGAGGGTCTGGCACCAGTGGCTGCAGAGGTGTCAGAGCGGCTGCAGAGGGTGCTGAGAGCGTTGTAAAAACTGGTCCCCATCGAGGTGTCAGAGCAAAAACGGTCAGGTGTCAGAGCAACTGCACTGATTGCTTGAATCGCTGCATAAAAAGTTCCATATTCCCGTAATACCTGTGTTTTTAAAGCCAACCTGGAACCTGCCTTTCGACAAGCTCAAGGCCCTGAGCAAAGTCGAAAGGGAACTTGAAACCAGGAGCCCGGTCTATATTTAATCCCTCAACTTCAGATCAACCGCTTCCCCCGGTCCCCAACTGCCGGCCTCATAGCTCTTTAACCGTTCGGCCCTGTCAGAACACAGCTCGCACTCATGAAGAAGCGGCTCCATGAACTTCCAGGTCAGGTCGATTCCGTCCTGGCGCCAGAAGAGCATCCGGTCTCCTTTCATACAGTCTAACAGCGCTTTTTCATAGGCGGCCAGGACCGGGCCGTCATACCCCTGCAGGTAGTTAAAATCCATGGTGACAGAGCGAAGTCTCGGTTTTGCCCCGGGGCTTTTGGTCTGGAACTTCAGGGAGATGTGTTCATCGGGCTGGATGCCCAGGGTGAGGAGGTTGCCGGATTTCCCCCCGCCGGAAATATCGCGGAATATGGGATGGGATGTTTTCCGAAATTTGATAACGATCTCGGTAAGCTTTCTGCCAAGCCTTTTGCCCGAGGTGATGTAGAAGGGAACGCCCCGCCACCTATCGTTGTCCAGGAAGACTTTCATCATGCCAAATGTCGGGGTCAGAGACCCGGGGTCCACGCCCTCTTCCTGCCTGTAACCGTTTGCTCTGACACCATCGATTATCCCGGGGCCGTATTGTCCCAGAACCAGGTTGTGGTGAACCTCGTGGGTTGGAAAAGGCACGAGCGACTCGAAAACCCTGACCTTCTCGTTGTGAACAGCATCCGAGCTGAAGCTTTCCGGAGGCTCCATAGCAGTGAGGGCGAGTAGCTGCATCATGTGGTTCTGGAACATGTCCCGCAGGACGCCTGATTTTTCGTAGTATCCGGCCCTCTTTTCCACTCCCAGGCTCTCGGCAGCGATTATGTCCACGTGGTCGACGTGATCCCGGTTCCACAGCGGTTCGAAAATGGAGTTGGCAAAGCGGAACATGAGGATGTTGCGGACAGTTTCCTTTGCAAGATAGTGATCTATGCGGAAGATCTGATTTTCTTCGAAGCTCTCGTGAATGACCCTGTCGAGCTCGGCGGCCGACTTCCTGTCACTGCCGTAGGGCTTTTCCACGACGATCCTGGCCCAGCCGTTGCCGTTCTGATGCTGGACCGAGAGGCCTGCTTCTCCAAGGAGCCGGGCAATATTGCCGTAAAGAAACATTGGGGTAGCGAGGTAGAAGATCCTGTTGCCGCCTGTTTTGCTGTTTTTGTCAAGTTTTCGCAGGTAATTGGCAAGTTCACGAAAGGAATCAGCTGAATCGTAAACAAGCCTCCGGTAGTGCAGGCGAGCTGAAAACTCTTTCCACCCACCGGTGTCAGAGCACTTGCCCCCGTCCTTCTCACTGGTGTCAGAGCAAATTTCCTCACCCAGCCCGATCTTGAGTTTTTTCCGGAATTCTTCCGATCTGATAGCAGTTCTGCCGCATCCGACGATGCTGAAATGTTCAGGGAGACCGTTGTTGGAATACAGCTGGAACAGGGACGGTATAAGTTTCCGGGATGTCAGGTCACCCGAGGCCCCTATGATGACAAAGGTACACGGGTCCAGGGGACGATCAAGTTGGGCTTCTTCAGCAGGGATGGTCTCTGTCCTGACGTGGCCTTCGACTATCCCGCCCAGACCCGTCCCGGAAGTCCTGTTTCCGTCCGACATGCTCTAATCACTGCCTTTCTTCGGGGAAGAGACCACGGCGTGGCCGCCGAACTGGTTTCTCAGTGCAGCAAGCACCCTGTCTGAAAAGAGGTTCGAATCCCTGGAATTGAAACGGGAAAAAAGGGACATTGTGATGACAGGCGCTGGAACGTCCGTGTCGATTGCCTGCTGGATAGTCCATCGGCCCTCGCCGGAGTCAGAGACATATCCTTCAATGGCAGATAGTTCAGGATCCTGGCTGAAAGCGTCCTCGGCAAGCTCCAGGAGCCACGAGCGCACGACACTTCCCTGGTTCCAGAGATGGGCGACCTGTGAGTGATCCAGGGATTCACCGTAGGGTGAGGCCTCCAGGATGGCGAATCCCTCGCCGTATGCCTGCATCATCCCGTACTCGATGCCGTTGTGGACCATCTTCACGAAGTGACCTGCCCCCGTGGGGCCGCAGTAAAGATAACCCTCCGGCGGTGCCAGAGCATCGAATACGGGTTCGAGATGATTATAGGACTCCCTTGCCCCGCCGATCATCAGGCAGTAGCCGACTTCCAGACCCCAGACGCCTCCGCTCACTCCCGCATCGACGTAGTTTATACCTGTGCCCTCAAGGTCCGCGGCGCGCCTGATGTCGTCTTTGTAGAAGGTATTCCCCCCGTCGATGATGAAATCACCAGGTTCCAGGAGCTCCTTTAGTTCATCAATGGCTGTGTCAACCGGATCGCCTGCTGGAAGCATGATCCAGGCGGCTCGGGGTGGTTTCAGGTTCTTGACCAGTTCGGCTATAGTCTTTGCCCCCACTGCGCCTTCTTTCGTTATTTCTTCAGTCTTGTCCAAAGACCGGTTATAGGCCACTACCTCCTGTCCACCCTGAAGTAGTCTCCTGGCCATGTTCATTCCCATTCTTCCAAGTCCGATCATGCCTATTTCCATTTCATATTCTCCTGTCAGGGAGGCGAGATACCCTGGGCCCCGCTCCTGGAGTGGCAGGGGTTAAACGATAATATGTACAAATTTAGCATATTTCTGAAGGGAGGGTCAGGTATTCCATCCCGCTAAAGGAACTACTTGGATTCGGCCCGGGGGGAAGTTATAATCCTGCGAAGTCGTGGGACTGCAGCATTTTCCTGGCGGCTTCATATTATTCAACCGGGAGATCAATGTGCGCAAAACCAGGAGTCTGATTCAAGAAGGGAAGCTGTTCATCCCGGTATTACTCATGATGGCGCTTATTTTCTCCTCGTGCTCACTGCAAAGGTATGCCGTCAACAGGATGGGAGACGCCATGGCGGGCAGCGGCAGCACTTTCGCCAGCGATGACAATCCGGAGCTGATACGGGCGGCCACGCCCTTCAGCCTCAAACTCATCGAGAGCCTGCTGGCAGAGAGCCCCGAGCATCGCGGTCTGCTTCTGGCGGCTGCCAGGGGATTCACCCAGTATGGATACGCCTTCACTGAGCAGGATGCGGACGAGGTTGAGAATGAAGATCTCCAACGGGCCATCGAGCTTCGCCGAGATGCCCGCCGCCTCTATATCCGGGCCAGGGATTACGGCCTGCGGGGACTTGAAACATCCCATAAGGGTATCCGTGATGAACTCTACCGGGATCCGGATAGTGCCGTCCAGGGACTTGTCGTGGAGGATGTACCTTTAATTTACTGGACGGCTGCTTCATGGGGTGCTGCCATTTCCCTGTCCAAGGACGACCCGGACCTGATCGCTGACCTGCCCCAGATGGAGTCTCTCATTTACCGTGCCCTGGAACTGGACGAGGATTACGACTATGGCGCCATTCATGTCTTTCTGATTGCCCTGGAGTCGAGCAGACCGGGTAAAGCTCCCGAAGATCAAGAGCAGGTTCGTCTCCATTTCCGAAGAGCTGTGGAACTCTCCCGGGGAATGCTGGCCGCGCCGATGGTGGCTATGGCGGAAAACGTTTCCGTGGTCAGCCAGGACAGGAAGGAGTTCACAGATTTTCTAAACAGGGCCCTGGCCATTGATGCCGACGCAGTACCGGAGTGGCGTCTGAACAACCTGATCATGCAGCGCCGGGCAGCCTGGCTCCTGTCCCGGATAGACGATCTTTTTCTGGAATAGCCCACCGAACCGGAGGTAAGAGACAATAATGAGGAACGGATCGAAAAGAAGACAGTGGAAAATCAGGCTCGTAACGGCCATGTTGACGGTCCTGGTTGTGATAGCGGGCGGACAAGATGGGGAAGTGAGCACCGCCTGGGCCACGGCAGGAAAGCCCCTCAAGATCCGTATGGCCACACTGGCTCCAAAGGGCTCATCTTTTCATCAGAGCCTTCAAATGATGGGCCAGAAATGGCGGCAGGCCCCCGAGGGAGGAGCCACTCTTACAATCTACACCGACGGGACCATGGGCGGTGAGTTTGACGTGATCCGAAGGATGCGGATCGGCCAGCTCCAGGCGGCCATGCTGACCGTCGTCGGATTATCGGAAATAGACGAATCCATCAACGTCCTCGAATACATGCCGATGATGTTCCGCTCCCTCGAGGAGATGGAACATGTACTGGAGCAGCTTCGCCCAACACTCGAGAAGAAGATGCTGGACAAGGGTTTCGTGACTTTATTCTGGGGTGATGCCGGCTGGGTAAGGTTTTTCACCAGCAAACCGATAAGGTATCCAGAGGATCTGAAGAAAATGAAAACCTTCGTCTGGGCCGGCGATACCCAGCAGTTAGACCTGATGAAGGCTTCCGGCTATCATGCGGTCCCACTGGAGGCCAGTGACATCCTGACGGGTCTTCAGACCGGCATGATCAATGCCGTTCCCACGACTCCCCAATACGCTCTGGCTGGTCAGTTCTACCGTCGGGCCAAATACATGCTGGAGGTCAACTGGGCTCTTCTCATGGGAGCCACTGTCGTTACAAGGAAGGCCTGGGACAGCCTCACCCCCCAGGACCGGGAGTTCATCCTGGAATCGGCTGCCGAGGCGGGCAGAGAAATACGAACCCAGAGCCGGTTGGAGGCAGAGCAGTCGGTTGAGGCCATGAAGAAGCGGGGCCTCGTGGTTCAGGATGTCGGCCCGGAAATAGAGGCACGCTGGGAAGCGGCCGCCGAGGAAGTTTACCCGAAGATCCGCGGGCCCATGGTCCCCGAGGAGATCTTCGACGAGGTGCAGCGGCTCATCAGGGAGTATCGGGAGGCTGAACGGAAAGAGCCCGAATGAGGGAGGCTGTACCGGACAGCACCGGGACAGTGGGAGGAAATGGCCCCGTCAGCTTCTCCCGATTCTGGAAACAAGGGGAGAACTTTCTGATCGGCATCGCCCTTGCGGCCATGGTTTTGATACCCCTGGCCGAAATTGTCCTGCGGGCGGTCTTCAAGGTGGGTATCTCGGCTTCGACCTCCCTGGTCCAGCACCTGACCCTGGTGGTGTCTATGGCAGGGGGTGCCATCGCTGCCCGGGAAAACCGGCTCCTTTCCCTTTCTGCAGCTACCGATTATCTCAAGGGTCCTTATCGATCCGCCGCACGGATATACAGCGGAGCTTTTGCTCTGGCTGTCACGGCCCTGCTTGGTGTGGCCGGCGTTCAGTTCATTCAAGCGGAGCGGCTGGGCGGGAAGATCCTTGTCTACGGCATCCCGATTTGGATCGTGCAGTTGTGCATTCCCGTGGGTTTCGCCATGATCTCCCTTCACATCCTCCGGTATGCGGCTGATCGGTGGTCCGGGCGGCTCCTGGTCACACTGATCGCGGGGACGATCGTCATGGCGGGCCTCATGCCGCCCTTCTCTCCAGCCGTCCTGGTCCCCCTTGCCCTGGCCGGTCTCATTCTGGCCACGGCCCTTGGATCCCCCGTCTTCGTCCTCCTCGGAGGAGCGGCTGTCATCCTCTTCTGGGGGGCGGATCTGCCCATCGCCTCCATTCCCCTTGACCAGTATCGCCTGGTTACGAACCCGTCTCTTCCGGCCCTCCCCCTGTTCACACTGGCTGGTTATTTTCTGGCGGAAGGGGGCGCCCCCCGGAGACTAATCAGGCTGTTTCAGGTTAGTCTTGGTGGTGTCAGAGGCGGACCGGCCATCATAACCGCCGTTATATGTGCCTTTTTCACATCCTTCACCGGAGCATCCGGGGTGACCATCCTGGCTCTGGGAGGGCTCCTCATGCCGATACTGACAGCGTCCGGCTGTTCAGAGCGGTCGGCCCTTGGATTGCTGACCGGCTCCGGTTCCCTGGGCCTCCTCTTCCCTCCCTGCCTCCCGCTGATCCTGTACGCCATCATCGCAAAAGTCTCCCTGGAAGAGATCTTTCTGGCCGGGGTCCTCCCCGGGGTCCTCCTGGTGGCCATGACCGCCTGGTGGGGTGCCCGGCAATGTCCGAGGGTCGAATCAACCGGGAAGAGATTCAAACCCGAAGAGGTGAGACAGGCACTCTGGGAAGCCAAATGGGAAATGCTATTGCCCCTGGTCGCCCTCGGATCTCTTTTCAGCGGCCTGGCCACACCGGTGGAGTCGGCTGCTATGACCGCCCTTTACGCCTTTATGACACAGACCCTTTTTCATCGGGATCTGAAGCTGTCACGTGATATCAGTCGGGTGCTGACAGAATGCGGGCTGCTGATCGGTGGTGTGCTTCTCATCCTGGGTGTTGCCCTCGGTTTTACCAACTACCTGGTGGATGCCCAGATCCCTTCCCGCATGGTTGACCTGGTCACCGGCACCATCGAGTCTCCCCTGGTGTTCCTGCTCCTCCTGAACGTTTTTCTGATAGTCGTCGGCTGCCTGATGGATATCTACTCGGCCATTGTGGTGGTGGTGCCTCTCATCGTCCCACTGGGTGCGGCTTTCGGGATCGATCCGGTTCATCTGGGGATAATTTTCCTGGCCAACCTCGAGTTGGGCTACCTTACCCCCCCGGTAGGGATGAACCTTTTTCTTGCCTCCTATCGGTTCGACAAGCCGCTGCCGGAGGTCTACCGGTCGATACTGCCTATTCTTTTCGTCCTTCTGGTCGGTGTGCTCCTGATAACCTACATCCCGCCCTTAACGACCTTTCTCCCCAAACTCCTTTACCGCTGAGCACTGTCTGTCTGTATGTTGAATATCATCTTCATTCTGTTATAATCCGGTAGCTTTTCAGGTGTAATGTTGCAGGGGGCAGTTATGGAGGACATTGATGAAAAGGTTATCAGCTGTAATAGCAGTCATTTTCCTGGCAGTGAGCCTTGGCGCCTGCAGCACGATGGAGGGGTTGGGAAAAGACATCCAGAAAGCAGGCAAGAGCCTCGAGGATGCCGCTGAAAAGTAATCCGCAGATTTCTGAGATTAGATCAGGGCCTGTAATCAACCCTGGTTAAAGCTATTTATAAATTTAAGGGGACGTAGCTCAGCGGGAGAGCACCTGCTTCGCATGCAGGGGGTCGTGGGTTCAAATCCCATCGTCTCCACCACTCGACGCACAAAGAAACCCGTCTTGAAAAAGGCGGGTTTCTTTGTTTGCTCGTGGCAGGCCTTGTTGCGATAATCGCGTGCCGCGAGTGCGGAGAGTAGTCCCGAGCAAAGTGCTGTCAGTACATGCACTGCGCCGAGGGGCACCAATAAAATCAACGTATACATAGTGTCAGAGCCTTTGTGCAAAAGTGAC
>CAYVSA010000021.1:0-23995 GCA_964454175.1 uncultured Pseudomonadota bacterium
GTACAGGCTCCGGTTCCGGTGCTGGCTCGGCAGCGGCTTCTTCAGCTGGCGCTTCTTCAGGTACAGGCTCCGGTTCCGGTGCTGGCTCGGCAGCGGCTTCTTCAGCTGGCGCTTCCGCGGCCGTTACCTCTTCAGATGGTGCTTCTTCAGGGGCAGCCTGATCTGCTTTTTCGCTTGTTATAGCAGCAATAAGATCAGCTTTTTTCATGGCTGAGTAGCCAGTCAGTCCAATTTCCTTTGCCATCTGCTTCAAGTCTGCAACTTTCATTGTTTCCAGGTTCATGTCATCTCCCATGGTGAACTCCTTTTCTTAATTGCCGCGACAGGTGCCCGGCTATTGTTGCGGCGGACCGAGGGTGGAAAAATGTCCGGCAACTGTTCATAATAGCCGTCAATGACTAGCAGAATGATGAAAAAGAGTCAACAGCCGCCTCTCCCCTACAGGTCTCTTGCCGGATACCTGCGCAGCATCTTTGGTGAGCCGGTCAGGAAAGTCCCGGTGGACCCGGGGTTCGGCTGCCCTAACCGGGATGGAACAGTGGGCATCGACGGCTGCTCTTTCTGCAATCCGGAAAGCTTCGTCCCGCATTATGCTCTTACCGGGGGAGACCCCGTGGAGCAGGTCAGGAACCACCTCAAGGTGTTTCCAAAGTCCCGGTACATGATCTATCTGCAGGCTGGAACCGGGACCTACACCTCTCCCGAAAAGTTCAGGTCCATGGTGGACAGGCTGATAGTGCTTGATGGAGCTGTGGGTCTGTTTGTGGGGACAAGGCCCGACTGCGTGGATGGTGAAATTCTGGATGTGCTTACTCCCTATTCCGGCCGAAAACTGCTTTTCCTTGAGCTTGGTCTCCAGAGTGCTTCGGATGCTACCCTGGCCGCGATCGGCAGGGGACACGATGTTGCTGCCTTCATAAGGGCCAGGGCCGAGGCGCGAAAAAAGGAAATTCCCGTGTGTGCACACGTGATACTGGGGCTTCCCGGGGAGGATCACGGAGACATGATGGAAACTGCACGCTTCCTGGCCGACCAGGGTGTTGAGGGAGTCAAGATGCACCACCTTCAGGTAATAATGGGCACCCCCCTGGCAGAGTCCTGCATCAGGGGTGAACTGACGACCTTCGACCTCGATGAATATTCTGCCGTTGCAGCTGATTTTCTCGAAAGGCTTCGGCCGGACACAGTGATCCACAGGCTCGCTGCAGATGCCCCTGAGGACCTGCTTGTTGCGCCGAAATGGCCTTCACGACCGGGGGTTGCAGCAAAGATCAGTGAAAAGCTGCTTACACGAAAGAGTTTCCAGGGCAAACACTTCCGGGTCGGTGGATGATGGTCAGGGAGCCCGGGTGATGTCCTGGTCGAGTTCCTTGAGGCTGCTGCTGATGGATTCCAGAAGAGGGGTCAGGGTTTTCCTGCGTTTGGCGCTGATGGAGAATGACGCATGACGCCGCTCGATGTTGGCGAGAGTTGACTTGTCTGCAATGTCAGCCTTGTTGAGCACCAGGAGCCGCGGAATGTGGCTGAGTCCCATTTCATCCAGTGTGGTGTTGACAGTGACGATCTGATTTTCAAGGTCCTGGTGGGAACAGTCCGCGAGATGAAGTATCAGGTCGGCCTCACTTATTTCCTCAAAGGTAGCAGCGAAGGCGCGCATCAGCTCGGGGGGCAGGTCCCTGATGAGCCCGACTGTATCTGTGAGCAGGCATGCGGTATGGTCAGACATCTGCAGCTTTCGGCTGACAGGGTCCAGTGTCGCAAAGAGTTTATTCTCGGCGATCTCTTCGCTTTGCGTGAGGGTGTTGAGCAGAGTGCTTTTGCCCACGTTCGTATAGCCCACTATGGAAACCACCGGCAGTTTATTCTTCCTCCTTTTCCTGCGCTGGGTATACCGATCTTTCTTGAGATGCTCAAGCTGCCGCTTGAGTGTTGCAATACGATTCCTGATCCTTCTTCTGTCAACTTCAAGTTTTGTCTCCCCTGGCCCCCTGGTTCCAATGCCCCCCGCAAGGCGTGAAAGTGCTGTGCCCTTGCCGGTCAGCCTGGGAAGCAGGTAACGAAGCTGGGCAAGCTCGACCTGGATCTTGCCACCCCTGCTCCGGGCGTGCCGGGCGAATATGTCCAGGATGAGCATTGTCCGGTCTATGACTTTCAGCTCAGTAACTTCCGATATGGCCCTGAGCTGCGAGGGAGACAGTTCCCTGTCGAAGATGAGCATCTCGGCCCCGCGGTCAAGTGCCTCGATGGCTATTTCCCTGAGTTTGCCCTGTCCTACAACGTAGCGCGGATCGGGCTTGCCCCTGGGCTGGATGACTGATCCGGTGACCTCCATCCCGCCGGTCCTTGTCAGCTCGGATAGCTCTTCCATGGATTCTTCAGCCATTATGGAAGCCGAGCCCTTGAGTCCCACAAGCAGGGTCCTGGTAACGCCTTCGGTGATGCGGCCGCCGATGTGCCGGGAAAGCTCCTGTTCCGTTTCTCGGATGAGTTCTGCCGGGTTGCGGGGCAGGCCGGCTGAGTCCGGAAATGATCGAACTTCCCAGCGGTTTGCAGAAGCTGGTACGAGCATACCCAGGTGAGCCCTTCCGGGGAGACCGTCTTTTCTGGTGTGCACAGCAATGATCATGTCCAGCCGCAGGAGCAGAAGGTCAGTCAGGTCCTCCCTGGACAGGGCAGAGTCTTCCAGGTGTGTGTGGACGAGGCGAAGGCCTTTGAGCCTTCCCGGGCTGACCCGGTATCGGGAAAGGTCTGGTATCAGGATGCCTTTCGGATTCCCCGCAAGGACGAGTTCCACGGCCCCCGCCCGGTTTATCAGTACGCCGAGCTGCCTGCCCGTGTCGCGGGAAAGAGCAGTGAGCGTTTTAAGCGTTTCCGGATAGATGATCACTTCGGGATGGGGCTTGGTTTTTCCAAGGCGCTGCAGCCGGCGGATCTGGCTGGGCTTCAGGCCGGTAGTTTTTCCCTCTAGTCTGGCGATCTCGTTGCTCCTGCCCTGCCGTTACCAGGGCGGTCCGGAAATGCTTGTTTTAAGGGCTTGAATCTCTGTGCATCATGGAAAGAAAACTCTTTAGACGGTTTTCGTCTTCTGGACTGAGGGTGAGAAACTCGATGCCGATACCTTCTGACGAGCCTTCCCTCCCGGGAGAAGTCCACCTCACAACCGCCCTGGTGAAGATAGTGCAGCCTGTGTCCGGGAGCTCGAAAGACAGTTCGACCGATCTGCCCTTTCCGGGCGCCGGTGAAATGGCAATGAAGGCACCACCCAGGGCAATACTTGTGATGATGCAGCCTGTTGAATGGCCGTCCGTCACAACCCTGCAGGAGAGGCTTGCAGGCACCCTCTTAAATCGTCTTTTAGCGACCTTGAGATTCTCTTCAATGGTGGCAAGGAGGGTGTCGCGCTGAATGGGCTTTGACACGAAGCCATTGCATCCGGCTGCGTAGCATCTTTCCAGAACGCCTTCAACGGTGTCCGAACAGGTCATTATAACCGGAGTCTTGCTGGTCGCGGGGTTTTCCTTGATGAGTCGGCAGACCTCATCACCGTTCATGCCAGGCATGAAAAGGTCCACCAGGACCAGGTCAGGTTCAACCCGCTTCATGGCCTCCAGGGCATCTTCGCCCGACCGCGCCGTGAACACCGTAAGTGACTCCCTGGCCAGAAAGCTTTTCTCAAGGTCCAAAAAGAGATCTACGTCATCAACGAGAAGGATTTTAATTTCGTCTGCCAGTTTCTTAGCCTCACGATATCATGTTGAGTCTTTCGCCATGGCCCGGTTTGAGCTACTATTAACGACCACAGCTTCTCACCTGACTGGAGCTTTATCTTTTCGGGTAATTGCCGTTCTGTCAAGGACGTCCTGGCGTGGATGGCTGGAGATGCTCAACTTTTGAACCAGCTGATCAGGGTCTGATTTGTTCTCATCCGCATCTGTAAAACAAGCTGTACTGACTCTGGGCGCTGCTGCCGCCCTGATGCTCTTTGCACAGGGTGCGTCAGGGTCAATCACATGCAGCCAGTGTCACGGCGCCTGGATCGACCATGTGTCCACTCGGAGCGTGCTGCACTCCCCTTTTGCTGGAGAGGAATGTGAATCGTGTCATCGCGACCACGGTAAGACCAACGAGCTGACCCTCACATCCGAATCAACTGAACTGTGTCTGGGCTGTCACCTGAGCCCGGGGGATGGCTCCCTGGCCCATGTACCGGATAAGAAAGCCTGCCTGTCGTGCCACGATCCCCACGGCTCACGTGGGCCTGGCCTGACCAGAAAACCTTTTACCGATCTTTGCCTGGAGTGTCACGGCACCGTTGTGAAGGCATCTTACGTCCACAGGGCGCTTTCCGAAAAAGGATGCGGTGAATGTCACACTCCCCACAGTTCGAGTTTCGGGATGCTGTTGAAATCTGAACAGTCGAAGATCTGTAACAGCTGCCACGCTGTGCTGAACGGTGAAGAGAATGCTCATACAGCCCTTGTGGAATACAGTTGTACAGGCTGCCATGACCCGCACTCCTCAACAGAGTACCGGCTCCTGAAAGATGTATACGATGACAGGCTGTTTCCAGGCGCCTACAGCCAGGACAAATACAGTCTTTGTTTTAAATGTCACGACACCTTCCTGGTAACGGGAAAAGATGCCAGCGATACCCGGTTCAGGAACGGCGAGGTGAACCTTCACACCGTGCATGTTGTGGGTACCGTCCGGTACGAGGGAAAAGGACTGACTTTGTGGGGGAGATCGAGATCATGTGCCAATTGCCACGACCCTCACGGGGCAGTTGGGCCCTTTGACCTGAAAAAGTATATCGCCTGTACTGAAACTGTGTGCAGGACCCTCACATTCTTTCCGGAGCCGCAGGGAGGCAGGTGCCTTGTCGACTGTCACAAGAGTGCTTCCTACAACCGCGGCCCGATCCAGCCGTGATACTACCCTGGCAAACATAAAACATCTGCAGCAGCCATGGCCCGCCTTGCGGAGCTCTCTTGATAATGATGTAAGTCCTTGATCTAAAAGTCATAAAGAGGGTTGTCCGGGAAAATTACAGCTTGACATAAAGTCTGGTGTCTGGTAGCAAATCCCAGTTTGTTTGATCACCGATGGTTTTTTTCAGGACGGCTGAGCCGGGTTCTCCGGGACCGGTGAATTCAGTCGTACCGTGAGGTTTTTATGTCAATAATCACCAGAGTGCTGACTCTGTGCGCAGCGGCCGTCATTCTGCTGTTTTCATCTACTGCATGGAGCCAGTGCTCAAAGTGTCATGAGGACTGGACCAGAAGCCTGCAGCAGAACAAGATCATACACTCCGCCCTGGAGGACGATGGGTGCGAGGACTGTCACGATGATCACGGTGATAATGGCCGCCTGGTCCTGGTAGAAGACGGGAACAACCTGTGTCTCCAGTGCCATGACGGTCCAGAAGACGGTGCATCGGTCCACGAAGCACTGTCAGATGGTGACTGTACCGACTGCCACGATCCTCACGGCTCAAACAACAGTTCGCTGCTGGTAGAAACCCTGCCTGAGCTGTGCTTCCAATGTCACGATGACCCTGGTCAGGGAAAGTCTGTCCACGAGGTTGTGTCAGACGGAAGCTGTACCGACTGCCACGATCCTCACGCTTCAAAAAACAGTGCTCTTCTGGTGGAGGGAACACCGGGCCTGTGCCTTCAGTGCCATGATGTGCCGGAAAACCCCGGCAGCAAAGCGCACACAGCACTAACCGAGGGAGACTGTACTGACTGCCACAGAGCCCACGCCTCTGAAGAACCTCGACTCCTGGTCGAGCACTACGAGACAAAAAGGTTCCCGGGCACTTTCGTCGAGGAGATGTATTCGCTCTGCTTCCAGTGCCATGAAGCGGAACTGGTAACCGGTCCCGCCCGGAGCACCGGATTCCGAAGTGGTTCAAAAAACCTTCATAACCTCCATGTTATGGGTGAGCTGAAGCCCAACAAATACGGTATTGTCAGGAGAGGCAAGGCCCGGTCTTGTTCCATCTGTCACCAGCCCCATGGCTCCGAACAGGGGTTTAACCTCGTGAAGGAGTACAGGCACAACGGTATCCTGTTCTTTGCCCTTGATTATACTCCCACCGAAAACGGGGGGCGCTGTGTCGTGGGGTGTCACAAACCGAGAAGCTACAGCAGGTCTGTCCCGCAGGCGGGGAAGGCCGATTGATGCACTTTCTGTCTGCAATTACCTGACTTCAAGACGTTTTATCACACTATCCCAGAGTTTGCCCGGGTTGAAGGACGAATCCTTCGCCGAGAAGGGAATAACGTCCGCCGAGGGAACGGATATATCACGGGCTATTACGGAAATAGATCGCAGACCAGCTGACCGGGAGATCTTGTCAGCCTTTGTGGCGACTACGAGGAACGGTATTTCTCTCTGGGTCAGGATGTGATTTACGGCAAGATCGTTGCCAGTGGGAGGGTGCCTGATGTCGATGAGCTGCAGTGCCAGATCGGGCCCTGAATCCCTGTCGAGGTAAGCTTCCACCAGATCCTTCCATCCAGATGCAATTGCCCTCGGCGCCTTGGAAAAGCCGTAACCCGGAAGATCCACCAGCATAACAGAGCCGTTAACCAGGTAGAAGAATATCCCCCTGGTTTTGCCCGGTGTAGAACTTGTTTTTACAAGTTTTTTCCGCCGCATCATCTTCGCCAGCAGGGATGATTTTCCCACGTTGGAACGGCCCATCACAGCCACCTGCGGCAAGGCGATGTGGGGAAGCTGACCTGTGTTGAATGCCTGATCAAAAAGCTCTGCCGAGATTATCTTCATACCCCGCAAAAAGTACCATGACCATGATTTGGTCGTCAACATGAGCTAAACCCCCTTGACATTGGACCGTCCGCTCCATATAAAAGTCCGGCCATAAAATGCGGCTGTCGTATCGGTCTTTTCCCGCGGGCAGTGAAGAGGTGTGCCCGGTTCCGGCAGCCGAACCGATGACAGCCAGATTGCGCCGGGAACCTGTTTGAGGGTCGCCTGAGCGCGGAATTCGTGATACCTTACCGGTTCGTGCCCGGGCATCTGCCAATGGTCGGGCGCATTATTTTTGCCGAGCACAGGCATGCCTGGATTCAAATGCGATATCCTCTTGTATAGGAGGGGTCGCCGGGATATATCAAGGGGAGGAGGCAAGAGATACCGTGTTTAAGATCACTGACAAGAAAAGTCTTGCACACGATGTGCATTCCATTGAGGTGGAGGCTCCTTACGTTGCCTCCAAGACTCTGCCGGGGCAGTTTGTCATAATCAAGATCAACGAAGAGGGAGAGAGAATACCCCTGACCGTTGCGGACAGCCATCCCAAAAGAGGAGCCATCACACTGATATTCCAGGAAGTGGGAAAGAGCACAATGCAGTTGGGAGCCATGTCCTCAGGCGACTTTCTGGAAGATGTCGTCGGTCCCCTGGGAATACCCAGCCATGTGAAGAAACTGGGCCTGGTGGTCTGTGTGGGAGGCGGCATTGGCATAGCGCCGGTCCATCCCATCGCCAGAGGGTTCAGGGATGCCGGCAGCAAGGTTATCTCCATCCTGGGATCCCGGTCCAAAGACCTGCTGATCATGGAAAATGAGATGAAAAAAGCCAGCAGTGAACTCCTTATCTGCACGGATGATGGGAGTTACGGCAAGAAAGGGTTCGTGACCAACGTTCTGGAGGACCTCATTAACAACGGCAGCCCCATTGACCTGGTGGTGGCCATCGGCCCTGTTCCCATGATGGAGGCGGTCTGCAAGCTGACAAAACCCTATGAGATCGAGACCATGGTCAGCCTCAACCCGATCATGGTGGACGGGACCGGCATGTGCGGGGCCTGCAGGGTCACTGTCGGCGGTGAAACAAAGTTTGTCTGCGTCGACGGCCCGGACTTCGACGGGCACCAGGTGGACTTCGGAGAGCTCAGGTTGCGCCAGAGGATGTATCTCAAGGAGGAAAGAGAGGCCATCGAGGCTTTAACCTATATAGGTGAGTGAAGAAGGGATATCCATGACTGAAAAGAAGGAGCAAAAGCCAAAAAAGGAGAAGATCCCAAGGCAGGGCATGCCGGAGCAGGACCCCCCGGTTCGAGCAAAGAATTTCGATGAGGTACCCCTGGGGTACCCGGAAAAGACCGCAATGCTGGAAGCATCCCGGTGCATCCAGTGCAAAAAGCCCCGGTGCGTCGCAGGCTGTCCTGTGGGGATCGACATCCCTGGTTTCATCCATGCGATCGAAGTGGGGGATTTTAAGAAATCCATCCGGGTTCTCAAGGAGAGCAATGCTCTGCCAGCCGTATGCGGCAGGGTCTGCCCCCAGGAGGACCAGTGCGAGGTTCTGTGCATAATCGGCGTCAAGGACGAACCGGTTGCGATCGGGAGGCTGGAGAGGTTCGCGGCAGACTGGGAGAGGGACCAGCCTGAATCGGAGATACCCCGGATCGGTACACCCACAGGCAAGAAGGTGGCAGTAGTGGGAGCCGGGCCCGCTGGCCTGACTGTGGCTGGCGACCTTGTTGTCAAAGGTCACGAAGTAACTGTCTTTGAGGCACTTCACCGGCCGGGTGGTGTTCTTGTGTATGGCATCCCGCAGTTCAGGCTGCCCAAGGAAATAGTCTACTACGAGATCGACAATCTTGAACGGATGGGAGTCAAGATCATCTACAATATGGTCATAGGAAAGACCCTTGCCGTAAAGGATCTTATGGAAAAAGAGGGCTTTGACACGGTGTTCCTCGGCGTGGGTGCCGGATTGCCGTGGTTCATGGGAATCCCGGGAGAGAACCTCAATGGGGTATACTCTGCCAACGAATACCTCACACGGGCGAACCTGATGAAGGCCTACCTTTTCCCGAAGTACGACACTCCCCTTGCTACCGGTAAAAAAGTTGCCGTCATAGGGGGCGGCAACGTGGCAATGGATTCAGCCAGGACTGCCTTGAGAATGGGGGCGGAGGAAGTGTCAATTGTCTACCGGCGGTCCAGGAAGGAAATGCCGGCCAGGGCTGAAGAGATACATCACGCCGAAGAGGAAGGGCTCAAGTTCGAACTCCTGACAAACCCTGTAAGGATGATAGGTGATAAGGATGGATGGGTCACCGGCATGGAGTGCATTCGGATGGAACTGGGAGAGCCCGACGATTCCGGCAGACGCAGGCCTGTACCGATCAAAGGCTCCGAGTTCGTGCTTGACGCCGACACCGTTATAGTTTCCGTGGGAACAGGCGCAAATCCCCTTCTCACCAAGTCAACCGAAGGGCTCGATCTCAACAAGTGGGGCTATGTGGAGATCGACGAGAGAACAGGCGCTACCAGCCTTCCTGGAGTGTATGCGGGAGGCGACATTGTGCGTGGGGCGGCCACAGTTATTCTGGCCATGGGCGACGGCAGGGTAGCCTCGCGAGCCATGCAGGCCTATATGATGGGGGAGGAGCTTGAATTCGAGGATGAAGACGGCGGGTAGCAAGATGAGTTCCGGCCAGAGGCCTGACATCACACTTGGTGACATCAGTGAGCCGGTAAAGAATGACCTCAAGGCGCTTGATCGGCATCTTCACGCGTACCTGAAGACTGATGTGCCTGTCATCGACAGTATCTTTGAGCATCTTATTGAGGGTGGAGGGAAGAGGTTCCGTCCTCTCCTCGTCCTCCTGGCGGCTTCCTGCGGGGAGGGAGCCGAAAAGGACGACGTGAACCGACTGGCTGTGGCCGTGGAGTTCATTCACACCGCGACCCTCCTGCACGACGACGTGGTGGACCAGTCCGATGTGCGCAGGGGCAACCGGGTGGCGCATCACATCTGGGGAGCGGAGCCGAGTGTACTGTCCGGGGATTATCTCTACTCGAGGGCTTTTTCCATCCTGGTTGAGATCGGCCACCTGGGGATACTGAAGGCCATTTCTTCTGCAACCACTTCCATGGCCCGGGGTGAAGTGCTTCAGCTGCTCCGTTCCTACAGCACAGCTACAACTGTGGAAGAGTACATCGAGGTGATAAACGGCAAGACGGCAAGCCTCATATCCGGAGCGTGCCGAGCGGCAGGATACCTTGCGGGGTTTGATGGTGAACTGGTAGACGCGCTCGAGGCTTACGGCAAGAACCTTGGCCTGAGCTTCCAGATCATCGATGACTTGCTCGACTACACTGCAGAGGGCGGCGTGCTTGGCAAGACCACGGGAAAAGATTTTCTGGAAGGTAAAGTTACACTGCCGATCATCCTGCTGCTTCAGTGCCTCGACACAGAGAGCAAAAAAGATGTGGCTGACATATTTTTAAAGGAGACTCCAGACCTCGATGACTTTGATCGTATGCGGACCATGATGGAGTCTAAAGGCGTATTTGACAAAACAAGGGAGATCGCCGGGCAGTACTCGGCAGCAGCAGGGGAGCAGGTTATGTCCTGCCCCGACTCTACATCCAGAAGCTGTCTGAATGCTCTTGCGGAGTACGTAGTCTACAGGAGGTCATAAAGCGGCTGTGACAGGGGAAAAACACCCATACGTTCAACTCGCACACAGGACCATCCTGGAGTTTGTTCGTGCAGGGAAGAGGCCGGCCCCGCCGCGCGAGCTGGTCTCGGCTGGCCAGGCCGGGGTTTTTGTAAGCCTCAAAACAGGCGGAAGGCTTCGGGGATGTATCGGGACAATTAATCCCGTCCATGAAAATCTTGCCGAAGAGATCATCGAAAATGCTGTGAGCGCTGCCACCAGGGACCCGCGGTTCGCACCCGTCTCCCCTGAGGAACTGGACAGTCTCGACGTCTCGGTGGATGTCCTGACGCCCCCTGAACCGGTAGCTGACAGATCAGACCTTGACGCTGCCAGATTCGGTGTCATAGTCAAGAGCAGGGGACTTACAGGGGTTCTGCTGCCCGATCTCGCCGGTGTCGACACCGTGGATGAGCAGCTCGACATTGCCAGAAAAAAAGCAGGCATAGGCCCTGATGAGAACTTTGAGATCTACCGGTTCGAGGTCAAGAGGTTTCGATGATCAGCACTGAACCTACAGCTGAAAACCTGTTCAGCCTCCTTGTTGTGGACGATGAGGCCAGCGTCAGGGAGTCCCTCGAGCTTCTCCTTGAGGAGAGCTACAGGGTTTTCAAGGCTGCCGACGCGCTCGAGGCCCTCTCAAGGATAGAGGACGACGAGGTCGATCTTGTGATCCTGGACGTTACAATGCCGGGGATGGACGGCATGGAAACCTTGAGCCGCATCATGGAGCAGCCCTTTCCCCCTGAAGTTGTCATGCTCTCGGCAACGGACAGCGCCAGGCTGGGTATCCAGGCGGTAAAGGAGGGCGCCTACGACTACATCGCCAAGCCTTTTGACAAGGAGGAGCTGCAGGAGGTGATCCGCAAGGCCCTCAGGAGGAGGAGCCTGGAGCGGGAGGTAACATTCCTCCGGACGGAAGTAGATAAGCTCGGAGGATTTGGGGACATCGTTGGTATGTCACCCGTTATGATCGAGCTTTTCAGGATAATAGACAAGGTGGCCCAGACCGACACAAGCGTGCTCATAACAGGGGAGAGTGGGACCGGTAAGGAGCTCGTTGCCAGGGCGATCTACTCCAGGAGCCAGAGGAAAAAGGGCCCCTTCATACCTATTAACTGCGCCGCCATCCCGCGGGAGCTCCTGGAAAGCGAATTCTTCGGCCACGAGAAGGGTGCGTTTACCAGCGCGCACAGCAGGAAGACGGGCAAGCTTGAGCTGGCAAACGGCGGCATTTTTTTCCTGGATGAGATCTCCACCCTCCAGCTGGAGCTTCAGGCAAAGCTTCTCAGGGTCCTTCAGGAAAGGGAGTTCATGCGGGTTGGCGGTGAACAGCAGATCCGGGTGGATGTTCAGGTTATAGCTGCCACGAACCAGGACCTGTCCGCGATGGTAAAAGCGGGAAAATTTCGGGAAGACCTCTTTTACAGGCTCAACGTCATACCTATAATCCTGCCGCCCCTGCGTGACAGGAAACAGGACGTTCCTTTGCTTGTGAGGCACTTTTTGGATCTTTTATGCGCGCGGTTGAGCAAAAAAACGCCAAAGGTTTCTCCCGAAGCCATGAAGGTCCTCAAATCCTATCACTGGCCTGGCAACGCCAGGGAACTTGAAAATCTTCTTGAGCGGCTCGTAGTCCTCCTGCCGGAAGGCTCGGTGATCCAGGTTCAGGACCTCCCAATGGAGATAACGGTTGCCGGCAAGATCTCCGAGGCCGGTTCTGGCCCTGTTTCTGACGGTCTGCTGTCTGCCAGGGACCGTTTCGAAAAGATGTACATCCTGTCGGCCCTCAGGCGGGCCGGATGGAATCAGTCTGAGGCCGCCAAGCTACTGAAAGTTCACAGAAATACGCTCACCAAGAAAATATCCGCACTGGGGATAATTATACCTGAACAGCAGTAGGCACACACTTTTGAACTAGTGCACACGATCATGTGCACATCCCCTATCTCACTGAATTAACAGTAAAATTCCACTGAAATCCATGTCAGCAGCAGTTACACTGCACACGATCGTGTGCAATAAAAGTGTGACGCGTGTGGGGGCGATTCGCAAAAAAGCAGCAAAAACAGCCAGTTGGAAGTGTCAGCGGTTTTGGCAAGAGTCTTGCTTCTTAAGGGTTAACAGTTGATCTGAAACCCATGTAATTAAAGGAGGCATGAAATGAAGAGGATTATCGCTACGCTGACACTGACTGCTCTTACCGTTATCGGCCTGGCATCTGTGGCCCTGGCATGCGGGGGTGGTGGGGGCCTGTAAGAGACATTTGCAGATCGTTCCGTTCCGGATAAGGGGGAGCTTTTGCTCCCCCTTTGTGCGTTGAAGCAGTTTTCCTACCTATGCGCTGGTAAAAGACATTTATTTCAGATATAACTTCAATACCTGTTTAAATGGCAGTCTCAGAGTTTTAATTAGCCATCAAAGTTGGATCGAATTACGCATCCGGGTTCCCTGGCTGTTCCCGGAGTTGTACGGAGCTGACATCTGATGCAGCAAGCGCGTTTTTACACAGGGGCACTCTCCCTGGTCCTGATAATATTTTTCACCTCCATCCTGTCTCTCTCTCCGGCAGAAGCGTCCGGTGTGTTCCGCTTCCCCCTTTTCTGGATAGCTTCGACATTCGATCCGGTGTTTGATTCTTCCAACTCTATTTCCTACATAGCTCAGCAGGTTGGAGACGGTCTGGTTGCCTACGACAGGAACCTCAGGGTAATTCCCGGCCTGGCAAAAAGCTGGAGGGTCAGCAAGGACGGCAGGGAATACCTGTTCACCCTCAGGGACGGCGTCAAATTCCACAACGGCAAACCACTCACTGCTGATGATGTAGTTGCCTCCATCCTGAGGATCTTCAGGTCGGGCAAGCTGCCGGCACAGGGTATGTTTTTTGAGCGCATAGACGGAGCTTCGGAGCTCCTGGAGGGAAAGGCTGAAACACTTTCCGGTCTGGAAGCTGTTTCCGAGGGGGAGGTAAGGCTCCGGCTCGCCGAGCCCTATGCGCCCTTTTTGTCCTCCCTGGCCACGCCCCTTGCCAAGATAATCCCCGCCAATCTCGCCAGGGATACCACCGGAATGTACGGCAGACATCCCGTTGGCACGGGCCCTTTCGTTTTTGTCTCTGCAGACGAGAAGGAGATCATCCTCAGGGCCAACCCGGATTATTTCAGCGGCCCCCCAAAGTTGGACGAGATCCGCTTTGTGCTTTACAGGGGTGGTGACAGGGACAAAGCTTTTACCGACTTCAAGGAGGGACGACTCGAAGGCGCGCCCCTTCCCGGGTCCGTCGATCCGGCACAGCTTCGCAAAACAGGCTTCAATGTGATCTCCAGGCCGCGCCTCTCAATGATGTTCTACGGCATGAATGTAAAAGTCCCGCCGTTCGACAACCCGGATCTGAGGATGGCCCTGGCCCTTGGGACCGACAGAAAAACAAACGTCAGTAAAAAACTGGGAGGCAGCCACTTTCCGGCCAACCAGATACTGCCCCCCGGCATGCCGGGATACACGCCGGACAACGCCCTCCTTAAGTATGATCCAAAAAAGGCCGCCAGGCTCCTTGAAAAAGCTGGTTATCCACAGGGCAGAGGCCTCGAGGACCTGAATCTGGCCTCGGCTTCTCACTCCAACTTCGCAGTCAGGGAACTGGAGCTTTTCGCAGCTGACATGGCCAGGCTTGGTGTAAAAGTGAGCCCTGTTTTTGTGGACAGCTGGGATGAGTTCAAAAAAGGTGTTGTTGAAGGCAAATATCCGCTCTTCAGGTATGCCTGGTACGCTGACGCACCTTCACCCGATGATTTCATGGCGCCCCTTTTTGAGACCGGATCCAGCGCGAACCTGACCCACTTCAGCCGTCATGATGTGGACAGTCTCCTGGAGAAAGCCAGGAAGGAGATAGATCCGGCAAAACGTGCCGGGCTTTATAGAAAGGCAGAGAGTACTGTTCTGAATGATGCTCCAGTTATACCCCTCCTGTTCATCTCCACCCAGGCTGTCTTCCAGGCCTGGGTTCATGGCATAGACCTTCCTGCCATCGGAAGTCCATACATGCCCCTCAGGCAAGTATCGGTAAGGGGCGCTCCCTGACGGCAGGGTTGAAATGGGCCGTACCACTCTTCAGAAAAAACTAACATTCCTGTTCGGAGCCATAATTGTAGCTGTCGTTCTGACGGTGGGGGGGATATCTGTCTACCATGCCAGGGACCTTCTCATAGAGCAGGCAAGGAGGACTGGGACTGCTCTGGCGGGCAGTATCGCAGCCGCATCTTCCAACGATTTTTTCAACTACAACTACGTCGGGCTTGAGCAAAAAGCTGAGGAAGCAAGCCGCGATCCCGAGGTAGCCTACGTTATCCTTTACGATAAAGAGGGGAAGGTGGCCGCTTATTCCGGGCAGGGCTCTGCTGAAAGCCGGTCTGCGCCTGAAAACCTGGAACCGGCCCTGACAGCAACAGGCAATACCCTTATCTCCGGAGGTCTCATGGAGGGTTTTTCCGGACGGGGCCTCGATATCATCGTATCAGTCACCATGGACGAAGGCGGCAGCGCGTGGGGCAGCGTACGCCTGGGCCTGAGGCTTGACCGGATCTACAACAGGATTACGCTGCTGACATGGCTTGTCTTCTTCCTGTGTCTTGCCGGTATTCTGGTTGGCGCGGCGGCATCGGCAGTTTTTACCAGGCGCATAACAGTACCGCTAAAGAACCTGGTTGACGCGGCAGTGCAGGTTTCGGAGGGGGAATTCGAGACCCGGATCCGGGTTAAGACCGGTGATGAAGTCCAGGACCTTGCCGACAACTTCAACTGGATGGTAAGCCAGCTTGCGCAGCAGCGCAGCAGCCTCGAGGAGAATCTCCGGGAAATAAAGCGGCTCAAGCACTACAGCGATCTGGTTATCCTTTCAATAACCAACGGTCTCGTCACAATGGGGAGTGACGGGGAAATAATCTCCTTTAACAGGATGGCCGAAAGTATCCTCGACGCACCAGCTGAGGATGTTCTCGGCAGAACACCGACCCAGGTGTGGGGCAGCCAGGCGGCCGTGGCCGTGATGGAGGCTGCACCGGGCGGCGGCGGGACCCCCAGAGAGGATGAAGTGAGGTGGGTCACATCGGATGGCCAGGAGCGCACTCTCCAGATGACGACCACCGATATACAGGAGGGGGACGGTACTACGGTTGGACGCCTGGCACTCATTTCCGATCTCACAGAGAAAAAGGAGCTTGAAAAGCGGGTGAAACGGGCTGACCGCCTGGCCGCCCTGGGCACCCTGGCAGCGGGCTTGGCCCACGAGATAAGGAACCCCCTGACAGCCATCAGGACTTTTGTGCAGCTCGTACCGGAAAGACATGAAAACTCACTTTTCATGGACAAGTTTAACAGGACCGTTCCCCGGGAGCTTGACCGGGTCAACAACCTCCTCGAAGATCTCCTCGATCTGGTTCGAAAGCCGACGTTAAACATTACTCAAATCAGGCTGAAAGACTGTGTTGACCATGTTCTGGACACTCTGGGACCCGAGATAGACAAGAGGGGTGTGGATGTCCAGGTGAACTTTACAGGTGGGTCCGGTTCTGTCAGGGCGGACATGGACTATCTGACGAGGGCAATGTTCAACGTGATCCTTAACGCGGTCCAGGCCATGCCTCAGGGCGGCTCACTCCGCATCAGTTCGGAAAGAAATGCCCAGCAGGGAGAGCCCGAGGCAGAAGTCATAACCATTTCCGATGATGGTTTCGGGATCCCGGACGAATACCTTGATGAGGTTTTTAACCCTTTCTTTACCAACAAGGACAAGGGAACCGGACTTGGGCTGGCCGTTACAAACAAGATAATTGAGGATCTTGGCGGCTCCATCTCGGTTCAAAGTGAAAGGGGCAGAGGAACAGATTTCACGATAAGCCTGCCAGTTTTCGAACCGCACTGATTTGTGCACACGAATGTGTGCACTGCACATGATCATGTGCAGCTATGCCGCTGTTGTATGCCTGTAACCTCTTGAATTTACAGAAAACATACTCTTTCCATTTCTGGCCTGTTTCTTGCTGATCAACACCCTGAGGAATTTTCACAGAAGCTGAATCCCTGTGCGTATTGTCTGATCAACACAGTGCGTGGCAGGGTCGGGGTGCAATATTTGGAAGGAGGCGAATTAATGGATAAGAAAGTCCTGCTCGTAGTTGATGACAGTGTGGGGATTGTCGAGAGCATGAACGTTCTGTTCAGCGACGATTTTGAAGTGTTTTCTGCAGCCACCGTTACCGAGGCACTGGGTATTTTGGAAAAGATACAGCCGGATATGATCCTTCTTGACTACCTGATGCCCGGTTTAAATGGGGTTCACCTTTTGCGGGAGATCCGGCAGATGAAAATGGCGTCCAAGGTCATTCTGGTCACCGCGTCAGTTTGGGAGGGAGTTAAAGAGGAGGTCATGAGTCTGGGCGTAGATGGTTTCGTCCGAAAACCTTTTGACATATGGGAGCTCGAGGCCATTGCAAGGGGTATTCTTGCTGTAGCCTGAGCGGTTCATGTTTGACAGGTGCTTGGTTGGGGGACCGGATAGTGCAGCATTACTTTGAATTCACTTTAGATGCCTGGGACATCTTGGGAGATCTTGATGAAGTACAGCATCCTGGACAAAAAAGAATACTGCAAAGGCAGGAAGGTGCTTATAGTCGATGACAATCCGGATGTTCTTTGGCTCCTTGACGACCTGTTGAAGCGGAGCCTGGAAGTTCAGGTTGCTACTGCGGAAAATGGTAAAATTGCACTGGAAACAGCAAGAGAAGTCCAGCCGGACCTTATCCTCATGGACCTTATGATGCCCGTCATGAACGGTCTGGAAGCTATACAAGAGATAAAGGGCGATGAGAATCTCAGCAGTGTACCTGTTCTGGCTTTTACCGCACTCATTAACACCTTCCAGCGGGATGAGGTCATGGAGCATGGCTTTGAGGAATGCCTTGAAAAGCCTCTTGATTTTGACGAACTGAAGAATATGGTTTTCAGGTACCTTACCTGATGGAAACTAACGCAGCCGCTTAAAGAGTCCGCCACCAGGAAAGCAGTGTCATTTGTTAAGGATAAACTTCGAGTTGGGAACCTTCGAGGTAAGCTGGGGGCTCACCAAAGAATGTACCAGGGACGAAGATACGGGATTGGTTTGAGGGAGCTCAGGGTGTATTGGTAAATTCCAGAACCTTGACCGTAACTTCCTTGCTGTCCAGCGGCGGGTTCTCCATAACCATGAGGAATGGGATGCTGCCGCCGGGGGGGATCGAAGCATTACTCAGGGACTGCCCGAGTTCGTTGTTCATCGCTGAACGTATTTCGGGAAGCCCCAGTTCCCCGAGTTCCACGTCGGTAAAGAGGTTCCCGCAAAAAGATTCGATCTTCGCGAGCTCCTGACCGTCTTCACGTTTGAATATAGCCTGAACCTTGATAATGCCTTTATTTACCGAGAAACCGTTCGTCACCCGCCCGCGAATTGTTGCCAGGATGGCCCCGTCACTGCGTTTTAGGGTCCCCACTGTAATATTCTCAACTGCCATATTCTCGGCAATCTCTGCTGACCTGGATGGTATAAGAGCCTTGATGGAAGGGTAGTTGTAGTATCCGGCAGCCAGCAAGAGCACAAGAAGGAGAAACAACCGAAGTCCCTTTGAGCTCTTACGGGGAGAAGAAGGTTTCGCATCGGGTTTCTTTCGTACCTTTGTAGATGGTTCAACGTAGTTTGCCGGCTCCTCCTCCCCTTTGTCAGGATCGTCCGGATCATCAGGCAGGAGATCAGGCGCCGGTGTTGTGATGCCTAAAGTACCTGAATCATCCTCAACCGGCTCGCTCTGGTCCAGGGAGATGTTTCCCCAATCCATGGATCCCGGTGTCTGAGTGGCAGACTGCTGATCTGTCTGGACATCCACACCGGGAGGTTCAGGTTCACTGCCAAGTCCACGGAGGGGCGTGAGGCCGGGCTCATCGAGAGCAGGGTGCGACTCGGGGCCTGGATCCGGTTTGTCTGGAGGCGAGAGTTCACCGGGTACATCTTCGTCGTGATCGGGAGGAGCCGGGATGGGCGGTTCTTCTACTGGTTTGTCTCCTTCGGACCCGCCGGCTGGTGTTCCGAATTCCGGGGTGGCGGGTACAAAAGATTCTTCGCCAGGCTCACCTATCAGCGAACTCAACGCATCGTCAATGTCAGAATCATCTGAAGATTCCCCCCCCGGCGCTCCAGATTCTGGAGGGCTGACCACAGGCGGTACTGGTGCATCAGGTTCCGGCAGTGGTTCTTCTGCGGGTCCGGGCCCCTTGTTATCTTCCACAGCTGAAGCCGATGGTTCCCGGAGGTCAGGCGTGTCGTCTGGAGAGGGTATCTCGCTGGGGAGCTGCGGGTCGAGTGCAGGGGATTTTGAGGGCTCAGGAGCAGGCAGCTTGACGACGAACACATTCTTGCACTTGGCACAACGGACCTTTATACCCTGAGGGAGTATCTTCTCCTCAGCGATCCTGTACTTTGAGCTGCAGCTGTCGCATTGTACTATCAAGATATTTTATTCGCGGCCTGATGTTGCGGGTTGAAAAACATTATCGTTCGGGGCTTTCGCCGGCCTCGCCGGGAAGTAGCCCTGGACCCTGTTTCTGGATTTAATCCAGAAAGAGTATATATAATGTATAAACCTCCATCAAGTCAAAGAATACACAGGCAGCCGCACGAAAATCACAGGATTACTGTGAAAGGAGAAAGAAGATGTCGGAAACTTTAACTCCCGCGTCCCTGGACATCCACCTGCTTCAATTTGCGATCGCACCCGGGGAGGTGGACAGGAATCTGGCCACAGCTGACCGTTTACTGGAAAGTGTTGAAACGTCCAGGGGAGATGTGGTCCTTTTTCCCGAAATGTTTTCTTCAGGGTTCTATTACAGGGACCTTGCTGCCATGGCGGACCTTTCAGGAGGAGTATTGAAGTGGATGGCAGAAAGATCAAAGCAGCTGGGTGTATTTATGGCAGGATCTTTACCGGTAAAGCGCGAGGATGGCATAGTCAACGCTATGGTCCTTTGCTCAGATAAGGGTGCCGTGGCAGGTTCCTACGACAAAGTGCACCTCTTTCCCCTGGCGGGAGAAGACATGGCCTTTATCCCAGGCAGCACTACCGTAATTCTTGACTGTGCCGGGCTAAGGATCGGGTTATTAGTGTGTTTTGATCTGCGGTACCCTGAGATCTCGCGAAAGCTGTGCCTGGATGGTGCACAGCTGATCCTTGTTTCTGCCCAGTGGCCGGCTGCCAGAGTAGAGCATTTTTTTGAACTTGTGCGTGTCAGAGCTATGGAAAATCAGCTGTTTGTAGCCGCGGCCAACGCCTGTGGGGATGATGGGTCCGGCCTTGTGCTGGGCGGCAGGAGTCTGTGCGCGGATCCAATGGGAGAAGTGAAGGGTGCTCTCGCAGAAAGTGAGGGGGTGCTGAGTGTTGCCCTGGTCCCGAGTGAGGTTGAAAGGATCAGGAAGGATTTTCCCGTACTGAACAGGAGAATGCCATGGGTTTACAAATGATACTTAGCTTTCCCGGGAAAGCTTTTCCATCTTCCTGGCAGCTTCGGTAAAAGAAGGGTTTATTTCCAGGGCCCGGTTGTAGGACTCGGATGCCTGGTCAACTTTGCCAAGTGCTGCCAGGACGTCCCCCCTCAGGCAAAGGGCGTCTGCAAACTGCGAATTGTCAGCAAGAATTATTTCCAGTTCCTCAAAGGCCCTGGAATAATCGTCCGTTTTGATGTATGCCCTTGCCAGGTCAAGGCGCGCGTCGGTCAGGTCCGGGTTCAGGGTAAGGGCCCGCTTCAGCTCCAGAACAGCTTCCTGGAAGTTCCCCAGTTTTAACAGGGTTTTGCCGAACATGGCCACGAGGTCAGGCCACTGTGGGTTTTTGCCTATAAGTCTTCTCATTATATCGGCGGCTTCGGAGTAAAGTCCATCCCTCACCATGGCCGAAGCGAGGACCATCTCACCATCAGCCACATCAGGCAGATTCTTTAACTCCATCCTCCTGCTGGACCCCAGCATCCAGATGGCAAGCCCGAAAAACAGGGCCATTGCCAGCATTGACGCGATCAGCCCTGGCAGGAATGAACCGATCCTTTTTAATGAATCGGTCTTTTCAATATTTTCGCCAGCGCTTCTTTTGGGATTGATGATAGAGCTTATATTCAGGAAACTGGCCAGTTCGCCGATGTCCCTGCTCTCTGGTTCGGGAGGTAAAAATTCTGTGATGCTGAACGAGGCAAGTTCAATTTTTCTCTCGTCGTTCTGCAGCGCCAGGATACCCACACCGGGAGCAAGCCATATGTAACCCTGGTAGATGGGGTCAGAAACCTTCCTGTAGCCGATTTTGAAGGTCCCCGGATAGTAACCCGCCGGGACCGTGTAGTTGACCCTGTCCATAACCGTGAAGGACATGGGCTCCTCGCCCCACGGGGAGATCCACGTATCACCTTCGTGAAGGGGCAGCCTGAGAAGGAGGGTGGGAACTGCCGGTGTGTCCTCAAGGGGGTTTCCTGGCAGTACGTCGAATCTGTATAGTGAGTCTTTGGTCCGTAAAAAATAAAAAGGTTTCTTCAAGCCGGTGATCATTTCGCTGAAGGTGATCCCCGACACTGTGAGAGTACGGTTCACCATAAGAGATTCGCCGCCGCTTGTGTCGCTTGTGTAGATCCAGTGACTGCCAGGGTTAAGGGGGAATACATCGGTAGTCGCCGTAACGACGGCTGGTTCAATGGCTGAGATTGCAAGGATAAAAAATATAGTGTGTAATAGGCGAAGCATTCAGTAGGGCCCCTCCTCCGGGTACTCTTAATAGCATAACAGGGAACTGGTGCAAAGGACATGTTGAAATGCGGATCATGGTTGACGGTTACAATCTGATAAGGCGGGTGCCCGAGCTGGCCATGGCAGACAGGCAGGACCTGGAAGAGGGCAGAAACGCACTGATAGAATCGCTGGCACAGTACCGGGCTGGTACGGGACACAAGTTGACGATCGTCTTTGACGGGGCCGGTTCCTGGCATCAGAGCAGCCGGGGAGAAAAGGTCAGGGGTATGACGGTGATCTACTCCAGGCAGGGCAAATCTGCTGATGAAGTTATTGTTGAGATGTGCCGGGATGGAAAGGCGGATGTTCTGGTAACAGCCGATGTTCCTCTGCAAAAAAGAGCAGAATCAGCAGGTGTGGTATGTGCCTACCCCGAGCGTATGTGGGACAGGGTTCAGGAGGAAGTTATCAGGAAGCTCAAGGGTCTTGAGCCCGAAGACGACCTGCCGGCACCGGTCAGGACGGGAAGGAAACTCAAGAAAAAAGATCGCCGCGCCAGGAATCTCCTGTCCAGGCTATAAGCGGCTCCTGAATGAGACTCTCTTTTCCGTCCCATCCAGGATGCGTCCAATATTCTGTCTGTGCTTCACAGTGAGCAGGGCAGCAGCCCCGAGGCAGAAAAGGGTGAGTCCCCCACTGCCGGAGAACCATGCGAAAAGGGGGCTGACAATGGCTGCTGCTATTGCTCCGGCCGAAGAGTATCGCGTAATTCCTACAACCGCTACCCAGACGATCACACATAAGCCGGCAACTGGTGGGCTCAGGACGAAGAGAGACCCGATAGTAGTCGCTACGCCCTTGCCCCCCTTAAAGTGCAGAAACAAGGAAAAATCGTGGCCGACAATTGCGGCAGCACCGGCAAAGAGCATGACATCGGGGAATGAAGGAAAGAACAATTTTGCAAGTACCACAGGGATCACGCCCTTGAGCACATCCCCGGCTAGAGTAGCGGCGGCGGCGCCAGCCCCAAGAGTTCTAAGGACGTTTGTAGCGCCTATATTCCCCGAACCCCCGGTCCTGGGATCGGCGCCTCCGGTCAGGCGGGCAATTATTACGCCCGAGGGAATCGAACCGATAAAGTAGGAAAGTATGATCAGAATCAGTTTCATTGAACCAGAAGGCCCTCCTGTGGCTCACTTATCCAGGACTTAAATTTAACTTTAAACTTTCGACTTTAAACTTTCAACTGCCAGGGGAATGTGTCAGCACTGGGGCAAATTTCGCGCATGGGGGCAAAATATGCGCTGCCAGGCCACAGGCTGTTATGTAACATGTTGTAATTAAATGGATTTTTAATATACGCAGATGGCATATCATTTGCTATAAACTGTAGTTGTCCAGTTTCTGAAAATACAGTTGTCATGAAGAAAGGATCTATTCTGGCACCACAACGCAAACCGCACTTATTAATTAATTGTCTTAATATTATTCCTGCCAGGTATTTCATAATTATCAACGGCTGTTTGAGACCTTCAGTCTGGCGGTCATTGTGGAGAGGGCCGATAAAGTGAAGAGGGTCATCGCCCTTTCATTCCTGCTCCTGATTGTAGCTGCATGTGCCAGGCCGGACGTGGACCAGGAACCGGTCACCGGCGGCGCACCCGATCTCCTGCTGCGGTCCGTGGACGGGACAACCTTGAATCTGTCAGACTACCGCGGCAAGGTAATACTGGTGGATTTCTGGGCTACATGGTGTCCGCCCTGCCAGAGGATGGTTCCTGAACTTGTGGCCCTGTATGAAAAATATGCGTCCCGCGGTCTTGTGGTCATTGGCGTCGCCCTGGACCGTGAAGGTGCACAGGTGGTGGAGCCTTTCGTGAAGAAGAACGGGGTAAATTACCTGGTGGCGCTGGGTGATATGGACACGGCAGGGGCCTTCGGCGGTATTTCCAGCATCCCTGCAACATTCATAATCGACAGGGAAGGCAGGCTTGTCAGAAAGCTTACTGGTTATCACTCGCAGCGCGAGCTTGCCGGGCAGGTTAAAAAATATCTCTAAACGGACACGTCCCGGGACCAGAGAAATTCTGTTAGGGTTTTAGTTAGAAAACAAAGGGTTGGAAATTAAATACTGCATACTGTATTAATCACCTTACTATCCTGTGGAGGAGATTTATGGACAGCAAGAAAACCGTGGTTATCGCAGTTGCCGGAATTGTGGTGGGGCTCATGGTGGGCATACTGGGGCCGAAAATGTTCTCCGGCGGCACCAGAAATGTTGCGGTAGTTCCTCAGAGCCAGTTCCCTGCGGCTCCCGCGCAGGCGCCCGTGAAGGATTACTCCCTGAAAATTACCGAGCTCAAAAGGATATTGGACAAAAATCCCAACGACGTTGGGACACTGGTCCAGCTGGGTAACACTTACTTTGACAGCAACAATTACCCTGAATCCATCGAGGCCTACGAAAAGGCCCTTGCCCTGAAGCCGGGTAACCCCGATGTCCTGACCGACCTTGGTGTAATGTACCGGAGGAACGGCCAGGCGGGAGAGGCAGTTCTGCGGTTCAGGAAAGCCGCAAAGGCTGCCCCTGATCACTTCCAGAGCAGGTTCAATCTGGGTATCGTACTCTTTTACGACCTCAAAGACATTGATGGTGCCAGGGAGGCATTCCAGGATTTTCTCAGGGTCGCTCCCCCCGGATCCCAGGCGGATAATGTCAGGGG
>CAYVSA010000021.1:24095-29875 GCA_964454175.1 uncultured Pseudomonadota bacterium
AGTGATCGGATAGCGCTATAGAATAATAAAAAACCGGAACCAGGGTTCCGGTTTTTTTTGCTGTAAACATTATTTCGCTGCTTCGATAGCCGCTGTTCTCATGCTGTTTATAACTTTTTCGTAGGGTGGATGATGAAATATAGCCGAGCCGGCTACGAGTATGCTGGCCCCGGCTTCAGCCAGTTCTCCGGCGTTGTCTGGACCGATCCCGCCATCGACCTCGATGACAGCCCTGGACCCGACCTCCCGCAGAAAATTCGCAAGGTTCTTTATCTTGTCCAGGGCCGACGGTATGAACGCCTGACCGCCGAAGCCGGGATTGACGCTCATGACCAGGATAAAGTCCAGGCTGCTCAAAACATAGAATAGGCCGTTTATGTCTGTGGCAGGGTTGATGGCGACCCCTGCAAGAGCACCGCCCTCTTTGATCCGGGCAAGTGTTCGATGGAGGTGGTCACACGCTTCGACATGGACACTGATCATGTTGGCCCCGGCTCTTGTAAATGAATCGATATATCGATCCGCATCCTCTATCATCAGGTGCACGTCAAAGGGAAGGTCTGTACACTTTCTCAGAGCTGCCACAACGCCGGCACCGATGGTCAGGTTGGGGACGAAGTGTCCATCCATTACATCCAGGTGAATGAGGTCGGCTCCCGCCAGCTCCACGGCTTCGATCTCCCGGCTGAGCCTGGAAAAATCAGCTGACAGGATCGATGGGGCAATCTGGATCTCGTTAGCTTTCATAACCACTCCTGTTTATCAGGGAACTTCTCTTTCTTCAAGAAGTGATCCGTCCACCATTATCCGCAGAGTGCCACCGCCGGGAACCGGAACCGGGATTGATACCGAAGTACCAGCTGGTACCGTGTCATCGTAAACTGTACTTTCTGCGTCATTGGTAAGCAGAACCACCGTTAGTTTCCTGTCCAGGAGACCAGGGGGAGCCTCATACCGATAGATATAAACAGGCAGAATGGGCTCTCTTTTCATGGCTGATGCTACCGTAAGGTGAACAGTCTGCCCCGCCAGGACAGCGCTCCCTTCGGGTGGGTCTACAGCCATCACCGTACCGGGTAACAGCTCGTCGGAGCCAGCCTCCTTAACACGCCCCGTTTTTAAGCCCCATACTCTGAGGGTTGCAGCGACCTCGTCCAGAGGGAACCCGGTGAGGTCTTCCATGTAGTAAATGAGGGGTCGCCTGCCCTCGCTGACGAGAAGATCGATTCCCTCGCCCCGCGATGTGAAGCCGTCCGGGGCCGGGAATTGGGCAACCACCGTCCCCTCTTCCTTGTCGTCGTTGTGGGTTCTGGCTACCCTGCCCACCTTGAGGCCGGCCTGGGACAGCTGGAGCTCAACCCTGCGCATTGACAGGCCGGTGAGATTGGGGACGTGAACGGTTCGGGTGCCCTGGCTTACTACGACCCTGACAACACGACTCTTTCGCGTTTTAGTTCCGGCACGCGGGTCCTGTGCGATCACGTGGTCTGGAGGGATGGACTCGTCAAAGCCGGTACGCGCGATACGCATGCCCAGATCGAGGCGGCTCGTGATCTGGAGGGCCGTCTGGATATCTTTACCCTTCAGATCGGGCACCTGGATCTCTCCTCCTCGTGTTAGAAAGGTAAACACGACCCATGTGCTCAAGGCTGCGGCCGCAAGCATTGCCGTGGCAAGCATAACTATTTTGGCAAGAGTACTTATCCTTATCATCTTCTCGTCAGCAGTGCTGCGTAAAAACCATCGCAGTCGTGGAGGTGGGGCCAGATCCTGACCTCTCCCCTCGATGTAAATGCGTTTTCCGGCAATCCGACGCCGCGTCCCCTGAGGTCGACCAGGGCCAGAGGGCCGTCCCCGATACAGGCGTCAACAACCTCTTCATTCTCTTCGGAAAGCAGTGAGCAGGTAGTGTAGAGCAGTTCGCCTTCTTTTGGCAACTCGCTTGCCAGGTTAGCAAGGATCCCCTTCTGGATCTCCACAAGCTTTTTCAGCCCTGCGGCGTCCTTTTTCCACTTCCCTTCCGGATGACGGCGCAGCACACCAGTACCGGAGCACGGAGCGTCAAGCAGGATCTTTTCAGGCATCTTCTTCATCAAGCCCGGCGCAGTCACAACATCGGCTACAACAGGGACGACGGATTCTATTCCCAGCCTGACCATGGAGGATCTTGTCATCCGGACCCTCGAGAGGCTGTTGTCGAGAGCTATCACAAGGCCTGTATCTCCCATTATCTGCGCAAGATGTCCAGATTTTCCGCCGGGTGAGGCACAGGCATCAAGGACCAGTCCACCATGTTCGGGAGCCAGCAGAGGGGCCATCAGCTGTGCTCCCTCGTCCTGGACCGTACACCTGCCTTCGATAAAAGGCGCAAGAGAGGATGGGTCTCCGCCCGAGTCCAGGATGACTGCAGAGGCAGAGAGGCTGCCCGCTCTTGCCTCAAGCCCCATTACTCCAAGTTCGTCGAGGAGTGATTGGCGATCTGTTTTAAGAGTGTTAACCCTCAATGTGAGCGTAGGGGGGCGGTTCATTACCTGGAAAACATGCCTTGCACTGGAAAGGCCGACCTGTAAGGCGAGTTTGTCAACCAGCCACTTCGGTGTGGAGGTAGTAAGGGCAACAAACTGCAGCGGATCTTCAGTCTCCTGGGGCAGCGGCGGCACAGGTGCATTTGCTGCCTTCCTCATGACAGCGTTTACCAGGGGGGCAAGCCCCCTGTAACGGCTCGATTTTACCATCTCAACGCTTTCGTTCACTGCAGCCCTGGCAGGTATCTTCATGAGGTGAACGACCTGGTACATGCCGATCCGAAGCAGGTTAAGGACTGGAACGGGAAGGGTCGAGCCGGGTTTGTCCAGAATAGCATCGAGGCGGTGGTCCAGCATGAGGCGGTGCCTCATAACGCCCTGTGTGAGTTCAGTTACCAGGGCCCTGTCTCTTGAGGAGAGGCCAGAACCGGACAGCCGGGATTTTCTGATAGCTTCAATTGAAGCAGCACCGGAGTCCCAGTCATTGATTATCTGCCAGGCTGTGGACCTGGCAGTCTCAGGATGCTGCCGCTTTTTTCGGTCTGCGCTCACCTGAAATCATTTCCTCGGGTAGAAACAGCTCCAGGGCCTCGCGAACTTTCTGGACGCTGACTTTCGTATTCAGACATGGCCCCTCCGGCCTGTCGATAAGAACCCCGATCACAGGTATGGGATAGGTGTCGGCGATCCCGCTGGAGAGGTCACGTTCACAGGCTACAGCCAGGATCACTTCGGGGTTGGCCTCGATAACCACGCGTCGCGCAAGAGTGCCCCCGGTTGCAACAGTCATCTCGATGCCGAGGTTTTCGGATATTGCGGTGAGCTCGTTGAAATCACACATGCCGCACTGGCGGCAGTTGGCAACGTCCACCGTTATGCGGTAGGGGCATACATCTTTCTGAATGCAGTGGGGCATGAGGATAAGGATCCTTTTGGGAGGCGTTTTGAAGGCCGAAGATCGAACGAGTTCGTTGTTGATCTCAATGAAAGAGCGCCTTATGTCGTCTTTGGGTATTTTGAACAGCCTTCCTATGCCTGTGATAACGGGGAGCAGGTATCGGATGAGAAGGCCGCGGAGACGTTTAGAACCCGGCATCTCCCGGCCCCTGAGGATCGTGAGGACCATTATGACTATACAGAGGGAAAATACCGCCAGCAGCCCACCGAAGATCCAGCCTGTAGCCGACGACACGCCTCCTCCTATGTTGGTAAAGCCCCTGTAGGGTATGTACCAGAGGATAAACAGCCCGGTAGCGATAAACAGCTCAAGGGCCAGAAGCAGGCCTAAAAAGAGCCTCTTTTTGGGTTTTGCGTTCAAAAAATCTCCTGTGTCCCCAGCCTGTCACCGGGAGTTATCCTGCGTCCCGCGAGGAACTCGGCTGCTGTCATGTCTCTCTTGCCTTCGGGCCGTAGCGAGAGTATGCGAAGGATACCGGACTTTGCAGAAACGTCAATCCCGTCTTTTCCTGCCGCCACGACCTCCCCGGGCGCTGTCTTCCCACCGTCGAGGGGTATGCTTGAAGTGATAATAACCCTCTTGCCGCCTATATAGGTGTATACACCCGGCCAGGGCGAAAAACCTCTCACCCTGTTGGAAATCTCAGAAGCACTCATCTGCCAATCGAGTCTGCCGTCTTCTTTGGTCAGGATCGGTGCATTCGTTGCCGTGGAGTTATCCTGGGGGGTGGGTGTCAGCTCGCCGCCTCCCAGTTTCGGCAGGCCCTCCCTGAGGATGTCACCTGCCATGATCGATAGCCTTGCGGCCAGGGATGAAGCGTTCTCATCTTCGCCGATGGCCGTTTCGGACTGCAGGAGGACAGGGCCCGTGTCCATTCCCTCATCCATCTGCATGAGGGTGACGCCTGTTTTCGTATAGCCTCTGGCAATGGCCCACTGAATGGGGGCGGCTCCCCTCAGTTCAGGCAGGATGGAGGCATGAACGTTAACGCAGCCCAAATTTGGTATTGAGAGAACCGCCACCGGAAGGATCTTTCCGTAAGCGACCACAATAGCCAGGTCGGGCTTCATATCAGCGAAGGCGGCCAGGAACGCTTCACTTTTTATTTTCAGGGGGGTGCGGACCGCAACCCCCATCCGGCCGGCCTTCAGGGCAACCGGAGAAGGGAGTGTCTTCTGGCCCCGGCCCCTTTTGCGGGGCGGCTGCGTTATTACCCCCACAAGGTCACCGCAGTCGGCCACGGCCTCCAGAGAGGGAACAGCCAGCTCAGGGCTTCCCATGAAAACCAGCCTCATGGCGCGCTTTCGGCAAGGATCTTTTTTACTTTTCTCCTGTACTGGTCCCTCCGGATGATAGAAGCGTAATCGAGGATGAGGCGGCCTTCAAGGTGGTCCATCTCGTGCTGAATGGCTATCGCAAGGAGGTCTTCAACCTCAAGCTCGACTGCGGCCCCGTCAAGGTCCTGGAAGCTGATCTTAATGGCTTTGGGCCGATCAATGGAGACATTCAGCTCCGGCAGGCTCAGGCAGCCCTCCTCGAAGGCGATAGTCTCCTCATGGGCTTCGAGAATAGTCGGATTGAGAAGGACATGGGGGTCAGGCTCTCCATTGTGGCCCTTAAGGTCAATGGTAATAAGGCGCACAGTAGCGCCTACCTGGGGGGCGGCAAGGCCGATGCCCGGGGCGGCGTACATGGTCTCCAGCATCCCGGAAGCCAGCTTTTTTATCTCCTCGGTTCCCGGAACCGCTTCTTCGCAAGTCTCGCGCAGAACCGGGTCGGGAAAAGTTCTTATCTGAAGCAGTGGCATAAATACTCTCCGACTTTGTCTATCTACAAAAAATCAGGCGTGAGGCGACGTTTCCCCTCACGCTATTAACTATCATAACCCGCCTGTCTGATGTGTCAATGATGATCAAGTCGGTTCCATGTTCCAGGCTGGAAAAACCATGAAATATGCTGTTAATATCGGTATTCAGGTTTGTTGGCAGGCCTGGCTGCACCTTTCAGGCAACTGACTGTTAAAGAAAGTGTTCCGTGTCGGACAAAATGAATTCCTCAAATAGGAGGTAGAAGATGACAGTTGACGTACTGCTGGGAGTGCTGGGGTGGTCCACCGTAATAAACATCGGACTGCTGCTGTGGTGGACCCTCTGGGTCATGTTTGCCCACGATTTCATCTACCGCGTTATCAAGGGGTTTATAAGGATACCCGAGGAGAAGTTCGATGCCATCAACTACGGGGCCATGGCTGCTCACAAGATAATCATAATTGTTTTTAACGTCGTGCCCTACCTGGC
>CAYVSA010000022.1:0-18143 GCA_964454175.1 uncultured Pseudomonadota bacterium
GGCGGAGGCGTCCAACCGGCGTCGCCTGCGGGCTGCTGGCCCCCGTCCCACTGGGGAGCCGGTTCCTCGTAAGCCGGTGGTACTGTGCCTGCCGGTTCACTCCACTGCCCACCGCCGTCACCGTATTGTCCGCCGGAGGGTTCCTGCCCCATGGCTGGAGGCCAGTAAACAGTGATACTAACGACTGAGCCGAGCATTACGATCCCTGCGGCCCCCGGCTCCTGGTCGATCACCGTGCCCTCCTTGCCGTCGAGGTCTGCGTTGTACTTCTTCTCGTACTTTATATCCGGGGCGACACCCGCCTGCTGGAGGGTTGCCAGGGCGTCCTGCTCGTACATGCCCACGACACCCGGGATGCGGATCATCTCCTCAGCAGCAGGGTTGTACCGCTGCTGCATTGGGCCCCGGTCCAGGGCGCCGGCAATGACCGGCGCCGGCAGCAACAAGGCTGATATGAATAATAAAGCGGTTACAACCCTGCAATTTTTCATTGTGTTCCTCCTGCATTTTCAAATTTCAATTATCTGGTCCTCTTCCATGGCGAGGGGTTTACGGGTTTCGGCGTGTTCGGTCCCGGTTGGAATCCACTACCTGGTTTTGCCGGAGCTTTCCTGGGCCTGAAGGTGGTTGGCCCTGCCGGTTTGCCCACGGGTGAACCAGCAGGCCTGGGCGCAGCTCCGGCCTTCTGGAGCCAGTAGTTACCCGGCCGGTTGACCATGCCTGTCGTTGAATCGTAAAGCTGCCTTTCCGTAAGTTTGCTGCAGCTGGCATCGGCGTCGTAGATCCTCATGGTGGAAGCCTGGTAGGTGGCGTTGGCGCCAGGAACTCTGGTTGCAAGGGTGTGAAAGAGGTAATTTCCCGAGGAACTTCGCGTCATGGCCCCTTCGCTGCCGCTGGGTGAACCCTGGGCAGTGAGATGCGTTGCCCGGTAAGTTACGCTTCCTCCGGAAGTAAAGATCTGGTCAAACTTCCAGCCTGTTCCTCTTTGTCCATTGTTATAGCCGGCCCACGTACCGGTTAGATCGCACTGGGCTGAACTTCCCGTGCTGCCCACACCACTTGCTGAACCTCCGCCTGATGCACTGCCGACACCACCTGTTCCAATGTTCGGGATCCTGAAGCCGCCGCCCCGGGAAGCACCAGCCGACGCGCAATTTACGGTTGCGGCAAATTTAACTGGTGAGGTATTTTTTGGTATTCCGCCGCCCTGGCCTCCCTTCCTTCTCATGTCGCGGAGGTAGGTCAGGTAATCTGCCGGCTTGTTCCATGCTGTCACGAGACCGTCCATCAACAAGCTCTGGGTTCCGCCGGAGACACTCTGGCACGCGCCTCGTATCTCGTCGTCGCTGAAGGGCTGTACGGTCAGGTTGATGTCGAAGTAGCACCTGCCCTTGCGATCGGGAAATCCGCTGAACCTGGAAAGAACAAGGCTCTCATCCAGGGGCAGAGGGTCTGTCCCCTTCAAGACCTCAACTGCCTGGATCTTGTTGCAGGCGTAACTGGAACCGACCTGGGTTCTGTGAACGTCAACTGTTGCTGTTTTGGTACCGGTTATGCCCCCCTGTGCGTTGACTGTGAGGCTAAGTCTGGCCGGGTTGACCCCGGCCCGGAACTTCGCCTTGGCGGCGATGGCATCGCCTGCTGAAAAAACAAACAGTGTGGCTGTAAATAATAGAGCAGTTGGCAGAGCTAACCAGTTCCTTCCCATCATTATTTCCTCCTTCTGTATGGTTGAACATCTCATTCGGCTGAACAATACAGCCGGGATTACCGCAAAGTTAAACTAACCGAATCTACCCAGGCTTCGACCTCGGCCAGGTTAAGCCCACTGATGCTGACAGACTCAATAACCTCGGGCATCGGGTAAAGTTCCAGGAGTTCACTTTCGAACCTGTACCACTTGCCGTCTGCAATTTGTGTCTGTTTCCCGGTTTTTGAACGCCCGGAATCAGTGGTAAAAGTGAACCTGTAGGCATTTTCCCCGCAGTGCTCCTGTTCTTTTTCATCCACGTAACAGATGCTGATCTGCAGGCTGGGGCTTTCGTCATTCTTTTTCAGGTCCCTGGAGGCCGGTCCTGAAAGCATCAGGTCAGATGTAAACATCAGCGACTGTGCTTCCCTGACATACCTCTTTATGGACTGTCTGACACCGGCAAATTCTCCCTCTGCAATATTACCCAGGCGCAGTCCGTCCTTTCCCAAAGACACCTGACCGTTGGCTTTTGAGCCGTGTTCAGATGACATCTCTTCCCAGAACCTGAGGCCCCGCCTGAAATCACCGTTACGTATAAGTTCTCCCTCGTGTTCGCGGCGGCGATTCTCTTCTCTTTTTCTGTAAGGGTATTCAACTACGTACTGGACGGAATCAGCCTGCCCGAAGAGCTTAAGGTCCGAGGGGCCCCGAAGGTATGTTATCCCTTCAGCGGCCTGCCGCATGGGAGATAAAGAAGGTGTCGTCAGGTAAAGGAAGTACCTGAACGGCCCTTCCTTTCCTGAAAAGCCCTGTTTTGCATCGACTACGAGGAAAGCAAGGCTTCCTTCGCTGCGAGGAGAAACCGCCAGCCTCCAGCGATACTCGACCTTTTCGTAGTTGGTTCGCAGGACAGGCCCCATGGGGAACTTGTATCTTTTTGCCCCGGGGTCACCGGGCCATTGGTCATATAACAGTACCGAGGGTTTCATTGGCGAGTCAGCAGGATAGCGCAGGCCCAGGGTGTAGTCGGCCCCGGGTGAAAGTTCCAGGAGATAAACAGCCCTGTTGCCGTTACCAAAGGCACCCTGCCTGGAGAGGGCAGAGCCCTGCCGGTGACCTGCTACCCCCTCGTACCACTGGGAAGTTGCGGGCAGCATGACCACCCGCCCTCTGCCGGCCTGGTCCGAGCCCGCATTCGCCGGCAATGTCAATGTCATGGGCACGGTCAGCAAACCTGCTATCAGAACTGCGCAGATTCTATTCATTCCAGGTCCCTGTTCCTTTTCAACGTATTACTCATCTTCCGGCTCGTAATTCGATACTATCTGACCGATGGCGTCCTCGATGGCTGCCATGATCGCCTTGTCGATGCCGGTCTTCTTGTCCTTGGCCACACCCAGGTTGAGGCCTTTGAATTTCGACTTCTTGCCGATGAGGTTGCCAAGGCCCGTTGCGGAAAAGCCTCCCTCAGAGAGATTTTTTGTGACGTGAATGGAGTCGAGGACTTCGGCTGTCTTGGCATCCTGAACGCTTATATCCACCCCGATCTCGGCCCTCTCGCCGCTTTTCTCAATGCCCACACCCTTATAGGCTCCGGCGACCCCGCCCCTTGATGCCTGGGCGTTGGCCTCGGTAATGGTGACAACGAAGATGAAATCGGCGCCGATCAAGCGGGACTGGGCTGCGTCACCAGTCGTCATCCCCTGCTGGTTGAGCTGCTTTTCTGCGTAAACCGACTGCTGCCTGTCAAGGACCCTGAAGACCTTTTTCCCTTTTTTTATCAGGGTGGTGGTGACGAACTCCGTGTAGGGTGTAGGATCCACTTCCTGCACCATGCTTTTGACTTCGTAGACCGCTACGGTCTTTCTGTTGTCCGGCTTCTTTTTCCCCCAGGACCAGGCGGGCCCGGTGTAGGAAAACACCATACAGACCGCCATGGTCAGCAGAAGGAAAATCCGGACTGGGGACATTTTGCTGTTCATTTTTAATTACCTCCTTGGATGATCATGGTCTGCATTCAAACATATGACCCCCTATCTGCGGGGGTGGATATCCTGGGATTTTTCCCGGCACTCGAACTTCCCTGCGCCGTCGGATATGCAGTCGTAACCCTCCGGGATGAGACGTACCGCGCTGACGTGGACCTGCCTGCCTCCTGATGAGATGCTGTAAACACAGTAGAGGTAGCGGTCCTGGACCTGGGATTTTAAAAACCCGGCGGGCTGTCCCTTGTCGGACGCCTTCCAGTAGGTGGGCAGAAGGTCACCTTTCAATCCCGAGTAAGCGGTTGGACACTGCTCCTGGAAGGGCTGTTTTTCGGCACTCACAGCGCTCTCGGGGACAGCACCCTTCGCTGGAGTACTTCTCTGCCACCTGGGAGGGGCGGCCTGGGCAAGGGAACTCCCCAGGAAAACCAGTGCCATGCAAAGAGTCACTGACGTTTTTTTGAAACGTTTCATCTGAATACAACCTCTCACAGTGAATAAACCTCCTCAGGAATCAACGGTGACAAGGCCTCATCGAGTCGCACTCTGAAGAAGTCCGATATCGGCGTGCTCTGACAGATAGTCCTCCACCGGCTGCCTCTTCCCGGACAATGCCAGGTGAATGCCGCCGATGACGTCATAGGGCACATCAGGCCGGATCAGGCTCCAGTTCTTTATGAAATCCTCCACTCTCCAGTTACCTATAAGAAGTATCTTCGAGACCGTCTCACGTTCGGTCCCCTTGCCATTCACTACCTCGAAAGTTTTCGTTGTGTGCGGCAGGGCAGCGATGTCGAATTTTTTACCGATTACCTTTCGCTTGTCGTTCACGCTGAATTTGGCGATCATCCGGAGCGGTTTCGGGGCTTTCCTGGCCTCTTCCATCAGTTTTCGCTGCTTATCCAGGCTTTCAGAAATAAACTTCTGCATCTCGTTCTGAAGCCGGCTCATTTCAGCTATATCTCCACGTTTGGAGGCTTCCATGACCTTATCTTCAAGCACTTTCTGTTTTTTGCCCATCTCCTCTTTTACGCGGTCCAGCTCGGTGATCTCGGTGAACTTGAGCTGTCCGAGGTAGCGAACAGGATTTTTTTCGAAGCCTTCACAGACAGTTTCAGGAACGTGCATCCAGGAATCTCTCCTTCGCCATCCTTCCGGGGCCGGGAGGGCCTTATCAGCAGCGGTTTTTATCTGCTCGTAGAAAGCCTTCTCGCCGGAGGTCAGGGCTCGTTTCACGCAGCCGGCCCGGCCCGGCTGCGGCCAGGACCAGGCCAGGATAAGCGCCAGAATAAAAACTGCTCGGGTAACGAGTATGCTCCTGCCAACCATGGTCATCACCTCACATGAGGGGCTTGAGGCTATAAGTGATTATCGTTTTGTAGCCGCTGACGTCGAACATCATCTCGATGAATCCGGTGTCGCCCTCTTTTTCGATCTTGCTGAGGGTTATATAGATCGTTTTCATCAGGTCGAAGGCGTCCACCTGCTTTTTGTCGGTCTTGACGAAAACACCCACTTCCCCCAAGACGGCGTTGGCCACGTTGGGGGCATAGAGCCAACCCGCACCCAGTTTCTCTTTGTACCAGGCGATGACTTTGTCGGGGCTGTCCTTAGACAGAAGCTGGAGCGAACTGAGCACGCCGTTGGACTTGCCACTCATGCCGTACCGGGAGTCCGGGTAGGCTGGCAGGCTCACCTGCTCGGCGGTGGGGAGCTGCTTTTCCACGTCGGCGATGGTTTTTCCCTCCGCCGCGAAGGCTTTCTTGCCGTAATCCTTGAGCGGCAACATCGGCGCGATGGGCCCGGCGGCAACGGCGGCCGCCCAGGACAGGATGAAACTGACCGCAAGAATAAAAACAGATCTTTTCATGGTTTTCCTCCAGCTATGGGGTGTCGTTGGAAATCTCCCTGTTTTCAAGATTAGCCGTGGATGACAAGGCGCAACACCCCCGATTGGGGGGGGAGTACGGGGTGAGGGAGTACGGGGGTGTAGGCGTATGGAACCTGGAACTCCAACCACCTGGGTCATGGGTCGTGGGTCTTGGGACTGAATAATGGAACCTGGAACTAATTAATACGGATCAATGAGACCGAGCCTGAGGCCCTCATAGACGGCTTCGGCACGGCTGGAGACGTTGAGCTTCTGGTAGATGGTCTTTGTATAACTGGCCACTGTATTTGTTGTCAGTCCGAGAAGCTTTGCGACCTCCGGGCGGGAAAAGCCTTTAGCTATCAGTTGAAGGACGTCGTTCTCCCGGGGAGTCAAGGGCTCATATTCTTCCGTGCCCTTCTCGTTGAGGGAGAAGTACTCCAGTATACGGCGGGCTACACCAGGAGAGAGGGGAGGCTGTCCCTCAAGGACTGCCCGCAGCTGCTGTATCTGTGTCTTCCGCGGCTGATCCTTGATCAGGTAACCCCTGGCGCCGGCCTGTAGAGCTGTAAATATATGTGCGTCATCGTCGAATATCGTTGTTATTACACAGTATGTTTCAGGGCAGGATGTACCCATATCTCTTACCAGGTCGATACCCGAGCCGTCCGGAAGGTTAATGTCCACAAGGGCAAGGGCAAATGTCTGCTCAGCCAGCTGGGCCCTGGCTTCCTCGAGGGTAGATGCTCCTGTCGCCACGGCCTCCTGAAACGCCTTGCCGATGTTCTCTGTCCACCAGTTTCTTGTCTCGTTGTGATCCTCGACTATGAGGACTGTTTTCATTCAGGCTCCAGTGCTTTTACTGCGAAGGGGAAGGCTGAAACGAACTTCAAAGATACCATCATTCTGGTTGGATTCGTAACCAAAGCTTCCGTCAAGGTCAGATATCCTCCGTTCCATATTCTTGATCCCCTTTCCGAAAACCAGACCATCCTTTCCGGGCACTTTTCCGTCGTTTTTTACAATACCGGTTATATGGCCATCCTGAAATTCCCATTGGACCCAGAAGTTGCTGGAATGGGCGTGGGTGAAAGCGTTGCTGGCCGCTTCTGAAAGCACCCTGGATATGTTTGTCAGCTGCCTCGGAGTCAGGGGACGAGTGTCCTCGCATGATCCCGGTGACCAATGAAAAAGGACTCCTGCTCCCTCACACCGTTCCCTTAATTCGTAACGCCACTTGGCCATTGCCTCCTCCACAGAGACAATCGTGTCCGGGTTTATGCTGTACGTGATGTCCCGCAGGGCTTTGAGTGTCTCCCTGGTGAGGTTCATCTGTCTCCTGCTCTTTGCGAGATGTACCAGGGACAATAGCCTCCCGCCGATGTCGTCGTGCAGGTCGCGCATGATCCTCTCGCGCTCTTCACCGGCACCCCTGTTGTAGGCGGCAATGCTGTCTTCCGCCTGGCGGGCTATTTCGAATATTTCTTTAGCAAGACGAAGATCAGATGGTGAGAACAAGCGGTTGCCGTGATCTGCCATCTTCAAGACAATAGAACCGGTGCCTTTAAGTGCCGGGATAACCATTATCTCCCCATATTTTTCGAGCCTTCCCTCGCGGATATTCTCTGGTGTCTCTTCCAGTGACAGTGGCCGAAAAACCTTCCTCAGAACATCTTCCCAGGCGGCTGTACCGTCCTTTTCCCTCTCGAGGATGGCAGCGATTATTACAGGCAGGGCAACCTCGAGATTTTTAGGCGAACTGCCGTACAGCCTGCCCCACAGCCACTGGCGGACCGGAAAGTACAGCCAGCCTGTCAGAACAAGTGAGATAACAAGAGAAGTCGATGAGTTGGATATGATCGTTAATGAAAGGAATGCATCCAGGGCGAGGATAAAGACACCGGCGAAAAACCACATCCAGATGTTGATCCACCAGCGGTCGATGTCGAACAACCGGTACTTCAGTACGCCCATAGCCAGGGAGATGTACATGAGCATGACGGAACCGAGCCCGGCGCTTATGGGAACGACCGCGTGTCCATATATTACGCCCAGGGCAAAGTATATGAACCACGCAAAGCCCACAAACCCCAGGTACCCGAGCAGGAACCACTTGAGGGCCGCCCTGTCCACGGGCTGCTTAAGGGACCTCCTCCACTGGAGAACGCCTATTGTCAGGCCGATAGCAAGATATATCGTTGGCTGGATAAATACACTGTGGCCCGGCAGATCGGTCCACTGGAACTGTTCATTCAGCATGAAGAAGGTAACCATCAGGGCGAGGAACCTTGTGACGGGCAGGGTGCTGAGGCGTGAGGGATAAAAGTACAGGAGCCCGATCCCTAAGGTGGTGTAGATGCCGTTGCCTGTGTGATAGAGGGTCCGTACGGCGTGGATCAGGCTGGGGTCTAATGCCAGCTCTCTTGAAACGATGACCGCGATCGAGGTCGTAGTGATCAGGAACCCTGCACCCGAGCCGAAAAAAAGCCTGGGAGCGATGTCCTTCGGACGGACCGCAAATACACCCGCTCCGATCATGAGTACAATTATTCCAATTATGTTAAGCATCCAGAATTGCGGGGGAAGAGAAGAGACGGGTCTTCCCGGGGCAGGCTGCACCCTGACTTCCCGGCCGTCTTCGAGGAGAAGTTTGACGATCGGCTCCCGGAGTATCCCGGCCATCCTGCCCTGGCGTGATAAAAATATGTTGTATCCGGCGAAGGTGGGGAAGATATCGGGGTCTTCTACCAGGTCATTGTTTTGGATCCGGATCGACTTTCCTGATGTTGCTTGAAGTGAGAGGATGTTGTCGCCGGGAGAGAGTATAAGGGCGGCAGGGCTGTTCCTGTTTATGCTGGTTACAAGGGCTCCGGAGTTGCTGTTAAGTGATTTTAGGTTTACTCCAAGCCATGGCTGCTGGACCGATATCCAGACTGAGGCAGCCACGCACATGATGCCCACGGCAGCTGCGATAAACAATACGCTGTAGGGAGCTCTCAGGCTGTGTGTCAACGTCTCTCCTGGCCGGTCGTACTGCTGTCATGAAGGTTGATGCCCCCTTTACTCCACGTAATTTTAGCCGAAAAAGATTAAATTTCAAGGCGATATGGAACAATGTGAACAGAAATAATTCCTGATCTCTGTCACCCTTCGGCGTGTATTACTCGTAGAACCGCCCGCTCTTAACAGCGAGACTGATGAGGTATTTTGAGGGCCTGAACCGCTCGTCGACGGTTTCAGCAAGGTCGTTTAATGTCTCTGCAACGTGATCGACGCCGGTCACGTCCGCGTAGTGCAGCAGTCCACCCGTGAAGGGCGGGAACCCGGCGCCGAATATCATGGCTGCGTCCACTTCGTCTGCTGTCTGAACGACGCCCTCTTCCAGGCAGAGACTGGCTTCGTTGATCATGGGGAGTATGAGTCGATCCACTATCTGTTTGTCGCTGAGCCCTCCTTTACCCTTGACGAAGGGCTTTATGAGCTTTTCTGCTTCCGGGTCCACTACGTGTCCGTCCGGATACTTGTAGAATCCGCTGCCCGATTTTTTGCCGAGCCTTCCAGCCTCCAGCATGGCCGGGAGGATGGGTGACAGGGACATCCTCTCACCGAACCCCTCGTAGAGGTTCTGTCCCGCGTGGGCGGCAATGTCCAGGCCCACCTGGTCAAGGAGTGTAAAGGCGCCCATGGGCATGCCGAACTCCTCCAGGGCCCTGTCTACATCCTTGATCGAGACGCCCTCCTCCAGGAGTCGCGCAGCTTCGTTGAGGTACGGCAAAAGCAGCCTGTTGACCAGGAAACCCGGGCGGTCTTTGACTACTACTGGTATCTTGCCCAGGCGCAGGGCCAGGGCCGATGTTCTTTCCAATGTCTTCTTTGTTGTCTTTTCCCCTTTCACGACTTCAACCAGGGGCATCCTGTCTACGGGGTTGAAGAAGTGAAACCCGGCCACCCTCCCCGGAGAAGGCACGGCAGAGGCCATTTCGGAAATGGAGAGGGAAGAGGTGTTTGACAGTATCAGGGCGTCCTTTGTCACGGCTTTTGCGACGCCGGCAAGGACTTTCTTCTTAACGTCCATCTTCTCTGCCACGGCTTCTACAACTGCTCCGGCACTGCCGATGCCGCGCATCTGTGTGTCGACGGTCATGTAGGTTGGTATCCACTCAGCCTGCACACCGGTGTATCTTCCTTTCTTCCTCTTGCGGCTTACGTGCATGTTGAGCAGCGCGACCGCCTTGCCGAGCGCCTCGGTGGACATGTCAATGAGGCGGACTTTAAATCCCCGCTCCGCGCCCAGTGATGCTATGCCGCCTCCCATTATGCCCCCGCCGATAACGCCAATTCCGGTTATGGCTTCAGCTGGTGCTTTGTCACCGCGGGCGAATTTCTCGCGCAGGAAGAACACCCTTATGAGGTTCTTTGACACTTCGGTTGCCGCCATCTCTCCCAGCAGCCGGGCTTCCATTTCGTATCCTTTTTCGATCCCGTGATGGTAACCTTCCTCAACGGCCTCGATGGCTGCCATGGGTGCGGGGTAGTGCTCGCCAGCCCTTTTCTCTACTTCGCTCCTTGCTCTGGAAAATATCCTGTTCCTTCCGAAACTGGTGGATTCCAGAAAGTGCATACCCGCTTCTGAAAACCTCTTTACCAGGGGCAATTTTCGCCTGGGCCTCGCGGGCTTTCTGACAAGGCTCCTTGCCGCCTCCATGAGCTTTTCAGGGTGTACGACCTGGTCCACCAGGCCTGTGCGGACGGCCTTGCGGGGGTAGACGTTTGCGCCGGAAGTTATCATCTTCACGGCTTCGGGTATCCCCACAAGCCTGGGAAGGCGCTGGGTACCTCCGAAACCCGGTATTATCCCCAGCTGCGTTTCTGGAAGGCCGAGGAAAGTGTTTGGTGCATCGGTTGCAACGCGTCTGGTGCAGGCCAGTGCCAGTTCCAGGCCGCCTCCCAGACAGGGCCCGTTAATGGCAGCCACCACCGTGAAGGGCAGGTCCTCTATGCGGGACATTATCTCCTGGCCGGTCCGGGCCAGCTCCTTGCCCTGCTCCGGGTTCGTGATGCCGACTATCTCGCCTATATCGGCTCCGGCGATGAAATTCCTGTCCTTTCCCGAGATGAAGATCGCTCCGTCGACGTCGTCGGCCATGTCCTCGAGTCTGGTGAGAATGCCTGAAAGCTGTTTCATGACAGCGGGCGTCAGCATGTTGACCTTCTCGGTGGGGTGATCGAAAGTGATTACCGCAATTCCATCATCTACCTTGAGTTTGAATGAGTTCTTCATCTCATGCCCTTTCCAGGAGCACGGCGGCTCCCTGGCCGCCGCCTACGCAAAGAGTGGCAAGCCCCATGTCCACCGACCTGCGGCGCATCTCAAGCAGCAGGGTGAGGATGAGGCGTGTACCCGAAGAGCCAACAGGGTGCCCCATGGCAATAGCACCGCCGTTGACGTTCATGATACCCCTGTCGATGGCGCCGATGGCTTTTCTTCCCAGGAAGTGCTCTGAGAGCCTGTCTTCGGCAAAGACTTTTTCGTTGGCTATCATCTGCGCGGCAAAGGCCTCGTTCATCTCGATCAGGCCGATGTCTGAAAAGTCCACACCTGATTTTTCCAGCACTATGGATGTTGAGTAGGAAGGCCCGAGACCCATACGTTTCGGTGCCAGGCCGGCGAAGGCGTGATCAATAATAAATCCCAGGGGCTCTAATCCCAGCTTCCCGGCCGTCTTCTCGCTTGTCACCAGCACAACGGCACCACCGTCTGTGATCTGGGATGAGTTGCCGGCAGTGACAGTGCCGTATTTCTTTTCAAAAACTGGCCTGAGCTTGGCAAGGGCCTCCATTGTCTGTTTAGTCCTTATGCCGTTATCGAATACAACGGCCTCTTCAAACTTGGGGGGCGGGAAGACCGGCATGATCTCATCTGCGAATTTTCCGTCTGCGTGGGCCGTCGCCGCCCTCTGGTGGCTGAGTAGTGATAATTCGTCCTGGGCCTGCCGGGTAATATCAAGCTCCCGTGCAAGTACCTCGGCGGTTTGTCCCATGTTCAGTCTGCAGGTGGGGTCGGTGAGGCCCAGCATCAGGCCTATCCTGGGTATGAGGTGCCTCGGCCTGATTTTTCCCAGTGCAGCTATTTTGTCCTTGATGCTTCCTGCCCGCTGGTACCTGGTAACTATTTCCTGGAGGTCGGGAGTTATGAAGAAGGGGATGTTACTCATGGACTCCACGCCGCCTGCTACGACTATTTCCGCCTCCCCGGTCTTGATGGACTGTGACGCCGACACGACCGACTGTATTCCGGAAGCGCAATTCCTGTGAACGGTATAGGCAGGTGTTCTTTCCGGAATGCCGGCATAAAGGCCTATTACTCTGGCAACGTTGGCAGCGTCAGGCGGCTGTGCCACGTTCCCCATGATCACGGAATCCACGGCAGCCGGATCTATACCTGTCCGGGCGATAAGTTCAGCCGTGGCCAGCCTTCCGAGGTCCACAGCTGAGAACTCTTTAAGGACGGAGCCCGCACGTGTGTAAGGGGTCCTGACTCCCGCGACAACGGCAATCCTCGAACTCATGATCCGTTTTCCTCACTGCGCCCATCGGCGCTCTCGTGTTCCTTGGAAATGTCTCTGAATATCTTCCTGTGTACCCTCTCCCTCTTTCGCGGGTAGCAGCAGGCGTTGAGTTTGTGGTTCTCGGCTGCCTCGGTCAGAAAGTATGACAGCAGTGTCAGGTTCTCACGCACATCCTCACCCTGCTCCGTGTCCCGTTCGAGACCCGACAGCATGGAGAGGATAACGTAAAGGTCGATGGAAAGGTGGGTTATCCTTCTAAGCAGAAATTCCCTTTCAGTTATCTTCTTTCCGTGCCTCAGAATTCCCAGGAAGAGCAGGCGGCGGATGGCCCTGAGGTTTCTCTTTGCTGCCCGCAGTGCTTTTTTCATTGTCCTGTCCCGGTACCTGATGCCCAGCTTCGGAGAGGTGATGCCCTCTTTTATAAGGTGGAGTGCCTGACCGATCCGCCCACGGCCGGAAGAAGACATCTCCTTGCCGATGGCCCTTGCCATGTAGAGGGCAGGGTAGATAGTGTGGATCTCGGAGGTGCCCTCAAAAACAGTCGTCACCCTGAAATCTCTCATGCGTTTTTCGTAGGGAAGGTTCTTCAGGTACCCCGCGCCGCCCGCCGTCTGCAGTGCGTCGTAAAGGGTGTCCCATGCGCGGGTAGTGCCGTAGAGTTTGACGTGGGAGCTCTCCATGGCAACGGGTGCAGTGTCGTTTTTTTCCAGGAGCTGAGATGTGGCTCCCATGATAGCCTTGGCCGCGTAGGCGTGGACCCTGGCCTTGACCATCTTTTCCTGGATGAGCTCAAAATCCCTGATAGAAGTGCCGAACTGCTTCCTGGATGTGGCCCTGGCGAACATGTCCTCAACTGACTGATTCATTGCGCCCACGGAGGCGGATCCAAGCCCGAGCCGCCCGTAGTTCAGGATAGTCATGGCTATTTTGAAACCGTCACCCGGCTTGCCCAGGAGGTTCTCAACAGGGACCTTGACGTCCCTGAAGCTGATAGCAGCTGTTGAGCTGGCGGCAAGTCCCATCTTTGCCATTTCTCTCCCGACTTTTACTCCGTTCCAGGCAGTTTCCACGATGAACGCGCCCATGAAGCCGGTGTTTTCCGGATCCATCTGGGCGAAAGCCGTCAGACCTCCCGCATAGTTAGCGTTGGTGATGTAAGTCTTCTGGCCGTTGAGGATGTAGTGCTTCTTGTCGTTGGAAAGGGTTGCCGTTGTCTGGATGTGCTTGGCGTCCGAGCCGGTTCCAGGTTCTGTCAGGGCGTAGGCGAAGATCATCTCTCCGGTAGCGGCTTTGGTGAGGTACTTTTTCTTCTGCTTCTCGTTACCAAAGAGGATGATGCCTTTGAGACCTATAGAGAGATGGGCTGTCGGGGTCAGAGCGAGAGCCATGTCCGTTCCTGCCATGGCCTCCAGCACGCGCAGGTAGCCAGCGAGAGTGAGTCCGACACCGCCGTATTTTTCCGGTATGTTCAGGCCGAAAAGACCTATATCGGCAAGGCCCTTGAAAAGAGGCTCGGGTATGGTCTTTTCTGCTTCCAGGTCAGCCGGTGAATAGTCCTTGATGAGGTCACGGTATCTGGCAATTATCTCCTCGGCCCTATCGTCCCTGCCGGCGGGGGCAAGTTGAGTGAATCGCTCTTCATCAAAGCGGCCTGAATACAAGTCTTCGAGGAATCCCCCCCCGCCTTTGGCAGTCCCTGAAGTTTCTTTATTCCTGTCTGACATCGGGAGCCTTCCTTTCTGGCGGGTGTCAGTAATTTAAGGCCTATTTATAAGTGTAGTGCGGGTTGCTATCGTGTCAAGGTTAATATTAGTATATACTAAAATTCAGGACTTATCACGTTGGATGTTGGGTGTTGGACGTTGGACCGATCCTAACACACCAACCCACTTCACATTCAGGGTACACACACCGAGATCCTCTTCCACTATTCCCTTCAGTACATACGGTCGGTGGCGCGTGAGTTTTTTGCAGAACTTCCTGTATGCCTCAGGGAAGAAAGTGGCGTCGTAGATTGCCGTGGTGTCTTCGAAGGTAACGAACTCCATGGGTTTACCGTTTTTTGTGCTCACAACCTTGGCCGTCACCCACCAGCCGACAGTTGTTATTCGTCGTCCCGTATGCTGTTTCAGCTCTGATGCAGGTACCGGTTTGAGTTTTTCAACTTCCTCTGTGTGAAGGTCCAGGGGGTGGCGTGATACGAGCATGTCCAGGGTTTCCAGTTCCTGGCGAAGCAGCGTTTTTTCGTCGTATGCAGGCGGTTCGGGCAGGTCATCGATCTGCTCATCGAACAAGTCGGGCTCCCTGTCTCCTGATCCATGTGATGAAGCCAGTATCTTCCACATAAGAGCCGGCCTGCTGTCGGCACCGTCTGTTTTGTCGAAGCAGCCGGCCCTGACGAGAAGTTTGAGGTCGGACGGGCCAAGAGCGGTTCGCCTCGCGAGATCGTCGAAGTCCACAAAGGGCCCGTTTTTCTCCCGCTCGGCGAGGATGAGATCTGAGGCTTTCAACTTCAAGTCCTGTATCTGCATGAAGCCGATCCTGATGGATTTTCCGGCGCCTGTGTAGTGAAAGCCGCTTTCGTTGATATCAGGGCCCATGACAGAAAGTCCCATGCGCCTTGCCTCGGAGAGGTAGGCGAAGGCAGAGTAGAACCCTCCCTGGTTAGAGATCACTGCAGCCATGAACTCTGCAGGGTGGTTTGCCTTGAGGTAGGCGGATTTGCAGCTCACCAGGGCGTAGGAAGCCGAGTGGGGTTTGCAGAACGAGTAACCCCCGAAGGAGAGGATCTGATCCCAGGCTTTTGAGAGCACTTGTGTACTCACGCACTTTTTTTCGCCGCCCTCGAAGAACATCCTGCGGTAGTCTTCCAGTTTGCGCCCTTTGTGTTTCTTGCTGATTATCTTTCGCAGCTGGTCGCCGTGGTAGGGGGAAAAATCGGCAATGGCCATGGCCATCTGCGTGATGTGCTCCTGGTAGATGGCGATCCCGTAGCTCTCGGACAGGACCTCCTCAAGGAGAGGGTGAAGAGCTCTGTAGGGTTTGCCCCGCATGCGGGCTACGAACTCCCGTATGAAGGCATTTGCTGCCGGCCGGATTATCGAAGAGGCCATTACCAGGTGCTCGAACATGTCTACCTCCAGGGTACGGGCCGCGGGTTCCTGCCCCCACATCCGGGCCAGAAGCTGCCGTGTTGCCGGGGATTCGATGTAGAAGCAGCCCATGGTGTTTCCCCTTCGGATGAGGCTGCGGGTCCTCTCGTCCTCAAGGGGATCGAGCTGAGCATAGTCCACTTCGATACCGGTGTTCTTTCTGACTGCAACGATAGCGTCCCTTATGACCGCCAGGGAGCGGTTTCCCAGGATGTCTATCTTGACCAGGCCAGAAGCTTCCGTCTGGTCCTTCTCCCACTGGATGACCGGCAGTCCCTTGGCCGAAGTCTCCACCGGGACGAAGTCCCTGATCCGGTCCGGTACGATGACGAGGCCGCCGCAGTGCAGTGAGAGGTGGCGTAGTTTCCCCGTGAGCCTTTTTGCCAGAGTTATGATTTTCTCCCAATCCTTTCCCAGTTTCTCCCCGGCGAACAGGGGATGGGAACTTATCCTCTCTTCGGTCTGGTGGGGTTTGAGGTATCCGGAGAGGCGGCGAGTGACGTGCTTTATCTCCCCCTCAGGGACACCGAAGACTTTTGCGACCTCCCTCACCGCGCCGCGGGCGCCGAACCCAACCTGGTTGGCCACCATGGCAGCTCTCTTCGCCCCGTACTTTGACAGTGCAAAATCCAGTATCTCGTCCCGTTCGTCCCAGGGAAAATCGATGTCTATGTCGGGGGGGTCCACCCGGCCCGGATTGAGGAATCGCTCGAAAAACAGGTTGTGTTTGATCGGATCCACGTGTGTTATCCCCAGACAGTATGAAACCAGGGACGCCGCGGCGCTTCCCCTTCCGCAGGTCCTGGGTGAGCGCCTGGCAAGCTCTTCCACCACCAGGAAATAGTGGGAAAAGCCCTTTTCGCTAATGATCGCAAGCTCCTTATTCAAACGGCCGTCGACGGCATCGTTTATTGAACCGAACCTCGCGATGGCCCCCTCCCTGGAGCGCCTCTTTAGTTCTGCGAAGGCCTCCTCGTCTGAAAAACCCCTGAAGGCCGGGAAGACGGTTTCGGAAAAATCCCAGTCGGTCTGGCACATCTTGGCGATAAGAACGGTATTGCTGACCGCTTCAGGGCAGTGAGGATAATAATCGGCCATGGCCTCTGGAGAGCGCAAAAAGTCAGCATCACAGGCGGTATCGGCTCCGTTTAATCTGGAGAGTTTCGTGTTCAGAGATATTGCCCTCAGGACCCTGTGTGTATCAATGTCTTCAGGGTTCAGGAAGACAGCCCTGGCCGTGGCAGCCGGAGGCAGCCCCAGTGTCCTGGATGCGGCAAGGGCCCGGTGCATGTTGTGTCCGGCAGACAGCTCCACGAAGAGCCTGTCAGGTGAGTTTCGTTTGAGAAAAGCGAGCAGGCCCTTCTCGTCGCTTAAGACGATCAAGCCCTCCCTCCGGGAGGCTATCAGGGCTGGAAGTTCAGGGTCCTCGTAGCTGTGGATGTCAGAGAGGATGTGGCAGAGGTTGGAATACCCGGCCGGACCGCTCGCTAAAAGAACGGCCCTTGACCTTTCCGTGACTGCCTCGGCACCGATTATTGGTTTTACACCCTCTTGTCTGGCGACTTCGAGAAAATGGGGTATGCCGTACACCCCGTTCCTGTCGGTTACCGCTATGCGGTCCATGCCCATGCTGACAGAGGCGCGACATATATCTGTGGGGTCCATTACCCCCCAGGCGGGTGAAAAGGAGGATTGGACGTTGAGGTGGACGAACTTACTCATGAGCCTTTACATCGTATCGGCGCGGCGCACTGCGTCGGCACCAAATTTAGATCTCACATTATCCAACGCTGCCTGGAGAGAAACTCCCGAAGCTTTACCCGGCAGGCGTCTTTCAAAAAGGTCGGTCTGGCCTGCGCACCGGTAGACCCTGTGACAGTCGAACCTCATCCCGCGCACCCTGACACGTCTTGTACAGACAGACTCGAAGAGATTTTCAGCTGCCCAGGTCATCGCGCTGTCGGAATTTTCGGGAGTTTTGAAGTTGAAGGTTCGGTTTGCGGAAATACCGTCAGAGAAGTGGACCGTCAATCTGACCGTGGCAGCCGCCTTCCCCATGGACCTCAACCGGAAAGCACACCTCTCGGCGATCCTTGACAGCTCTGCTGAAAGGACTCTGTCGTCGTTGTCTTCAAGCGCCATGAAGGCCTCTTCGCAGACGGACTCCTCCCGTTGGGGCGGCTTTACCGGTGTGGGGTCGATGCCTGAAGCGCGCTGATGCAGCAGGGGTGCGTAGTTTCCGAAGACCAGCTTCAACTGCGCTGCCTTGAGGGCGGCAACCTGTCCGACGAGGTGAATATTCAGGTCGGACAGGAGGATGTTTTCCCTGGTTATGCCGATACCGGGGAGGACGGATACGTGCATGGGGGAGATGAACTGGGCCTCGCTTCCCCTCAGGACATCGCAGATACCGGGCGTTTCCAGGCAGTCGGAAGCGATCTTCGATACAAGCTTGCTGCCGGCGACCCCTGCCGTCCCTTTCAGTTTAAGGCTGTCATTAACCTCCCTGTCCAGGCGCATGGCAATGTCCCTGCCCGGCCCGTACAATCGGCCGCACCCCGTCATGTCCAGGAAAATACGCCCGTTCGGGGCTGGTTCCCAGAGGGGAGTGTAGTGTTTAGAAAGGTCCGCGAGCTTTTGCATGCCGGCAGACACGAGACCGGGATTGGGAAGAAGCAGGTTCAGTCCCGGACAGAGACGCACCGCCCTGTAGACGGGCATGCCCTCGCGGACGCCGTCGGCCCTGGCCTCAGCCGACACGCACTGTAGAAGGGCCCGTTCCGAGTTGCCGGGCGCAACCGCTACCGGCCTCTGGCGCAGAGAAGGTTCGATCACCCTTGCAAGGGTGATGGGGAAAGAAGGTATCGAAAAGTG
>CAYVSA010000022.1:18243-20858 GCA_964454175.1 uncultured Pseudomonadota bacterium
GAGAAGGTTCGATCACCCTTGCAAGGGTGATGGGGAAAGAAGGTATCGAAAAGTGGATTATGTCTCTGTACATTATTTTATTTGATTTTAATTGGTTTCGGCAATAACCCCCTTTCTCCGCAAGAGCCTTTGAGCGTCGCTTCGTGGGTTTTGCCGAAACCGGTCAATATTTGGTGTTGCCCAACGTTCCTTCGCAAATAATAACGGGGTCATGTTTAAGCACTTTTCAAAAAGGTATGAGGGTGTGCGTGAACCTGACCGCCCAACCTTGAACGCTGAAAATTGGAACAGCCGTCGATTTCAGCTATAACTTGGCAAACCATGGATCTTGGACATAATCCTGGGACATGGGTCTTGGGCCTTGGGACTCCATTCATCCACAATACGAAGAAGCTATCCGGATTCCCTGACTGTTGTCAGCAACCGACAGTCATAGATGACGAACAACCCCGACGACCACACCCTCGATGCGCAGGTCCTGGCTTTTGTCGACAACGATTGGCGGGACTCCGGGATTTGCTGCGACGAGTTCAACGAAGCCGTCCCTGCGGAAGAATCGTTTTACCGTGGCTTCATTGTCTATCAAGGCCACAACAGTCTGCCCGCTGTCTGCCGTATCCTGTTTGCGTACGACGACGTAATCGCCATCCAGTATCCCGTCACCGATCATTGAGTCGCCCTTTACACTGAGGACGAAGTTCTCACCGGAACCGGCCATAGAGGCAGGCACTCCGATGGTGTCGGAAATCTCGATGGCTTCGATGGGTTTTCCAGCTGCGACAGTTCCCGAGAGTGGAAGTTCGTTTTTCCTGTACTCCGGTCCCGTGACGGTTATGCCCCTCTTTGCGTTCCACGACCGGGAGAGGCGACCGGCCTTCTCCAGCCTTACCAGGTAGTTCTGGACGGTGCCGAGGGAGCTGAACCCGAAGGCCTGGGCTATCTCCGACTGGGACGGGGGGTAGCCTTCCGACTCGATGTGGGAATCGATAAAATCCAGAACCTGTTTCTGCTTGGGCGTGATAGGGCGCACGGCATATCCTCCCTGTGAAAAGGATATGCGTAAGTTATGCGTAAGTCAACCTGAAAAATTCCCTGAAGAATTTTTCAGGTTGGGAGAATGAATATTGGAAATTGGAAATTAGATATTGGTTCCTGCACCTTGCCGTTCGACTTTGCTCACGGCCCTGAGCCTGTCGAAGGGGAACTTGGAACCTGGAACCAGATCTCACTGTCACTTCAATCCGCCTCCCAGGTCCTTTCTCGTCTGGTGGATCTCACCCTCCAGTTCTACGGTGTAGGGAGTGTTCGGGGTGGGTAAATAATCACTGTAAAGATCAGGGTCATCAAACATCGTTCTCATTCTATACCAGGTGCCGTTGTTCAATCTTACTTGCATAAAGCATCTATACCTCCTGGCATCAAGAGGGTTTTTTTCAAGGTTTGACAGTTCGGTGTTTACTACTAATGTACCTTTAAAAGAGTGGTTAGAAAGTGGAGCCGGATCGGACGTGCCATGTGCAACAATGAGATCAGGTGTTGTTTCACCGCCTTCACCTTTGTACACATAACAAGTAGATCTAACCGCTTGGACCTTGTCGTTCATCTGGTAGACGTCCACCGGCACCCGGAAGGTGAAGGGAGATGCCCCATCCGCAGAGGCTGCGGTACTTCCCGTCAACATGAGAACACAAAGACACAGAACTATTCTTTTAGGCATATATTCCCTCCTGGTTGTTGAATACCTTTCAGTGACCCCTGGATTCTTCAGGTTGTTGATCTGCGGGGTTTTTCTGTTTCCATTCGGTGTCCATCACATCTCTTGTGGCTGAGCTGTGAGGTTTGACTCTGCTGGGGGAGGCGTCCCTCACTCTACCACCGGCCGGCCCGTTGCCTGTCATGTTAAGCGGGGGGGTCTGTATGGACACGTGAGCAAAGTTCCGCCCGGTCATTTGAAGTGAGGCGGTAACCACAGATATCGGTGTGAACTGTTTCCCGGTCATAACGAGAGCACCGGTATTTATTGCCACCGGCTCGAATATGCGCCCGGTCATCTGCAGCTTGCCCGTTGTGATCTTTACCGGTTCAAAAATCCTGCCGGTCATTTGCAGCTTTCCGGTAGTTACGGTTACCGGTTCGAACCGCCTCCCTGTCATTTTCAGAGCCGGCGTAGCGATGGAAAGGGCTCTGAACTCCCCTACCGCCTCAGGAGATGTTTTGTCCCTGCTCAGGTTTTTTTCCGGAGGTGTCTTGATGACCGGTTTTGGTCCCTGGATTTTGGGTTTTTTCCGTTTCTTAAAGAGCTTCAGTTTCTTGAAGATATTTACGCCTTTTTTCTTTTCTGTTCCTCTGGCAGGACTGGTCTGTTTCGCGGGCTTTACTGTATCCGTTTGGGTGGCTTCCCTGGTTGTCCGGTCAGCAGGCTTTATGCCTGTTGAATCAGCCGAAAGGACGCTCGCCGGCCACGAAAGGAGCGCTGCCGTCATTAATATGCTGAAAATACGTATTGAGGATTTTCTAACCATGTTTAATATCAGAATTTTGGGTACTCAAATCTTTCTTTTGTAAATGCGCTCAATATGTCTTTGTAATCGCTGCTGACCAACATGTTCTCCCTT
>CAYVSA010000022.1:20958-29466 GCA_964454175.1 uncultured Pseudomonadota bacterium
TGTAAATGCGCTCAATATGTCTTTGTAATCGCTGCTGACCAACATGTTCTCCCTTAAAGGCCCACGCGTTCACCGTGAGCTGATGGACCATCGCAAACCTCTGTGAAGGAGTTTTGTCCTTGAGGTCCACGTCACGCCCCTGCTCGCGAAGAGTTGACTTCCTGACCTTAATTTCCTTTCTTTTCATGGAGTTATATTACCATATGGAGCAGGTGGGACATAATGCTTTATTTAAAGCTGGCCTGGAAATATAAAATCTATCACGCCCCTCACCAATCACCCTGACCGTTGGGCGTTGGACGCTCTCTAACTTAATCAGTCTCTTCCAGCGCCCTTATCCTCCTGGCCAGTGTCTCCTGCTTTTTAACTACGTGCCAGAGGTAGGCGAAAAGACCGGCCCAGGCGATGCCGTAGGCGGCGGCGAGGTAGGTAATGTTCTTCATTGGGTGCCTCCAGGGGTTCTCTTTTCCAGTTTGCGTATTTTAAGTTCGGTCAGGCCGGCTGTCGACCTGACTCGGAGAAGAACTATCCAGAACAGGAAAAACGCTGCCATGGAAACAGCCAGGGCGGTCAACATTGCAGGTTCGATGTCTATCGATCTCGATTTTATCACCACCGGGTGGATGGTCCTCCACAGCCTCGCGGAAAGAAACACTATGGGGACGTCGATGAAGCCGACTATTGCCATCACCGCGCAGAAGGTGGCCCTCCTGTCCTCCTGTTCCACCGACATCCTCAGTATCAGGTAGGCGGCGTAGATGAGCCAGAGAATAAGTGAGGTCGTCAGTCTCGGGTCCCATGTCCACCAGGTGTTCCAGATGGGCCTCGCCCAGAGAGAGCCGGTGATGAGCACGAGGGTGGTGAGGACCACGCCGATCTCAACTGCTGAAGAGCCTATCACATCCCATTTAATGTCCTTTTTTGCCAGGTAGAGGATCCCGCACACGAAGGCTACGAAGTAGGAAAAAAATGCCATGAATGCAAGGGGCAGGTGGAGATAGAAGACCTTCTGAACAATACCCATCACCCTCTCTACCGGTGTTATGAAAAAAGTTATGTAAACGGAAAGGAGCATTGCCACAGCCGCCGCAGCGGTAAGTACTCTGTTAACGGTCGGTTTACTCAACTCAGTTCTCCCTCATTACGTATGTGAACATGAAGTACCCGGCGCAGGAAAATATGAGGCCGAAGGCGGCCATGAAGTTGAGCCATGATGAATATTCCGCAAAGGGTACGCCAGCAAAAATATCCGAGGTGGCTTTTACCGTGAAAGCCACAAGGGGGGTTATCACAGGAAACAGCAGCAGGGGCAGGAGCACCTCGTTCCTCCCTGTAGCGGCAGTGATAGCTGAAAAGAGAGTCCCCACCACCGAGAAGCCGAAATTCATCAGGAACACCACCGCAAAAAGAGGCACTGGATCAATGGTCATATTGCCGCCGTAAAGTGCAAAGAAGACAGGGATGATCACTGCCTCTGATAAAACCATGAAAGTGAAGTTGGCTGCCGATTTTGCAAGGAAGACCGAAGTGGGCCTGATCGGGCTGATGAGAAGCCCGTCGATGCAGCGATTGGCCTTTTCCAGGTAAAAGGTCCTCCCGAGGCCCAGGACCGAGGAGAAAAGGATGGATATCCAGAGAATGCCCGAGGCCATCTCCGGGTCGACCCTCCTTCCCATGCCCATGGCCATGTTCATGACAAAGAGGAGCAGGATCCCGAAGAAGACCATGGATATCACAGAGTCTTTTCTCCTGAGTTCGATGACCAGGTCCTTTTTCAATATTACAAGGGCTGGGGTCATTCTCAGTCCATCTCCATGTGCCCGAGGTAACGATCCTCGAAGCTCTTTATGTCTATGCGGTCTCTGTCCTCCAGATATACCAGCCGGCCGCCAGAAAGTATCCCGACCCTACTGGCTAACTCCAGACCCCGGGTGAGGTTGTGGGTCACCATAATAATTGTTCTGTTCTCGCGGTGCAGTTCCTTCAGATGGTTGGAAAGGACCGTGGCAGCGTACTGGTCCAGGCCGCTGAAGGGTTCGTCCATGAGGAGAAGCAGGGGGTCATTAACCATGGCCCTGGCGATGCTCAGGCGCTGCTGCATGCCGCGGGAGAACTTGGAGACTTTCAAGTCTTTCCTGGCCGAAAGACCAACAGTTTGCAGAAGGGATGAGATCTTCTCCTCCGGCCTTGGGACGCCGTATATAGAGCAATAAAATTGCAGGTTCTCCCAGGCAGTCAGATCCTCATAGAGGAGAGACTGATGAGAAATAAGTCCCACCCGAGACCGGGGGTCCAGCCCATCTTCAGCCCCGTCAGGCCCTGATACGCTTACTGATCCGGAAGAAGGTTTGAGAAGATTTGCCACGATCCTGACAAGTGTGGTCTTGCCCGCCCCGTTGGGCCCGAACAGGCAGAGAAAGTCGCCCTTGTTCAGGGTGAGATCGATGCCCCTTAAAGCATCGATGTCCTCATAACTCTTTCGAAGACCTTCGATCCTGAGAAACACAAAATCATGCATAGTCTGCTGCCTTTTTCTTCCTCCCTGAAGGTACAATGGACATAATACCCCCCAGGACCATTACTATACCACCCACACCCACATTAAGAGAGGATTGACAGCCACCTTAAGAGTGATCTCCCGGCTCCAGCACTACTTCCATCGTCCCATCCACAACCCTGCCGCTTATTCTCGCGTTCCTGCCATTTTGCTCTGTACCGCTAACGATCTCGCTGGAGGTCCGGTAGTAGGCCCCGGTTTCGGGTATGCCCCTGGACACGAGGTGGCCGGCGACAGACAGGACCAGTGTTACACCGGCAAAGACCCTCCAGTTAGATCTTCTCATGGAACACTCCGATCCTCTGGCTTACCTTTCTCAAAGCGGGGATAGTCTGGTAAAAGCGAGGGGCTGGTTTACCTCCTGCTGATATCGAGCACAGGAAAGGTGCTCTGGTGTGAAGCTGTATTGCCAGATTTGATCAGCGCGCGCCGGCGCTGACCTCTGCGTAGAGATCCTGGGTGAGGGCCGAGAAGATCCTCTCAATGGCTTCACGCTGGGTCCCGAGGTCCTCAAGGAAGCGCTTCTGTTTGTCTTCGACAAATTGTTTGGCTAGATCTCTGTAATACTCTATCCCTTCTATCAGATTCTCCTTGAACTCCCTGAAATACTTTGGGGGATTATTCGTCAGGTTCAGCTTGAACTTTTCAATCTCTTCCCTCAAATGGTCTATGTTCAAAGAGAGTTCCTTGATGAACATGTGGGGTCTGTCGGACCTGGCCAGGAGCGACAGGCGGCCGTAGATGTGGGATACCATCTCTTCGAGGGTGGCGATCTTCGTGTAGTTGACGATACCTGGTCCGCAGCATACGGCCGGCATTACGTTCGTGTCGATGCCCTTCTTGATCTTGGCTCCACCGGAGAGGTCGCTGCAGATACACGATCTGGAAAGTACTTCCGCCTCTACACGCGCCAGCTGTTCCTCTGTGAGACCCTCCGTCTGGAGCTTTTCCAGTTTCTTCTTTACATAGGTTCGGGAAGACAGGCAAATTGGTCTTTCGGAAAACTCCGTATTGAAAAGGAACCCGGTTCTGCCGTGACTGTCCCGGCACGGACTTCCAGGCTTGCCCTCCCTGATCCGGGCGCGTCGGGCCTCCTCGCTGGCCGAATTGCGCAGGTTCCAGAAGTGGATACCCATAGGCGAGCTCTCGCTGAGATAAACGTCTTTTTCACCAGCGACACAGAGTTTGTTGAGGTGATCTTCGTCAACGTTCGTGACTTCGGGTACGAGTAAAAAAGGCGTGCCCCACCCGGTTCCGTCCATGTTGTAGTGATCTCTGAGAAAGAAGTCTTCCTCTGCCGTTCCAATACCTCCCTGGACAGTGAGTTTCATTGGCAGAGGTTTGTCCTGCATCCGGTGCCCTGCTTTTTCAAGTCCTTTATTGTACATTCCATGAAGCTCTTCCAGTAGCTGTTCACGGTTTTGCTTGAGCTCTTCGAGTATCGGTCCTATGAGGTGACCCTTGGTCGCGAATGCATGGCCCCCGCAGTTCAGCCCGGACTCCACACGGAATTCCGAGACCCACAATCCGCGCTTTGCAAGGTATTTTCCCTGAACGACGGCAGAACGATAATCGCTGACCTTGAGAACAATTTTCTTTCTCAGATATCCACTCTCGTCAGGAAGGAGATCCTCAAAACGCGCAGCATAACCGTAGAGCCTTGGATTTAGTCCGGCTGAAAACACAACTGAAGATTCAATGTCGCTGTTTGCAAAACCCCTGAAAGCGGCCATAGCATCAGCATGCTCGGGGGACAGCAATTCACCGTTGCTGTAAACGTTGCGGTCAAGTTTCGTCATTATATTTACGTCGATGCTGCCTGGAACCGCCCGTGAGCGCAGCTCTTCCTGGATGGCCATTTTTCTTTCAGGATCGTCGGTCCCTAGCATCTCCTCGTATCTTTTCTTGTCTGGCGAATCGGGGAGCAGCTCAAAGTAACGTGTTATCTCACTCTCTTCCTCGAAGGGTGATGCCTGCAGAGATTTTACCTGGCGGTCGACCAACAGACCCATGAGGTTGAGATAGGCTGTTATTCTGCGAGCCCTGGAATCGTCCTCACTGGATTCGATCGCCACGTACGTTTCCCCCTCAGTGTCGCAATAGTATTTCCTCATCTGCTCGATAAAGTCATCGTCCACGAGGGAGACTACTGATGAGATCCCGTATCTCGCCACCTTGAGGGGCGAGTCGATGGTAAAGCCGATACCGAGGATAGGTACATGGAAAGTATGTGCGCTGTTGTTTTTCGTCTTCATAATTACTAATCTCTAGTTCGAGGAAATTGTATGTTCTAACCGGTTCCGCCGGTTACGTGAAATTTGTAGTGAAAACCATGCAACCGCGCCATTATAATGCCAGGAAGTAATTGATGCAATAGTTGTTGGGGGTTCATAAGATTTCCTGTTGCCTGGAGCTGGAATATGCTGCTCGTCAAACATCTGCCGGATGCATGACTGGAAACAGACCGTCATTCGTAAATGATAACCTGTTTCGGGAATAAATCAATTGGTCCGTGTTTATATACGGCAGGTCTGTAATTGTAAAGCTGTTTGGCACTGATTTCGGGAGGAAGACTATGAAGCGGATACTGATAAGTGTACTGGCACTGGTGTTGATAGCCGGGCCCGCTTATGCCAGAACCAAGCTGGCTGCACTGCCGGAAAGGGAGTCTGTGAACATTCGGCTGGACAACCCGGCGGCGACCCTTGTGGAGGAAGAACGGGTTCTAACACTGCAGGAGGGTGAGAACCTGGTGGATTTCGCCTGGAAGGGTGTCCAGATTGACCCCGAATCCATAAGGCTGACTATTTTATCCCACCCGGGCGAAGTGAGGCTGATCTCTGTCTCCTATCCCCCGGGGGAGGCGGCATTAGTGTGGAAGATATCATCCAACGGCGCCTGGGAGGAGAAGGTGAGGATATCCTACCTGCTGTCCTACATAGACAGGTTGGTCAAATACAAGGGCGTTGCTGCCAAAGACGAAAAGTCGCTGGACCTTGATGCCTACCTGGTGTTGAGGAACTTTTCGGGGGAGGATTTCGACGGGGCCGGTGTGTCAATGGGCCGGCAGGACCCATTCAGGGGAAAGATAGCCCACGAAGAGACCAGGCAGCTGCACTTCATGTCAGCAGAAGCAGTACCCATTAAAAAGACTTTTACGTGGGATGCGTCAAAACTTCCGTGGGAGCCAAAACGTCTTGATCAGAATGTTGGTATCCCGGTCCACTACGTCATCTCGAACTCTGCCAAATCAAAACTCGGGAGCAGCTCGCTGTGGAACGGGAAAGCCAGGGTGTTTCAGGATGACGGTCACGGCAGCACTATCTTTCTGGGCGAGGACCGTGTGGCCTACACCCCCATCGGAAAGGATATGAGGATATACATAGGTGATTCCCGGGATGTTTCAGTCACACAGAGAAAAACGATGGAGAATCGGACCAACCCGAGGCCTTCGAGATACAAGGTCGTTCTTTACGATACCGACGAGAGGATCCAGGCCGAGGTAGAAAACTTCAAGGACATACCCGTCACAGTTGACCTGGTGCAGCACATCCCGGGCGAGTGGGACATGGTTAAATCCTCCATGGAATACGCCAGTAAAAATTCTTCAACCATCGTTTTTTCTGTCGATGTGCCGGCAAAGGGGAAGAAGAATGTGTCCTTCCACTACAATCGGCGAAACGTCCGGAACTAGGAGGTCAGTGATGAGATCCCTAATCATAAAGTTTTTAATATTGGCACTAGCTCTCGTTCTCGCCGTTCCTGGTGTGTCCCGGGCAAAAGTGGACCTGGTAACGCTGCCAGTCAGAGACAAGGTTCAGATAACGATCTACAACTCGGCGGACCTCACCCTGGCACGGGACATCAGGTCCCTCACCATGAAAAAAGGCCCCAACCGGCTCCAATTCTCGTGGGCGGGCACGCTCATTGATCCAACCTCCCTGGAGATGCTTCCACTTGCCCAGACGCGGAGTATAGAGCTTGAAAGCCTCGAGTATCCGCCCCGGGTCACCGGTCTGGGGATCTGGAACCTGGATTCTACGGTTACCGGAAAGGTACCCTTCGAGATCACCTATTTTACAAGCGGGATATCCTGGAAGGCGTATTACCTTGCTACGCTTACCCCGGACGAGAGGGCAATGGAGCTCAAAGGCTACGTCAGGGTCAACAACAACAGCGGTGAAGATTATGAGAACGCCGAAACTCGCCTGATCGTGGGAAAGATCAATCTTTTAGACAGGATCGCCGATCTGGCCCGCCGGAAACAACCCTATGGCAGGCCTGGACCCATAGGTGTTCCCATGCCGATGGTAGGCGGTGCCATGGACATGGCGTACATGGCAAAAACAGAGGGCCTTAGGGCGGCAAAGTCTGCGGTAATGGAGGCGCCCAAAGAGATAAAAAAAGAGGGCCTGTCCGAGTACTTCCTCTACTCCATCGAGGGCACCGAAGACATCGAGAACGGTTGGGGAAAGCGGCTCATATCATTCACCGCAGGGAAAGTCCCGGTGAAGAACCTTTACAGGTATGAAGAGGAGCACTACGGCAGGTCGCCGGTGAGGTTTCTGTCCTTTGCAAACGACGATAAGCATACCCTGGGCCAAGAACCAATACCCGGCGGGCTGGTCAAGGTTTTCCAGACGGCAGACGGCAGCGGCCACCTGTCCTACATAGGAGCCCAGACAACAAAGTACATCCCCCTGGGTGAGGAAGTTGCTCTCAACCTGGGAGTTTCCCGTGAAGTGTCGGTGGAGCCGACCCTGATGGACATCTCCACGGACCATTACGAATGGAAAGATGACAGCATCAGGGGCTGGGATGAGCACCTCTCCTACAGGGTCGAGGTCGCAAACTACAGGGAAATACCTGTCAAGATCGAGGTTCGACGCAACTTTCCGGTAAGCAGCTGGGAGCTTTCGAGCAAGGGTTTCGGAGGCAGCTATGAGAAGGTTGACAAGGACACCGTCCAGTACACCCTTGATATGCAGCCCCACTCGAAGAAGGTGTTTTCGTACAACGTAACGCTTCACAAGGGCTCGAGATTTGCCAGGAGATAAGAGATCGGTCCCGGGGCCCATGTTCCAAGTCCCAAGTATGTCGGGCCAGGATCCAGGGCCAAAGACCCAAAACTTCTTGAGATTAATGACTGGTCAACTCCTCTCTCCTGGCGGGAGAGGACTGACCCATTTTACAGAGCCTTTACTTTTCAATCATATTCTCCCGTGTATACTTACAGAAGTGTAGTTTTTCGATGACCCGTTGATTAAGGGGGAAATATGAAAAGCTTGAGATATTTGATAGCAGTTCTGCTTTCTGTTGTCCTGTCTGCGGCGATGGCTTTTGCCCACGCTGCCCATGACAAGGAAGCGCAGCCCGTGAACCCGATGCAGATGGTGATGGATACTCCCGCTCCTGCACCCGGGGACGGCTTCATCAGGTTCGCCTCACCCGCAGGCAACGATATTGTCCTGGGCAGGAAAAATCCATTGAACACCCTGGAATATACCGTTGTAATCGATGATAAGGGGCGCAAGGTAAAAGTCTTCGAGATGACCGTTGATGACGTCAAGTTCGAGATCTACCCGGGGAAGACCCTGGCCGGGTGGGGGTTTAACAAGTCCATTCCCGGTCCCACTATCCGTGTGACCGAAGGCGACAGGATCAGGATCAATCTCACCAACAAAACGAAGGATGAGCACACACTCCACATTCACGGGCAGACAAAACCCATGATCATGGACGGTGTCCCCTACCTTGGCCAGAGCCCCATAAAGAAGGACGAGACCTACACCTACGAGTTCACAGTCCTGAATCCAGGGACCCACTGGTACCACTGCCACGTTGACGGCGGTCACCACGTGGCTGTGGGGATGTACGGCGCGTTTATAGTCTCGCCGTAAACACAGTATCACAACTTCCACAGTCAACACACACATCTCCCTATTGCTCCG
>CAYVSA010000023.1:0-29287 GCA_964454175.1 uncultured Pseudomonadota bacterium
GGTGGAGCTTACCCATCCCGCTGAGTATTATCTGGCCGGGTTCTTCATCCTCTTTCACCACAAAGGTAGGGTCCTCTTCTGAGAGCAGGGCCAGCACTTCCATCATTCTGTCGCTGTCTTTTGCAGACCTTGGCTCAATGGAGATAAAAATGACAGGTGCCGGAAATTGAAGTTTTTCCAGGATTATCGGGTTTTCTGGATCGCAGAGCGTATCACCCGTTCTGGCTTCTCTCAGGCCAACGAGGGCGACAATATCACCGGCAGTCATTTCCTTGATCTCTTCTCTTCTATTGGCGTGCATTCTCATTATCTTCATGGCCCTCTCCACCTTTTGGGTCCTGACGTTTTTCATCTTTGAACCCAGCTTGCAGGTGCCCGAGTACACCCTCAGGTAAAAGAGGGTCGGCCTTCCTGGAAAAGTCATGATCTTGAATAAAAGCGCGCAGAAAGGCTCTTTGGGTGAATGATCCCTCGACAGTGCCTCTCCCGATTCCGAGTACCCGGTTACCGGCGGTACATCCAGTGGGGATGGAAGGTAATCTACAATAGCTTCCAGCAGCGGCTGTACGCCTTTTTTCTTCAGAGACGAACCATACAGAACAGGGTAAAATGCCCTCTGCAGGGTTCCCTTCCTGATTGCGCCGATAATCAGATCAACCCCGATTTCCTCCCCTTCCAGGTAAAGTTCCATTACCCTCTCATCAACTTCGGACAGTGTCTCAAGCAGTGATTCTCGAAGGGTCTTTACCTGATCAGCCATATCTTCAGGGATAGCTGCCTCTTCCGGCGTTTCGCCTTCTTCATTCTCCCACGTTATGGCACGCATTCTAATCAGGTCAACTATGCCTTTAAATGCAGATTCGGTCCCTATGGGTACCTGAAGCGGGAGTGGATGAGCGTCAAGAACGTTTGTCATTTCTTCATGTACTTTATTAGGATTAGTACCTATCCTATCCATTTTATTAATAAATACAATTCTTGGTACATGATAATTATCCGCCTGCCTCCAGACTTTCTCCGACTGGGGCTGTACGCCGGCAACTGCACAGAAAATAACTACTGCACCGTCAAGGATCCTCAGGGACCTCTCTACCTCCGCAGTGAAATCAACGTGCCCGGGTGTATCGATGACGTTGATGACATTGTCCCGCCACATGCAGGTTGTTGAAGCGGAGGTGATGGTAATGCCGCGGGCCTGCTCCTGGCGCATCCAGTCCATCTGTGCAGAACCTTCATCAACCTCACCCATTCGGTGGATCTTGCCCGTGTAGTACAGGATACGTTCTGTTGTAGTGGTTTTTCCCGCATCTATGTGGGCTATGACTCCGATATTTCTGAGGTTTGCCAGGGACATACCAACTCCTGGAAAGCTATGGGCGAAATCCCGTCATCAAGTCCTGCAACTGTAGGCCTTCTTTCAGGGAAATACCGGTCCGCGTTAACTGCCTGTTTCAGGGCAATTGAGAGATATATGGCTGTCTGGGGCGGGTTATTAAAGAAGATTGAAGATTGGAGATTGAAAATCGATTTCAGGTCAGGCTCTCCGGATCATGCCAACTTTCAATTTCTAATATCCAACCCTCCGAACCAATCCCACTATTGGCCTTGTCTCTATAATAATATTGACTTTTCACGACCCAGTAATAATACACGCCCGTCAAGTGCGCCCGAAGTAATGACTTATATATTCGCACCCGTGATTGGTGCCCGAATTAAAGCCTTGTAATACAAGGCGCAGATTCGAAAGGAAAGGGGAAACCACGATTTTCCCTTTCCGCGGAGTGAAAAGCCGTTCTCGGACTTTTCACGACAAGTAGCGAGATCACGAAAGGAAAGGGGAAACCACGATTTTCCCTTTCCGCGGAGTGAAAAGCCGTTCTCGGACTTTTCACGACCCTATTAAAGATTATCCCTCGTTAAAACAAAATTGGAAACCACCTGGCCGTGAGAGCCAGGAGGACCAAACCTCTTGCCGTTTAGATCCAGGGAAATTCCGCCAGCGTTCCCTATATGAAGCATGATCCTGTCGCCTGCCTTGAGTTGTATTTCATCCCCTACCATCATGGTAGTCTCCCAGGGATCCGAATCATCTGTCTGGATCCTGAGCCAGGTTCTCTCTATCGCATAGATCTTGAGGCTGAGGTCCGGGAGAGCCTTGGTCTCAGCAACATTCCCGGATACGCCATTTGTCACGCTTCCCGACTGCGATGAACTGTCCACTGCAGTCTGGGACTGCTCCCTCACGGTCTCTTTGCTGTCGGGCTTGCCAATAAGAAGCGCGCCCACACCGATGAGAAAAAGCAGTACGGCTGCTGCGAGACCGAAGGACAGATAGTTTCTCTTGTGTTGAGGAGTCTGTTCCAGTTCATCGTAGGTCTCTTCCGTGAAGCACTCGGTGAGTATCTCCAGGAATGCCTGGGGATCACTCCCCAGCTCAACACAAATAGACCGCACAAACCCGCTCACAAAGACTCTTCCAGGGATTTTTTCCAGTTCGCCTTCTTCCAGGAAAGCTATGTACCGTGAGCTTATTCTGGTACTGGCAGCAAGCTCCCTGCGGCTCAGACCTTTTTCAACACGCAGCTTACGGAGCCGCTCACCTAAAACCGACCTCATAATGCATCACTCGATCAGGTCCAGATAGCCTCTGGCAAGCCCGGCAACTTCGCTGGTTCTATCTGCCAGGCGTAAAACAGCGTTGAACTCTTTCCGCGCCCCTGTCAGGTCCCTCAGTTTGTAGTACGTAATGCCGAGGTTCAATCTCGCACCGATGAATTTAGGGTAACGTCTGACCAGTTCTGACAAGGTTCTCTGGGCTTTTTCCAGATTTCCCTCTGTAAGGTAAACTTCGGATATCTTGTTTGATGTATCCGGTGAATCAGCCTTAATATCCAGCGCTCTTTTCAGGTAGTTCAAAGCCTGAGTGGAATCACCCTTCTTGAAGTAGGACCAGCCTATGATCGTAAGTGCCTTTTCAGGCGTCTGGTAGCCTATCTGGTCAAGGGCCTTGCTGCACGCCTGGATAGCCATGTCCCACTTTTCAAGCCTCACATAGGCAGCCCCAAGATTGTTATAGGCGTCGGCATGATGGGGATCCAGCTTGATCACCTCAATGAATTCAACTATGGCCCTGTCAGTCTGGCCCTTGTAGAGGAAGACTGTGCCCATTGCAAACCTGACTTTTGGATCAGCGGGCATCAGGCGGACAGCTTTGCTCAATTCGAAGTTAGCCATTTCAACGTTGCCCTTGGCCAGATAGGTTACCCCTATCTGGTAATGGAGATCACCTTCTCTACTGTCATCCGCCTTCTTTTCAGGGTTTGATGCACAGGATATCAAAACCAGCATCGCTGCTGTAAAAGCGATCGTCAAAATGAGGGATCGTCCGAGTCTCAAATCAGTTCTCCTCATGGTCCACACTAACCTGGTTAATTACACCCAATTGTCCACCGAACCTGTGAGATCTGCTTTCTGGCTCCCGCTGAGCCGGTTATGGCTAGAATTTTGACAGGAACTTGAGCACTGCCTGCCCGTCAGACACTACTGCTTCAGTCTCTTGAGTATCTCCATCGGGGCTCACTGTTGATTCGCTGATCTCTTCGCTTTCACTGCCGACGGCTGCCTCCTGGTCAATTTCAGGTTCTTCATCCAGATCCGCCTCATCTTCCATGGGTCCTTCGTCAGCACCATTTTCGGATTCCTTCGATTTAAGGAAAGCCTTCTTCAGGAGTTCATCGAACTTCTCCTCGATAAATACAGCATCAGAGTCATCTTCTGAAATATCATCAAGCTCATCGTCTTCGTTATCATCATCTTCATCTTCCACATCAATAACGATCTGCTCAAGCGATGCTTCCGGCTCAGCTGCCTCTTCAATTATCTCCAACTCATCTTCCGGCAGTTCGTCCATGATGGCATCTTCAGTCAGTTCGACTACATCTTCAGGATCTTCCTCGGGTTCAGCGGCTTTATCAGAGGAGATCAGGTACTGGCCCTCAAGCCAGTTAGCTTTCTCCTGATCGTTCATTGCTTCCCAGCCGATGTCTTCAAGGATCACACCCATCTCCTCGACGAACTCCTTCGCCTCGGATTCGACATTGATACGATCATCCCCCGGGAAGGGGTTGTTATCATATTCATAGATCGCCCGAGTTTCCGGTGCCACGAGATAAAATACGATGTACGTGCCCAGAGAGTCTTCAATTGAGCTGGTCGTTATGTAAACCTCGGCAGGCTCAGACGTAAAGTCGCCAATGGATACGTTGACCATATTCATGCCCCGGTAGACCTTGACGATACTATCGCCGCTATACGGCAAATTCTGGGGGTCTTTAAGTGGATGGAACATTTCTGCACCTCTTTGTTATTTCAACCTTCCCTTGTACCAAATGTCCCGATTTGGCGCAAGGCTGGTGTGTGAAGCGCCGTCCAAGGTCCAACGTCCAATGTCCAACATCGTGGGTTCCGATTTTCCATGCCCTGAACGACGTGATATGTTAGTTATACTCAACCTCAGGAGACAATTAACCATGAAGGAGGAAGTACTTGGGCAAAGAGTGCGATATTCTCGTAATTGGCAGTGGTGTCGCTGGGTTGACGGTAGCTCTTAAGCTATCCCGGTTTGCTAATGTGGCGGTAATAACTAAAAAAGGTGCTGACGACACCGCTACCGCGCGGGCACAGGGCGGGATCGCTACTGTTATCGATTCAACCGATGATTTCAAATACCACATCAAGGACACTCTCGAGGCAGGCGCTGGTCTGTGCCATGAAGATGCTGTTGATATGATAGTCCGCGCCGGCCCCAGGTCCATTGGTGAGCTCGTTGACATTGGAGCCAGGTTCACCACCTCTGATGGAGACCATCTGGACCTGGGAAGGGAGGGAGGGCACTCTCACAGAAGGATCGTCCACGCTCAGGACATGACCGGCAAAGAGGTTCACCGGGTACTCCTGGAAACCGCCATGCAGAGCGCAAATATCGACCTTTACGAAAACCACACCGCCCTGAACCTGGTAACAGACGAACAGGGCGTCATCACTGGTAATACCGGCAGCCGCTTCAAGGGGTGCTATGGCTGCTACGTCTATGACGGGGAAACGGGTGAAATAATTCCATGGTCCGCTAAATCGGTAATCCTTGCGAGCGGAGGCACCGGAAAAGTATACCTTTACACCAGCAACCCGGACATCGCAACCGGCGCGGGTATAGCAATGGCATACCGGGCCGAGGCCAATATAGCCAACATGGAGTTCATCCAGTTCCACCCCACCTGCCTTTACCATCCTGCCGCAAAATCGTTCCTCATCAGCGAAGCTGTACGGGGTGAAGGGGCCATTTTAAGGACCCTTGACGGTATACCCTTCATGGAAAAGTACCACCGCTTGAAAGACCTTGCCCCCAGGGACGTTGTCGCCAGAGCGATTGACTCCGAGCTCAAGGCGCGGGGCGATGATCACGTACTTCTGGACATAACGCATCTGCCCGCACGCCAGATCATCGACAGATTTCCGAATATTTACGAACAGTGCCTCCAGTTCGGCTTCGACATGACCAAGGAACCGCTGCCCGTGGTCCCGGCAGCACACTACCTCTGCGGTGGTGTAGTTACAGACCTCTGGGGACAAACCACTATCCCCGGCCTTTACGCATGCGGTGAAGTCGCCTGCACAGGCCTCCATGGCGCCAACAGGCTCGCCAGCAACTCCCTCCTCGAGTCCCTCGTGATGGCAAACAGAATTGCCGAAGATATAGAGAAAAACTGGAGCCGCATTTCCGCATTAAAGCTCCCCCGGATCCCCCGGTGGGACCCGGGAGACGCTGTTGATTCAGACGAAATGGTCATGGTGAAACACAACTGGGATGAGATCAGGAACACAATGTCCAACTACGTTGGAATAGTCCGGTCAAACAAGCGCCTCGAACGTGCCGCCCACCGTATTGCCCTGTTAAAGCAGGAAGTCAACGAATATTACTGGAATTTCAGAATAACTCGAGGACTCATCGAGCTGCGCAACCTCATTGACGTGGCAACAACCATCGTCAGGTGCGCTTCCATGAGAAAGGAAAGCCGCGGCCTTCACTATACCCTTGATTACCCTGAGACCTCAGAGAAACTGAGAGTTGACACGGTCATCAACAGAAAAGATGAGGAGAATTGATGAAGCGTCTTTCGGATCTGCGCGTCAGGATCGACATTCTGGACTGGAAGATCGCTGATCTTCTCCAGGAAAGGGCTGACATTGCACTGGAAACAGGGAAAGTTAAAACAGCCCTTGCCATGCCAATACGCGACGACGAACGCGAGGTAAAGATACTCGCTGCTGTTTCAAACTCCTCCGACGGGCCCCTTTCCAGCGAATCAATGAAGCGCATTTTCACCGCAATAATCGAGGAGTGCCGGACGCTTGAAGAATCGGACTAAGAGGTCCGGGATCATGGATCCAAGGTCCAAGGTCTAAAATCCTGTATCAAACACGTTGGACTTTGGACGTTGGACCAGATCACCATCAGTACTCCGCCGATTCGATCCTGCCCACCCCCCAAACCATCGGCAGTGCGGCAACCAATACGGAGACGATCACCGCGCCGGCTATCCCGAAGGCCGAGTCTGCTCCCGTCAGCGCAGTCATCCCCATCGGAGCCGCGAAGAATCTGTAAACCGGGGCAGCCAGGAACACTACGATGGACCCCACATAAACAAGGCTGATAATCATCGTCGCTACCCCCCCCCCTGAGGCCGGTATCTGAGCCTCGTTCTCATAATTAAACCTCGGGAACACGGCCCCCAATCCCAGGTTCAATCCTACGAGAGCCACGGCCATGACTGCAGAAACCAGCCCGAACAGGGCCATGAGGTAAGGGTCCACCCCCATGACCAGGTTAGTGGCTGTCGTCAGAACGAGGGAGACAAGGACAATGGGCAGCGCCGCAAAAAGAAATTTTGCCAGAAATATCTTTTTCATCGAGACAGGGGCCGTAAGAGTTATCCAGATGCTCTGTCCTTCAAGACTGACGGCGGGAAAGACGAACCTTACGCACAGAGCGGATATAACGAAACCCGAGAGGGCGAGGTTGAGAAACGCCACAAGATTATTGTAAAAGAACCCGCCCATGGGGAAGTATCGTGCGTTGTAGACGTACAGTACGACAAGCGCCGCCAGGAGGAAAAGCTGTGTCCACCTGGCAGGGTCCCTGATGAATACCAGATAATCCTTCGCCAGGTAGGCTCCGGTCACAGGGGAAAGCTTTGACGCTGCTGTTTCTGCCCTTGTCTGTCCCCGCCCCTTCTTCAGGGTCGATCCCTCTCCGGCAAATGAAAAGCCCCTGAAATAAAGGAACCTGTAAAACAGGTAGAAGACCAGGATACATGCGGCGCAGGTTGCTGCAAGTTTACCCAGATTCATCAAATAATCTCCCGACAGGGAGGGAGAGGACAGACTGACTACTGCCCGCGTTGCCCAGCTCGTGGGCATGAAAGGGGACTCCGGCACAGACATGGCTTTCACGAAGTCCATAACCTCCTCGGTGGGCACATCCATAAACAAACGCTCGGGTCGACTCATTCTGAAGAGGATTATGATCAATGCACCAGCCGCCAGGCTGATGAAGGTCAGAGCCTGATGAACCCTGGAAGCAGGCAGGTACCTCATCAGGAGGATCGCCATGCACGAACCCAGTATCACAGGGATGAGTGTGAGCAGGATAAATACAGGCAGCCAGCCTGCCATGAAGCGAACTCCCAACTCAAGTTTCACACAGTAGGCCAGAAAGGGCGGAGTCCCGAATACGAATATCATCCAGGCACTCTGGAAAAAGACGAGAAGGAATCTCTGGGTGATAAAGGCAGGTGGTGAGACAGGGGAGACAAGAAAAAAGGGTATTTCACGGCTCAAATAGTAACCTGAGATCGCCGATGTCATGGCAGAAAGAGCCAGGAGTCCGAAAAAAGACAGGAACAGGGTATGAATGAGCTGCTGGAGCATGAAGGCAGCAAGGAATTCAAGCCTGACCTGGACCGCAGTGATAAGTTTCAGGAAAAAGAGGTAATCAAGCCAGAAGAAGATGCTGATGAGGGTAAGTACTGTTACCGCCCAGACCCGCGATCGCGGGCCGCCGAAACGAAGAGAGTTAGAGGCTGCAGTCAGGCGATATGCCGCCAGGTGCCAGAGTGTGGGGAAGTACGCCCTTGATCTAACCGACCCCAAGGGATGTCTCCAGGGTCAGACGCAGGAATACCTCCTCCAGTCGGGAGCCTGGAATTTTTGCTCTGGAAGAGAGTTCTTCAACGTCTCCGACTCCGATGAGCCTGCCGTGGTGGATAATGCCGATCCTGTCGCAGATCTCCTCGGCAGTTGAGAGTTCGTGGGTGGTCAGAAATACAGTAGCCCCCCGGGATGCCAGTTCCCTGAATAGTCCCCTCACCTTGCGTGCCCCCAGCGGGTCGAGCCCCACCATGGGCTCGTCAACTATAATCACCTTCGGGTCGTGGAGCAGCGCCGCCGCCATGGCGAGCCTCTTTTTCATGCCGTGTGAGTAACTCTCAACAAGCTGATCTCCCCAATCAGACAGGTCGAAAAAAGACATCAGGCGCATGCTCTCGGAATTTACCACGGAACTTTCCATGCCGTAGAGCCGCCCGGAAAAACGGAGGAATTCATATCCGGTAAGCTTTTCGAACAGGTAGGGTGTGTCAGGGATAAAACCCGTTACCGATTTTGCCTGCCGTGGGTTTTTGACAATATCGTGTCCGCCGATGGTGACGGACCCGGAAGTAGGCGGCGTAAGCCCGACCATCACCCTGATGGTCGTTGTTTTGCCAGCTCCATTGGGTCCCAGGAATCCGAAGACCTCGCCCTTGGGAACTACCAGGTCAAGGCTGCTGACGGCCTCAAGATCCCCAAATTTTTTAGTGAGTGCCGCTATTTGTATCATTTATAGTCATTCAATATCTGTTGTTGTTCAACATTGATAGTGTCGTAAAAAGTCATCAACTTTCAACGTCACAGATAACCGATGTGCCGCTCCATAAAATCGCTCTGCTGATCACAGGAAATCCGCCGCCTTCAGCCCCTCTGCCTCCAGATATTTACGCAGATTCGCAATTATTCTCTGTTCGAGCTGCCTGACCCTTTCGCGGGTTATTCCCAGTTCTTCGCCCAGATTCTGAAGTGTTTTCTGGTCATCGCCCATCCACCGCGATGTGAATATCTTCTTGTCCCTATCCGAAAGCGTGGCCACAAAGGCCGCCAGTTTTTCCAGGTACAGACTCCTTGCCTGATCGTTTGCTACAAGGTCCTCCGCATCAGGCTCCTGGGAAGGCAGGACATCAAGCAAGGTGAATTCCTCACCGCTCCTGCCCCTGGGGGCCTCCAGGGAGACGTCACCGCCGCTCAGACGCTGGGTCATCTCCTCCACCTCTGACTCCTTGACATCGAGTGATTTAGCGATGGCCTTTACGTCGGGCTCTATCCCCATCTTCCTCAGTTTCTCCCTCTCCTTGCCCAGCTGGAAGTAGAGGGTCCTCTGTGCCTGGGTGGTGCCCAGCTTGACGAGCCTGGAGTTGTTCATGATGTAGCGGATTATATAGGCGCGGATCCACCACGCTGAGTAGGACGAGAACCTGACGCCCCGGTAGGGATCGTACTTCTTCACCGCATGCATCAGGCCCACGTTACCTTCCTGGATAAGATCGAGTATCTCCCTCCACATTTTCCTGTATTCGAGAGCGATCTTTATTACCAGCCGGAGATTGGACGTTACGAGGGCATAGGCCGCGTCAACATCGTCCTCGTTAAGGTAGCGAAGAGCAAGTTCCTTTTCCTCCTCACGTGAAAGGATCGGGTAGTGCCTGACCTCCTGGTAATATGCTGAAACCGGGTCGTAGGGGGCCGGCTTTGATCCTGATCGGGGCTTCTTTTCTGAACCCGACCGGGGTTTGGCGACATCTTCCTCAGGTGTAATTATCTCGGGCTCATGGGCGGTGGCTGCACTTTTACTTCCCTTTCCCATTGACTTCCCTGAGCCCTTGCCCTTTTGAGGAAACTTTTTCTTTCTCTTCTTTTTCTCTTTTTGCTCAGCCATTTGAATCCCTGTCTGGATTTTCCTTAATCGTCATGCCCCTGTGACAGCATACCTGGCTCTCAACTGGCCGCAGGCGGCGGCGATCTCCGCACCTCGGCTGTCCCTGACCGTGGCAAGAACACCTGCGTCAAAGAGAATTTCCTGGAAATCGATCACTGAAGTCTCATCCGGCGGCAGATAACCGGCAGTGTTCTCGTTGCAGGGGATCAGGTTCACCTTGCAGGGAAGACCTCCAACGAGGTGCGCGAGCCTGACCGCATTTTCAACACCATCGTTAACGTCCCTTATCAAAACGTACTCAAAGGTCACTCTCTGGCGCTTTTTTATCGGGTAATCCCTGATCGCTTTTAACAGCTCTCCCAATGGATATCTCCGGTTAACCGGCATGAGCTTTGATCGGGTATTATCGTCGGCCGCATTAAGCGACACCGCAAGGCTTACGCCGAGCCCAGCCTCTCCCAGCTGCCTTATCCCGGGAACCCACCCGCACGTCGAAACTGTCACCCGCCTCGGGGAGAAGTTAAACCCTCTGCTGTCAAGTATAGCCTCAAGGGCAGGCATAAGCTCATCCATGTTTCGGAGAGGCTCACCCATCCCCATGAAGACCAGGTTCCTCAGGTTTGTCCTGCCGCCAAGGACTCGTGCTGCCAGCGCCACCTGGGCAAGCATCTCGCCCCTCCTGAGATTACGAGTCAGGCCATCACGGCCGGTCTCGCAGAACAGACACCCCATTTCACATCCGGCCTGGGTGGATATGCACTGAGTGTTATATCCCTCCTCGGGTATTATAACGGTTTCAACCCTCTCCTCCCCTTCAAGGCCGAGGAGGAGCTTACAGGTCCCATCGGTGGACTCCTGGCATTCAACGATGTCCATCGGGGCAAGGTCAAGCAGCTCTGACAGTTCATCCCTCAGGGAAGACGGCAGGTTGGTCATGTCCGCGAAACTGCCGACTGTCCTGAGGTAAGCCCAGTGCAGGACCTGATCGAGCCGGTACGAATTCTGCCCCATTCCCTCCAGCAGTTCGGCCAGTTCGTCAAAAGATCTGTCGAAAAAGTTTGTCTTCATCAGTAATCAGGCTGCAAGTGCCCTAACGCAGAGTTACGCTGAGCGCCCATCCGGTCGGACCGCAAAGGGCTCAATAGCCCTCTGCGTTACCGGCTTTTGCTCCTTATACAACTATTCAGTCTCCAATTATGATAGGGTCGCAAAAAGTCCATATTGGCTTTTTGCTCCTCGGAAAGGGAAAAATGTCATTTTCCCTTTCCTCTCAAATCAATGACTTACGTCCCCAGTCATTGATTTGGGCGCCCATACGGGGCGCTTTGATGGACTTTTTACGAGTCCATCAATTATAACTCCGGGAAGAAGAACCCGATCTCGAAGACCGCCGTCTCCGGTGAATCTGAACCGTGCACGATGTTGCGCTCTATGCTCTCTGCGTGATCCGCCCTGATGGTCCCGGGGTCAGCATCAGATGGATCGGTGGCCCCCATGATCTTTCTGTTGGTGCTGATAGCGTCCGGCCCTTCCAGGACCATTACCACCACCGGCCCTGAGGACATGTATTCCTTCAGCTCCCCGTAAAAAGGCCTCTCCTTGTGGACGGCGTAAAACCCTCCGGCCTCATCGCCGGTCAGGGAAATCATCTTCATGGCAATTATACTCAGGCCTGCCTTCTCGAACCTGGACACTACATCACCGATCACTTTTTTCTCGACTCCATCTGGCTTGATAATGGAGAGAGTTCTCTCATTTGACACTTGTGAACTCCTTTCTGCTGCTTGTCAGTTCTACGGTAATTTCTATCAGAATAGACCTAACCTACTGTAAAATAAAGGTTCCCATTTCTTTTCCACAGAAACTGTGGACAGGGCGTGGATAACCCTGTGAATGAGGGGCCGGGTGCAAACACTTAAAAGGGTTTTTTCCTGATTGCACAAAAATTATGCAATTCTAATTTTGTTTGTAAATACAGTATGTTATGATGTCCTGGATGCCATTTTCTCTATTCCGCGCCGCCTTGAGACACTGAGCGGCTTTTTATGCATAAGAGTCTGTATACAGCATTATCGGCTGTTGATAAAGGTCTATCCGGAGGATGGCAGTTCCAGTCTGTCAGACCAGAACATTTCGGCACTTTCGAGGAGATCTTCGCCTCCCTCGCTGCCCCCCTCCACTACTCTTTCGGCGACCATCCTCGCGCTCCTCACAAGTGCCTGGTCCCTGATCGGATGAGCAAACCGGAAATCAGGATAACCTGCCTGGCGGACTCCGAAAAAATCCCCTGGGCCCCGCATTCGGAGGTCGTGCTCAGCTATTTCGAACCCGGAAGTAGAGTTTTTCATAATCTCCAGGCGTTCGACCGCCTCCGGGCTCAAATTTGCGGAGGCAACCAGGATACATGAGGAAGGTGCGGTCCCCCTTCCAACCCTGCCGCGCAGCTGGTGAAGCTGGAAAAGACCGAACCTGTCGGCGTGTTCAACAACCATCAATGTCGCATCAGATACATCCACACCTACCTCGATCACAGTTGTTGCGACGAGAACCTGGTACCTGCCCTCCTTGAAATCTCTCATGACCTTTTCCTTCTCATCGGATGACATCCTGCCCGTGAGAAGGCCTATTTTCAAATTAGGGAATATCACCTTCCTGAATTTTTCCGCCATCTCGCTGGCAGCTGAAAGCTCGGATTTTTCCGACTCTTCCACAAGAGGGTATACAATGAAAACCCTGTTATCCTCCCTGACCTCCCTGGCAATGGCAAGGTGCAGCTTCGCACGGTCCGACTCCCTGAAAATGAGGGTTTTCACAGGCTGGCGACCCGGCGGCATCTCGTCCAGGACAGACACATCAAGGTCACCGTAAAGCACCATTGTCAGGCTGCGCGGGATTGGCGTTGCAGTCATTACAAGAAAGTGGGGACTTCGCCCCTTCCGGGCGAGGGAGAGGCGCTGGACCACCCCGAACCTGTGCTGTTCATCCACGACAGCCAGGGCCAGCTTTGAAAAGTCTACACCCTCCTGTATCAGCGCGTGAGTACCCACCACCACGAGAGGCTCTCCGGACTCGATCCTCTTGCGGATACCGGCTTTTTCGGATGCGCTCGTGCTGCCGGTCATCAGCACAGTCTGTACACCCAGATCTTTTCCCCAACGGCTCATGTTGGCAAAGTGCTGTTCGGCGAGGACTTCCGTGGGCACCATCAGGGCCGCCTGAAAACCGGCCTCCACCGACATCAGCATCCCGATGTAGGCCACCAGGGTCTTTCCTGAACCTACGTCTCCCTGCAGGAGGCGCTGCATGGGGACCGTCTCGGCCATGTCGCCCTTGATCTGTACCAGCACCTTTTCCTGACCCGCAGTCAGTAAAAATGGCAGGTTACGGCGCAGATCAACTTCTAATTTGCCAGCCGGTGCGACCTTAACTCCCGGCCGTTCCCGAATGGAGCTCCTGCGTTTGAAAAGTCCAAGTTGGAACAGCAGGAGCTCACCGAACTTGAGCCTGCGGTGCCAGGGGCTGTCTCCCCTGTTCAGGGCGTCCACGTCCGCTCCGGCAGGAGGGCTGTGCAGGGATTCCAGGCACTGGGCAAGAACGGGGAGGGAGAACTCCTCCAATATATCCCGGGGGATGAACTCCCTGTATGCGCCGGAGGGAAAAGAGCTCCTCGCCTGTTCAACAGCTTTCCGGACGACCCTCTGGGTCAAACCGTCTGTCAGAGGATAGATGGGAATGATCCCGAGGCCTTTTTCATCGTCGGCAGGGGCCATATCGGGATGGTACATCTGGAGGTGACCGCCGAAAAGGTCCACTCTGCCGGTAGCAATAATTTCAGTGCCGGCAGGATAATTTTCAGACAGGTTCTTCTTGAGCCACTTACTGTGCCTGAACCACTTGAGGACAAGGACACCCTTTCCATCGGAGACCATCATTTCCAGAGTGCCCCGCCTCCTGAAACCCTTTTCCCCAAGGGACATTACCTGCCCTTTAATAGTCTGGGTGGAACCCTGGACAAGCAGTGAAATGGGACAGGGGTGGCTCCTGTCCTGGTACGCTCTGGGTATTAGAAAAGGGAGATCCTCGACGCTGTGAACGCCAATATTTTCGAACTTTTCGGAAACCCTGGGGCCTACGCCCTTGAGGGTTGTTAGTGGTGTGCTGTTCCCGGCCCCGACCTTCACTCTCTCTTTCCGGACGAAGCTACTGCTTTTTCTTGAGGATCGTATTCAGATCGACCAGCAGGTCATCGAGCTTAACGCCATGGGCGACGGCGCCATACTCAATAGATTCGGCTTCTGCGCCCATACACCCGAAACACTGCATGTTGTACTTTCTCAGGACCTTGATGGTGTCGGGATAACTTCGCAGCACTTCATTGAAGGTCATATCTTTCGTGATCTTGGCCATACCCACCTCTCAACGCTTGTATTAAATTTCAAACTTGATAAATTTCCCGGATTATGTTAGCAATCCGAGTCTTTAACCGCAAGGCAAAAGGAGGTCAATAATGTCCCGCACATGTGAGATATGCGGAAAGAAGCCGACCGTTGGCAACAACGTCAGTCACGCCAACAACAGGACCAGGAGAAGGTTCCTGCCGAACCTTCAGACGGTCAGGATCCGCGAACCCAACGGCACTGTCCGCAAGGCGACCGTCTGCACCAGGTGCATCCGTACGGGTAAATTTGAGAAAGCGGTGTGAAATCAGCGCTGGTCTTTGGTCCAGTCCCAGGACCCAGGACCCAAGTCCCAGGACCCAGGACCCAAGTCCCAGGACCCAGGACCCAAGTGATAGGTCCAAGGCCCAACGACCAATGTCCAACGTCCGACATTAAATCAGTTTCAAGTTCCGCGTTCCAATTTCTAATGCTCTAATACCCATCTCGATACTTCGATACCTCGATACCTCGATACTTCGATACCTCGATACTTCGCTACTTCGATACCTCGATACCTCGCTACCTCGATACTTCGATACCTCGATACTTCGATACCTCGATACCTCGCTACCTCGATACTTCGATACTTCGATACCTCGATACTTCGATACCTCGATACTTCGCTACCTCGCTACCTCGATACCTCGCTACCTCGATACCTCGCTACCTCGATACTTCGCTACCTCGATACTTCGATACTTCGATACCTCGATACTTCGCTACCTCGCTACCTCGATACTTCGATACCTCGATACCTCGATACCTCGATACTTCGATACGCCCATACCCCCACACTCCAAAACCCAGAGCCCCCTCACGCGCTCAAATAGCTCGTCCGTGGCACTTTACAGGTTTTTTCCTGGGAGAGGTATGGCTTTTTGAAAAACCCCTACTCAGGGACGTTAAACGGCCGCCACCACCGCCATCTCGATCCTGGCCCCCAGGGGGAGTCCTGACACTTCTACCGTGACTCTGGCCGGGGGTTCTTCGAGAAAGACAGCAGCCAGATATTCGTTGACCTTTTGAAAATCGGATAGGTCCACCAGGAAAACATCCAGCCTGAGGACCTTGTCCAGTTCTGACCCGGCCTCGGTGAGAACCGATCTCAGGTTTTTTATTACTCTTTCTGCCTGGGCCACGATGGGCCCGTCCACCAGTTCCCCGGTCTCAGGGTCAAGAGGTATCTGCCCGGCCGCGAACACGAGGTCACCGTGTACTATCGCCTGGCTGTAGGGGCCGATCGCTTTGGGGGCTTTTTGTGTCTGAACAACTTTTCTGGTCATTGATACCTCCAGATTTTTGGTGACAGTCGCCACTGCTCTGGTACACTCGCCCCCGTCGTAGAACCCAAGTCCCAAGTCCAGGGTCCCAGGTTCCAAGATATAAGACCCAGGATCCAAGATCCAAAATCCAACATCAAACACGTTGGACTTTGGACGTTGGTCGTTGGACACTGACAGTTCCGCCCCGCGAAATTGTCAGCTCGTCATCATCCTCTCGACGGCAATGACGCCTTTTACCGTGGACAGGCCGTTGAGCAGCTCCTGAAGCTCGTCAAGGTCCCGGACCTCCACATCAAAAGTATTGATTGCGGTATTCTCCGAGGTGGTCCTGATGTCGGCGTGAGAGATATTGATGTTGCGCGTGGATATGATGGCCGTCATCTCCGCCAGGATACCCTTCAGGTCCTCTGACGTCACCTTGATCCTGACTGTCCTGTGAGTCTTGACTTTGGTGTCCCAGTTGATCTTCACAAGTCTGTCCTGGTCGTACCTGTCTGCTTCTGTATTTGGACAGTCAACAGTGTGGACAGAAATGCCTCTCCCTCGTGTGATTATCCCGACGACATCATCACCAGGCAGCGGATTACAGCAGTGGGCAAAACGTACCATCACATCATCAACACCATCAACAACGATCCCGTCAGTGCTGGACCTCTTACGGACTTTTTTGTCGATCTTGACTTCTGGTTCCTGTTCCTTTACCGTCTCCGTCTCTGCCGGGAACAGCCTTGACACCACCTGTTTTGCAGAGTACTTGCCGTAGCCGACCGTTGCGATGAGGTCCTCCATCTTCTGGAAGCCGAAGGCAGAGGCTGTACTCTGGAAAGCTTTATTTTTTAAAGCTTTTTTCAAGGTCTTTCCGATCTTTCTCAGCTCACGGTCAAGGAGTTCCTCGCCGATCTTGAGGCTCCTTTCCTTTTCCTCCCTCTTTATGAAATTCCTGATCTTGGCTTTGGCGCTGTTGGTGCCGGCTATCTTCAGCCAGTCCTTGCTTGGTTTGTGGTCTCTTGCGGTGATGATCTCCACCATGTCACCGTTCTTGAGCTTATATTTGAGAGGCACCATTCTCCCGCTTATCTTTGCTCCAACGCAACTGTGTCCGATATCAGTGTGTATGTTGTAGGCAAAGTCAATCGGCGTTGCGCCTGCCGGAAAGGAGCGAACGTCCCCCTTTGGAGTGAAAACGTACACTTCTTCTGGGAAGAGGTCTGTTTTGACTGTCTGCATCAGCTCCCTGGGGTTCCTCACGTCCTGGAGTTCTTCGAGGATATGCTTGAACCAGGTAAACCTTTTAATCTCCTGCTCGGGGAGGGTCTCTTTACCTTCCTTGTACCGCCAATGGGCTGCAATGCCGTCCTCGGCTGTATAGTGCATGTCCCAGGATCTTATCTGTACCTCCATCTGCTCATTGAAGGGGCCGATGACAGTTGTGTGCAGTGACTGATAGCGATTCGCTTTGGGAACCCCGATATAATCCTTAAACCGTCCGGGGATAGGTTTGAACATGGAGTGTATTATGCCGAGCACGTCGTAGCACTCCCTGACGGTAGTGACTATGATCCTGAAGGCGATCTGGTCATAGATCTGTTCATAGGGGAGTTCCTGGGTTTTCATCTTGTGGTAGATGCTGTAAAGGTGTTTGGTCCTGCCGGTTACCTCCCCCTTGATACCGTGATCCATCAGGGCTTTTCGCAGGACTTTGAGGGCCTTCTTAATGTAGGCATCATACTCTTTTTTACCCGCGGCGACCTTTTCATTAAGAGACTTGAACGCCTCAGGAAAAAGATACTTGAACGATAAGTCCTCCAACTCCGCCTGCATCCAGGCTATACCAAGACGGTTGGCCAGGGGGGCGAATATGTCCATGGTTTCCTCGGCTATTTTTGCTCTTTTTTCCGGTTTCAGGTGTTCGAGGGTCCGCATGTTGTGAAGCCTGTCGGCCAATTTTACCATGATAACCCTGATGTCCCGGGCCATTGAGATCATCATTCTACGAAGGTTTTCAGCCTGGTGCTCTTCCCCGCTCTTGAAATCCAGTCTGCTGATCTTGGTGAGGCTCTCTACCAGGAATCCAACCTCCTGGCCAAACTGTTTTTCCAGAATCTCCCCGGTGGTATTGGTGTCCTCAACTGTGTCGTGAAGCAGGCCCACTTCAATAGTTGTGACATCCATTTTCATCTCGGCAAGGACCATGGCGACCTCGAGGGGATGGATCAGGTACGGCTCCCCGGACTGCCTCACATAACCTGCGTGGGCTCTTGCAGCGAAGACGTAGGCCCTGTTTATCCGCTCCAGGTCGGCCTCAGGGTTGTAGCTCTTGACCTTTTCGATTATATCGCCGAGACGTATCATAGTAGTTGGGTCTGAACAGCCGTTTCTCCTGTCCGAAATTGCAAAAAATCCCCGGCCTGCGTACAGATCGGGGATTCGAGGGAAAAAAAGAGGGTCGCGATCAGGCGCCGGTGGACTCTTCAGTCGAGGCAGTTGAGAGGGTCTTATCAACCTCATCTTCCTGCTTCGCATCCAGCGATGCCATAAGTACTTTTTCGCGAACCCGCCTTTTGGCATCCCTGATCGCATGCATCTCTTCCATCGTACCAGGTATGATAGCTCCCTCGGCCAGCTCTTCCAGGGCCAGCATTACCGGCTTTGCCCCATCTTCCTTGTTGATGAGTCTCGCATCCCCCGAGTTTATCTCCTTGGCTCTGGACACGGCCATCATCGTAAGTTCGAACCGGTTCGGGTATAGCTGCAGTGCTTTTTCAAGTATGTTCAATTTCATTCCCTTACACCTCCTGGTGTTCTATTTGCTGCTCCTCGCAGCCTTGCACCGTTCAGCCACAACAACACACATCAGCGCATCTGCAGCGGCATCAATATTTTCATTTGCGATAGCATAGTCATAAAAGGGGATCAGGGCAAGCTCCTTGTCAGCCTGCGCCATTCTGATGTCTATTTCCTGTTGTGTTTCCGTTCCTCGCTTCAGAAGCCTTCGTTCCAGTTCGTCCCTGCCAGGCGGCACGATAAAAACCAGGACGGAATCGGGGAACCTCTCCCTGATCTGGGTCCCGCCCTGGACATCGATGTCCAGCAGCACATCCCAACCATCGTCCAGGATAGTCTGGATGGCCTTTTCACTGGTCCCGTACAGTTCTTCGTAGACGTTGGCCCACTCGATGAATTCATTTTCGCCAACCATCCTCTGGAATTCATCTGTTGAGATGAAATGATAATCCCTGCCATCGACCTCTCCCGGACGCGGCAGGCGGGTGGTGTGAGACACGGACACAGCCAGATCGGGCAGAGCACCCAGGAGCCTCCCGACCAGTGTCGTTTTGCCTCCCCCGGAAGCAGAAGATATTACGAATAATATCCCCTTTCCCTCTTTGCCGTTCTCACCCCTGTACTCCGACATCATGACCCCTTTATTTTTCGATTCCGGAACAAAGTTTTTTTTGCGATCAGCAAATTTCCACAACTTGAAACATGATGACTTCGCAAAAAATCATCACCGCGCCCATCAAGGGGCGCTCAAATCATTGATTGCACCGCAAGTTAATGATTTGAGAGGAAAGCGAAAATGACACTATTCGCTTTCCTAGGAGTAAAAAGCCACGGATGGACTTTTTACGACCCTGCCAAACCTGAAACTACTCAACATTCTGTACCTGTTCACGGACCTTTTCCAGCTCGGATTTGAAATCAACCACGATCCCCGACAGTTCCACCGCACCTGCTTTGGAGCCAATCGTATTAACCTCCCTGACGAGTTCCTGTATCAGAAAGTCCATCCTCCTTCCGGCAGGACCGCCTGCGCCGAGGGCTTCTTCCATGGCGTTCAGGTGAGCGGCGATCCGTGTAAACTCTTCTGAAACGTCTGCCTTCTGGGAGAGCATTGCGATCTCCCCCTCCAGCCTCTGCCTGTCAACAACCTCTCCTGCACCAACTTTTCCAAGAAACTCCCTGATATTTTCAGCGATGCGAGCAGGTATCTCTTCTGCCAGGGGAGCCATATCATCTGCCATCTTTCTCATGGAGATCACCCTGCCGGACAGATCTTCCTTTATGGCAGTCCCCTCCCTGATCCTGTGTTCCGCCATCTTTTTGAAAGCCTCACTGCAAACATCCAGGACGAGGTCACCGAGGCTTCCCGCATCGGTCTTCTCGTTCCACTTGATGACATCACCCACGGAAAGAACGTGCTCGAGGCGAACATTGTCGCCGGTGAGATCGGCTACACTCTTTAGAGAATCAAAAACTTCTTTTGCCTTCTCAATATCAACACCAAAGCCCTTTATCCCACCCTCCAGAGTTATGAATGTTTCAACCTTTCCCCTGGAAAAAAAATCCCTGGCCATCTTTTTAATATCAGATTCGAGGTACAAAAGGTCTCTCGGTGAACGGACTGAAACTTCCAGGAATCGATGGTTCAGGGATCTCACCTCCACCGTGACCATGCCGCCATCCCATTCTCTCTGGGCCCGCCCAAAGCCTGTCATGCTGACAAGATCTTTCTTCAAGTTATCCAATCTCTGTATCCCCCTTCATCCAGCCCTTAACAGCTTTTCTTTCCCCGCAAAGGAATTCGTGTACCCAGACATCACGGTAATCAGGATATGTCCAGGGCATCGTCTCAAAACCTCTTCTGCTATCGTACATCAGGGTGACCTCAGCGTAAATTCCACCGCTGAGGTATACCCTGTGAGAATAAGGTTTGGTGGTGGCCAGGACAAGGGATTCCAGGGAAAGTATCCCGGGGTCCAGATTCACTGTCCGTTGTCCATTTACCGCAAGTTCCTCCTCAAGCCTGTTGGTAGCTATCTTGGCATCGGCCAGGCGCTCGCGGGGAAAAGGTTCGGCGAAGGACCAGAAGCGCCTGCTTACGCCCTCACCCATTTCTGCAACATAATAGGATGTAAATTCGAAAGTTACTGTTCGGGACTCATTGTGCAGGGGACCGAAGAGAGCCTCACAGCTATGCCTTGCCGGGCCGAGAAACTCGTCAGCCGACGAGAGTACTCCCATAACGAGCATGGCCGGGGTCGGAAAGGTCTCATTCCCCACTCTCTATCGTTCCTCCAGGGCCGGACCTGAGCTTTCCGATCTTCTTTTGAAGCTCATTTATGCGCTTATTGTAGCGTTCCTCCACCTGGTAGTGAGTCTCCAGTATACCATCCACCTTGCTCTTCAGAACTGCTTCGATGCGTCTCTCCAGGCGGGTCATGGAAATTTCCTTCCCCTTCGTTGCATTTTTATCAGCGGAAGAATTGTGCAGCCCGACTATATTGTCCATTGTGTCAGAATCGATGGGTGCGGCTACCCTGTGGTTAAATTTCCCGGCTTCCACATTCAGGGATCTGACATCTCTTGACACCAGTACCATGGTCGTTGATCTAATCTCGAGGACATTTCGGACCATCCATGCGGCAAAGTATGGATCCATGTCTTTCAAAGAATCTGTTATGAGCAGTATGTCCGGGACCTCCGCTTCGAGTTTTTTCACCATGCCGATGGAATCGTTCGCCTCCATCATGATGAACCCTTTGCGCTGGCAGAAGCCGGATACCTTTGACGACAGGTCCCGGTCGCCCCCGCTGACAACCATAATTGTGAGTGGCGCAGAATACACCGGGTCAGGCCCATCGGAGCCCGTTCCTCCGGCAGGGAGATCCTGAACACCTTCGGCCATACGGTAGAACAAGTCGAGGAACTCCCCGATCTGAAAAGGTTTGTCCATGTACTCATCAACCTTGTATTCATCCTGGATCTTTGCCTTGTACTTGTATTTCTTGTACACCGCCGTCAGGATCATGATCCTTGCTTTGTAATCCGACTCCTCCTTGATCCTCCTGCTCAACTCGAACCCGTGGAGCTTTGGAAGCATCGCGTCTGTCACCACCAGTGATGGCCTCTCCCTGAGAAAAACCTCCAGTCCTTCCTGGCCATCACGGGCAGTGAGTACATTTAGTCCCTCTTCCTTGAGGATCTGCTCAAGAAGGAGAAGGATCTCCCTTTCGTCATCGATTACCAGGACCTTTCTACCTTCCAGGTCCAATGATCGTGGTTTTTTCTCCTCAACCTGTTTCGCTTCAGGTTCCTTTCCCTTTTCCATCCGGTCCCTGATGGATCTTGCCTTTCTCTCGGCCTCACTGTCGTCAAGGTTCTCTGCAAGGACTTCAAGAAGAGAAACAGCCCGCGATTCGTGGCCGGAAGATTCAAGTTCAACTGCAAGATCATAGATCGGTCCGGGAGCGATCCTGGAAGTTTCATCGGATTCGGTCAGGGAACCCAGCAGCACGACAGCATCGCTGTTTTCAGGGTCCAACCGGAGCGCCTTGATGCAGAAATCGCAGCTCTCCTTCAGGTCATTGGTCAATCTGGCTGCCTTGATAAAGCCCTGTGCCGCGTGAAACGGCATCCCCGCCTCCTCGTTCAGGGAGGCGAACTTTATCCATGCGTCAATGTTCTCTGGAAGAAAGTCCGTAACCTTGTCGAAGACTGAAACGGCCATTATCAACTTTCCATCCTTGCGGTACCAGTCGGAAAGAGATTCATATACCATTACGGCCGAGTCGTGGTCATTCATCTCGGTGTAGGTCTCGGCAAGGAGATAATAGGAGTCCTGATTATCAGGGAAATCCCTGAGCATTTTTTTCAGGATGACAATGGCTTTGTTCAGATTCCGGCCCGGGCTGTTCTGGCCAGTAAAGAGCCTGGCAGCGGAGAGATAATGCTTTGCAGCTTCAGCGCTCTCCTTTTGCTGCTGGTAGAGCTGTCCCAGCTTATTGTGGATATCTGGCCGGTATGGCTGCTTTTTCAGCTGTCTGAGCAGGTCTTCAATGGTTTCCATAAGTTATTCAGTACCATAATTCGTGACGCGTGACGCGTGATGAGTAATTATTGACTGGCAACCAGTAATCCATGCTAGATGGCGACCTTCCAGTCGGAAACATCCCACGAGAGGACTCTCAGCGGCACTTCACCGACGTCATAGATAACAAGCTGAAGTTTTTCCGGTGAAACCACTATTTTCTCCTTTGGAAAAGCAACCGTTATTCCTACTTCATACATGAAAACAGGGTTGACGTGTTTGCCTGCTGCCGTAATGTGACTCATAATGAACTTCCGGTTTGCCAGTCCCTCGGTCAGCAGCGCACCGGTCTCGTTGCCCTCGGGATCTCTGAGTACAAGGTGACTTTCAAGGTTGTTGGCGTATCCCGGATAGCCGCTCTTAAGGTTTTTTGCAAACACCGTAACGTAAAACGACCGGTTCAGTGAAAATGTATTGGAGAGGTCCCCTATCACCCTGCTGATACGATCTTCGGACCATTTTTCCCTGGCAGCAGAAAATTTGATAGCTGATATCAGCTCTTCACGGGTGTGCAGAGTAGCCTGTATCCTCATGTCCTCAGATACCGATTGGACTGTCTGCCGGCGCCATAGTTCCTCATAACCGGATTCATCATCAGGATCGTGGACGGCCGAAGCATCGGAGAGATCTGAGGAACCTTCTCCAGCGGGCGTTTGCTCCAATGTCGTCCTGCCTGCACCCTTGCCGTCCTTCAGGGAGGACAGGGTCAAATACCCTGCAAAGAAAACAAGACATGCCAACAGAACGAGTATCGCGATCGTGGTCATCCTCCGTCTGCCGGTCACGACCTCAAGCGGCCGAGGGACGTCCTTTACCTGCATGGGGTAGAATCTTTCCATCTCCTCCCCCATCATCTTCATCCTCTCCTGGTATGACTCCTCCACAAGTTTCCGCATCTCATCTTCAGTGACACGCCGTCTCTCCCGCTCCTTCCGGTGCTCATCCCGCTCATCTTCAAGGGCCTGCATCATCGACCTGAGCCTGTCTTCCAGGCGATCCTCCTGCTCCTTTTGCTCCAGAACAACCGACTGTGCCTCTGAAACGGTTCTGTCAAGGATGCCCTCAAGCTTGTCTAGCCTGTCTGAGAACTCCTTCTGGATGAGATCAAATTCACTCCCGGTTGAACCCGTCTTCATCGACTCAACCCACCCGGACAGGGATTCTGCCTCCACGGAAGAACCTTCTTCCAACCGTGTATGAAGGTAGCTGTTCTCCTCGAGAAGTTTTTCATAGCGTCCCTCGATATCCTTGATCCTTTCCCGTTCGGCTTTGATCTCCTCCTCTGATTCCTGAAGTCTTGATACCTTTTCCCTCTCTTTTTCCAGTTCACCTTCCAGAGCCTCGAGGCCCCTTAACCTCTCAGTGGCCGCTGAGAGTTCCTCCTCGACAGTCTCCAGAGAAGTTATCCTCTCGTTCCCGGCAGCGAGTTCCTTTTCCAGTTCATGTATCCTGGATTCACCCAGCTCGACCTGTCGTGACATCTCGTCCCGGACTTCACCTGTTTCATCCAGGATTTTCTGCTTCGCTTCCAACTCACCGGCCGTCTTCTCGGCGAGCTCGGCCCGGGCTGCTTTCTCCAGTTCGAGATCGCTTTCCACGGCAGAAAGCTTACCCGCTTCCGCTTCGGCTTCGGCAAGGGTCTCTTCCAGTTCCCTGACCTTCTCTTCCAGTTCCAGGCGTGTCTCTGCCTGGTCAGTCAGTATCTTGCGCTGGCTTTCCAACTCGGATTCCAGGGACTCGATGCTGCTTTCCCTTTCGGAAACAACCTTCCTCAAGGACTCCAGCTCACCCGCGGTCTTCCTGGCAGCCTCCTCTGCAGATGAGATCTCCTGTCTGGCAGCTGACTTATCCTCGGCGAGTTTATCCCTTTCCTCCTCGAGGATACGGATCCTTTCCCGACCAAGACTCAAGTCGTCCCGTACGGAAGTAAGCTCAGCTTCACGGCTGGCAATCTCCTCTGGATCCGGTACGCTCTCCTCCAGTTCGCGGCTGTGCCTCTCCAGCTCACTGACACGGACACTGCCTTCTGTGACCTGCGATTTCAGTTCCTGGTTCTCGGTGTCCAGCCTGACGAACTCGGTGGAGAGGTCAGAGAGTTTAAGCTGCAGATTCTCCTTTTCTTTTTCCAGCCCCAGCAGCTTTTCGTCCCTCCCGGTAATGTCACCTTCAAGCTCGATCCTTTTCTTTTCCAGAGCATCCAGATCGCCCTGAAGCTTTTTTATCCGATCCCTTTCCTGCTGGTGGTTCTCCACCAGCGCCCTGGCCTGTTCTTCCACCTCCTCCTTGGCGCTGACAGCAGCTGCAAGGTCCATCTTCAGCTTACCATCCACGCCCTGGAGGTCATCGAGGGATTTGCCTGTCTCATCTACCCTTTTAGTCGCCAGTGTCAGTTTCTCGGAAAGCTCCCTCTCGCGATCCGTGGCCTGCTCTTCCAGATTTTCGAGCTTCGTGAGTATTTCGTCCTTATGGCGCTGGACGCTGGAAAGCTCGTCCATGAGGTCGCTTTGCTTTTTCTGCAGGCCCTCGATCTCCAACCGGGCAGTCTTCAGTTGTTCGGTGGCCTCACTGAGCTTTTTTCTCTCAGCTGCTGTAAGTGCCTGCTGCTGATCCTGAACCTCGGCGACAGGCAGGAGAAAGTCGGTCTTTTCCTCGACGTCGGAAATGACCTTTGTGGCGGTACCTGCACCGCCAGCCCCGGCGATCCTGCGGACTACATCAAGGAGCTCGGCTTTTTTGAAGGGTTTTCTGAGATACCCGTCGGCGCGGTGTTTAAGGCCAGAATACCTACGCAGAGAATCCTCATCGACAACAGCGGACATTATCACCACGGGGATCCACGAAGTATTGGGGTCCTTCTTCAGGTTCTCGCAGACGATAAATCCGTTCATTGCGGGCATCTGAACATCAAGGAGAACCAGGTCCGGAAGGATCTCGCGGGCAACTTCAAGCCCTTCCTCGCCGTCCATGGCCTGGTACACCCTCATTCCGGCCTCCTCGAGGAATTCCCGGACCATGTCCAATATATACCCGGAATCGTCCACAGCAAGGACACTCAGCTGATCCTTTGCAGCGGGCGGGGCAACATTATCGGCCATCTCTTCGGCAAGTTCGATCTCAAGATCAGTATCGGCGGCCGAGGAAATATCCACCAGACCCTGGAGCTTATCTTCAATACTTTCCCTGTCGAGAAGGGGCTCGGCCTGATCCAGCCGCCCGAGAACTTTCGACAGCATGTCGAAAAGCTCCTGACCCGAAAAGGGTTTTAACAGGTACCCGTCAGCGTGGACCCTTAACTGGGCATGTTTTTTCAGGAGGTCTCTCTCCACTTTCCCGGACATCATTATCACCGGAATGTGGGCCGTATCCTGGGATTCTTTAAGGTTGCGTAAAAGTACGAAGCCCTGGACCTTGGGAATTTCTATATCGGTCAGCACGATATCAGGCAGCTCGGAACGAGCAAGGGCAAGGCCTTTTTCACCGTCTGAGGCTGTAATTATGTCAAAATCGGTCTCGGAGAGGAGGTCGTTAACGTAAGTCTGGAAAAAAAGATCGTCCTCTATGACCAGAATTTTCTTACCTGCCATGTAATTCCCCAACAGATCCCCTACCGAACCCGGGTCCTGAGTACCAGGGATCTGTTCTCCCTGTAGAATTCGTATTCTATTCGAGCGGGAAGGACCTCAATCGAAACCCTGACACCACCCGAAACACCCACTAATTCATCGAGGTAAATCTCCCCGATGATCCTGCCGCCTCCGGCAACGCGGTCAGGCATTTCCAGTTTTACACCGGGAAAAGTTACAACGATCCACTTCCTTGTCAGCTTCGCCGACGTCGAAACATCGAAAACAGCCTTGCCATTTGTGGAAAATATGACCAGAGCCCGGTCCGGCGTCTCGACAATTGAAATATTGTTGAGTACAGCTGGCCGGATGGGCCCGCCGGTTCTACTGACCGCTGTAAGAGGACCATCTCCAGCACTGTTCGATGCTTCGTTAACAGCAGCCTGTTTCAGGGTCTTTCCGGGTTCATACTCCGACGAAAAATCCTGCTTGAGGCTGTCTTCAGAAACCGTGTCAAGGTCCGCTGAACCCACAGTAACGGCGCACAAAACCAGAAATACCGACAACAGGGAAATGCCAAAATCCCGTCTGGTTGCACGCCGGCGATTTTCCAGCGCATACCGCCACCGCCACCGGCAGGAAACGGGGGCACATCCAGAATGGACAAAGTGACATTCGCCTCGGGCCAAAAAAACCTCTTAATGATGGGTTTATGGGCCGCTCTAATCAGAAAAAAATACCACGCACCCGGGAACGTGTCAAGGTTCTACAAGACCAGGTAGTGTCGTAACCTTTTAAAATATCTGGATTTTTCAGCAAAGGATCAGGGATGGACCGGCAGGCTGCTAAGCCCGTCCCTTTCCCCGAAACCCAGCAGTATATTCATGTTCTGAACAGCGGCCCCGGCTGCACCTTTTACGAGATTATCAAGAACCGAGATAATCACCACTCTTCCGGCTCTCTCATCAAAGCGAGGGGCAACTACGCACATGTTTGTTCCGCTGACTTCCTTTACGCCCGGAAGCGGTGCTTCTGGACCCCTGACGGAAACGAAAGGTTCACGTGAGTACCTTCCCTCATAAAGCGCCGTCAAATCATCTTCCTTCATGTCAGAGGAGGGCGCGGCGTAAAGTGTGGTCAGTATTCCCCTGCTGATGGGCAGCAGGTGCGGGGTAAAAGTGATCTTCAGACCGGTTCCGCTGATATCTCCAAGCTCCTGCTCCATCTCACTGATATGTCTGTGGGTGCCGGCAATACTGTAAGCCCTGAAGTTCGAATATACTTCGGAGAAGTGCAGGTCGTCCGTGGGTTCTTTTCCTGCACCACTGGTACCGGATTTGCTGTCAGCTATTATTGTCCCAGGATCCACGAGTCCGTTTTCCAGGAGCGGGATCAATCCCAGAATTACACTGGTTGGATAGCAGCCGGGATTGGCAACGAGCGACGCCTCGCTGATGCTTTCCCTGTGAAGCTCCGGCAGGCCGTAAACAGCCTCCTTCAGCAGATCCGGCCTGGTGTGATCTCCATACCACTTTTTGTACGCCTCGGAGTCATTCAATCTGAAATCCGCAGAGAGGTCCACAACCTTGACACCGCGTTCGTGAAGTGCAGCAGCAGCCTCCATGGAACCGCCGTGCGGAAGGCAGAGGAAAACCAGCTCGGCCGAGACAGCTACCTCGTCGGGGTCGAATTCAGTAAACCTGAGATCGGTCGCTCCCCTCAGGCGGGGTATCGCCTCTCCCACCGCCTCACCTGCACGCTTCCTGGATGTTGCCAGGACAAGCTCAACCCCTGGATGGGCAATGAGGATCCTCATGAGTTCCATGCCCGTGTATCCAGTTGCGCCGACTATTCCAACATTGACCATGTTTTGCCTCCGGAGGGGGGGTAACAAAACGTCCAACGTCTAACGTCTAACGTCTAACGTGGAAAAATGTCTAACAACAATACAAACAACCACAAAAAAAGGGAAGGGCGCAGCGCCCTTCCCCTGAGATCGAGAATCTGCCGGTATCAGCGCTTTGAGAACTGGAACCTGGCGCGAGCGCCCCTCTGACCATACTTCTTTCGTTCCACTTCGCGGGCATCCCTGGTCAGGTACCCTGCCTTCTTGAGGGGTTTTCTGTAGTCTGCGGAAACGTTGAGAAGAGCCCTGCTGATACCGTGCCTTATGGCACCCGCCTGGCCGCTCACACCGCCGCCCCTGACGTTGACACTCACGTCGAACTGACCCGAAGTCTCAGTCACTTCGAAGGGCTGCATGATGATCATCTTCAGAGTCTCCCGTGCCAGGTACTCGTCAGCGTCTTTCCTGTTAATGACGACGCTGCCATCTCCGGGCTTCAGCCAGACCCTGGCTACGCAGGTCTTCCTCTTACCGGTCCCATAATATCTTTCCTGCTCCATTATCAACCTCTTATTCCTGGAATGTGACTTTTCTGGGCTGCTGTGCCTCGTGGGGGTGATCAGGGCCGGCGTAGACCTTTAGTTTGCCATAAATAGCCCTGCCTAGCCTGTTTCTGGGAAGCATCCCCTTGACGGCTTTTTTCACGAGTTCCTCGGGCTTTTTTTCCAGAAGATCTCTGGCCTTGATGCCTCTGATCCCGCCCGGGTAGCCTGAATGCCAATAGTAAACCTTATCGTCAAGCTTGTTCCCGGTAAGGATCACCTTTTCTGCGTTGACAACCACAACGAAATCGCCAGTGTCAACGTGAGGGGTGAATGTTGGCTTGTCCTTGCCTCTCAGGATGCGGGCTACCTGGCTGGCCAGACGGCCTAGTACCTGCCCCTCGGCGTCAACTACCACCCAGTTTCTCACAACTTCGCTCTTTTTGGCGGAAAAAGTCTTCATAACGCGATATTCCTCGTAAACTGTAGTGACATATTGGGAAAATGAATAGCGGAAAGTAGTACAAATCGAATGGGATGTCAATGGTTAATAGTCCAGGGATCAAAATCCAAACCCAGAGGGCCAGGATCCAGTGTCCATTATTTAACATTAATAGTGTCGTAAAAAGTCCATGATTGGCTTTTTACTCCTCGGAAAG
>CAYVSA010000024.1:0-26363 GCA_964454175.1 uncultured Pseudomonadota bacterium
TTGCATCTCACCAGTTTTCCCTCGCCTCGTTCTTAAATGACAATCCATAGTAAACGTTGGACCTTGGACCAGGTGTCGCTTTCAACTATTGCTTGGCAAGCGTTGGGCGTTGGACGATTTTGACATAAATGGATCCTGGGACTGCAACACTAAATCAGAATATTGTAGAAAGGTAATAATTTTCTTGATATCTTTCAGTGGTCATGTATTATCGGAAAAATTGACATTGAATTGCGGGGAATTGACTTCAACCTGGAAGATGCGGGAGGTATGAGGATGACATCGAACTTCAAGCAGTCCAGGCTCGACACTTCAGGGACGGTTGATCTTTGGTGCGAGCAGTGCGGCCAGAAAATCAAGGGTGAGCCTTTTGAAACAAGTTTTTCAGGATGGTGCGCCTGCTTCGATCCTGTACACTTCTGCTCAAGCAAATGCTGGGAGGATCCGGAGAACATGTTCAACACCGAGAACTGGCCGGAGGCGCCAAAGGCGCCTGAGGGGTGGTAGTTTTTGGGTAAGGGGGTATGGGGGTGTGGTGGTAATGGCAAAAAACCTTAAATTCTAGTGGTATATAAAAGCAACTTAAAGTAACATATAAAGTAGAATTCAGTTCGAAGAGATCATGACCAGGAGAAAACCGGAAAATACACGCCACTTCAGGCCAACGCCCCGGACCATCTCCAAACAACCATTGAACGGCTTCCAAAAGATGCTATAATCAGACAACTAAACCGTTACCTTTACTCACGGTTTTCCTTGATGGGGGAATATATCGTTTTGAAGGTCATGTGGGCTCCGTGGAGAATGGAGTACATACTCAGCGAAAAGGAAGGAGAATGTATATTCTGCAGGCTCAACTCTGCTGATCCTTCTGCTGATAACCTGATGCTGCTCAAGACAGAGAGCGTCCTGGTACTTATGAACATGTACCCGTACAACAATGGACACATTCTGGTGGCCCCGCGCAGGCACACAGCAGACTTTTACGACCTGCCGCCAGGTGAGTATGGAGACCTGATGGAGGTCTTCCGGTTCAGTCTCAAGGCTCTTGAGAATTTCATTTCGCCGGAAGGTTTTAATGCAGGCTTGAATCTGGGCCAATCTGGGGGCGCCGGCGTGGTCGATCACCTGCACTGGCACATTGTTCCCCGATGGCACGGGGACACGAATTACATGCCTGTCATTTCCGGCACCAGAGTGATCCCGGAGGCTATTGAGGATACCTACAGCAAGCTCTTTCCGCTTTTCACAGGTTACGGAAAAAAGGGGGTAAAGTGAGATGATGAAGTACCTGAGGGCCCTTCTTGTATTCCTCCTTGCTCTGGTGTTGGCCGGCTTCATCCAGCAGAATTCACAAAGTGTTATCCTGAAGTATTTCGGGTATGACTCAACCCCGCTCCCACTATCACTATTTATGATAGTTGCCTTCGGTCTGGGTTATATTCTGGCGATCCTGGTTGGGTTTTCAGGGACTATCAGGTCCAGATACCGGCTGATGCAGGCGGAAAGGGAAGTAAAGCGCCTGAAGGGCGGCTCAACCCGGCGCAGGAAGAATAAAAAGTCAGGTAGATCAGGTAAGTCTGATAAGTCTGAGAAGCAGGGGAAGAGCGACGCGGACAATAACGACACAGGGGAGAATGAAGGTGATACTCCCGATCCAGAGAAAGAGGAACCGGGATACGATACCCAGAAGTTTCCCTCCGATGAAGACGACCAGGAGTAATTCGGGTTACAGAGGGATGTGGAGGATTGGTTAGCCTTTCTGCTGTGCTGCCTTTGCCCCGGTTCAGGGTATCGGGACCCCTGTTGTGGTCAGTTGCCCTGTTAATGATTATAGGTGTTTCCGGCGCGGAAGCATCGTCTGAAGTTTTCATCGGTGAGGCCCTTTATATGTCGGGTGATCTGGCCGGTGCTTCGGTCCATCTGGACAGGGCATTGGAAGAGGACTCCACCGTGTCGGTGAGGGCCCTTTATCTTCTTGGAAGGATCTCACTGCTCACGGGTGATTTTCGCCAAAGCAAGGAGTTTTTCGAAAGATCTCTGGAGCTTTTTCCCGAAGGTTACAGGTACAAGGCCCTGGTTGGCATTGCTGATGCGCTCTATGGGGGCGGTAGATATCAGGAGGCCGTAAGACGCTTCAGGGAGGCCAGGCTGGCAGGTGCGCCCGAAGGGCTTGTTGAACTGAAGCTGGCTCTGTGTGAACTGGCGGGAGGAAAGAATGAGGCCGCCCTGGACAGGGTCGAGAAAGCCCTGAATTTTATCCCGGTCCTGTCCTCCTGGAAGGGCAGGGAACGCGAGTTTGTTCGTTCATTGAAGCTTCAAAGTTTTCATGTGTCTGAAGCAGCACTCGAAAATGTATATGTGCTCCTGGGCCCTGTTTCTGCCTGGAAGAAACTGCCCCCAGAAATTGACGAGGCCGTGGGCCCCACACCGGTGAAAAAAATAAGGGAAAACGGCAAGATTTACCTCCGGTATGGTCCAATGGCCGATCCGGTGGAAGGGATGCTCCTTGCCGAGTCTCTCAGGAAGCTGACTTCCCATGAAGTGAGGATCATAAGAAAGTGAAGGGAAACAGACAAAAGGGCGGGACATCCACGCCGATGATGAAGCAATACCTGTCAATTAAAGGACAGCATCCGGATGCTATCCTTTTCTTCCGTATGGGAGATTTTTACGAGATGTTCATGGATGATGCTGTTCAGGCTGCCGGTGTCCTGAAGATAGCCCTCACCAGCAGGGATAAGGGCAAGGAGGACGCAGTTCCCATGTGCGGCGTGCCATACCATGCTGCAGAAGGCTACCTGAACAAGCTCGTTCAGGCCGGGCATAAAGTTGCTATTTGTGAGCAGGTTGAAGACCCTGCTAAAGCCAGGGGACTGGTCAAAAGAGAGGTTACAAGGGTAGTCACTCCGGGCACAGCGGTGGAAGATGCTCTCCTGGAAGCATCTGAACCTTCCTACCTGGCGGCCGTCATCCAGTCCGGCACAGACGCGGGTCTGGCGCTGGTGGATGTTTCAACTGGGGATTTCAGGCTGGCCCAGATGTCCGGAGATGATGCTCCGATGGAGCTTTTGGCGGCCCTGGCGCAGTTCGCGCCTCGAGAGATGCTGCTGCCGATGGATGCGGAAGCGCCGGAGACCAAGTCTCATCTGACACGGCTGGACGGCTACCGGTTTCAGACGGATCTGGCAGAGGAGGCGTTGAAGCATTTTTTCGGTGTTAAAACGCTGGCTGGTTTCGGCATCGAGTCCATGGCGCTTGCAGTTGGTGCAGCTGGAGCAGCCATCTCCTATCTCGAGGAGGTGCATCCTGCGGGCCTGAAGCACATAGCCGGTATCAGACCTATCGCTGCCCTGGAGGGATTGGTTCTTGATGAGATCACTCTGAAGAACCTCGAAATAGTAGAGCCGATGCACGGCTCAGGACGTGAGGGAAGTCTCTTTAACCTCCTGGATGGTACCGTTACGCCCCAGGGAGCCCGGAGGTTAAGAGAGGTGATCGTGCGTCCCCTCAGGGACCCCGCTGTTATAGATGCAAGGCTGGACCTGGTTCAGGAACTTGTAGACGACCCGGTTTTAAGAGGCCGAATCAGGCTGGCGCTGAGGAATGTGTCCGATGTCCACAGGATACTCTCCAGGATAAGTTCAGGGACTGCCTCTCCCCGGGACATGGCTGCTCTTAGAGACACTCTTCAGGAACTGCCGCATCTTAGAGGACTCCTTTCAGAGCTGGATTCCGATCTGGGTGAGGAGGTCTGGTCGAGAATGCATGAGATCGATGATCTCAGAGATATTCTGGTGCAGGCGGTAGTGGATATCCCCGCTGCGACAATGAAGGATGGGGGCGTAATAAGAGAGGGCTACGACAGCGATCTGGATGAACTTCGGGCGCTGGCAAGGGACGGTAAGTCCTTTATCAGTTCTCTTGAAAACCGGGAGAGGGAGCAGACGAAGATACCCTCCCTGAAAGTCGGTTTCAACAGGGTCTTCGGGTACTATCTGGAAGTTACTAACGCTCATAAGGACCTGGTGCCGGACCATTTCATCCGCAAACAGACGCTTGTGAATGCCGAGCGGTTCATAACTCAGGAACTCAAGGAGATGGAAGACAGCATTCTCAGTGCCCAGGAAAGGATGCTGAGGAGGGAGCGGGACCTCTTCCAGGGGCTCGGCGGCAAAGTGCTCGAACACATCAGTGCCCTGCAGGAAACAGGTACCTCCCTTGCTGACTCAGACCTTTTCTGTTCATTGGCGGAGCTGGCGCACAACTCCGGTTACTGCAGGCCGGTGATCCTGGAAAATGATCCCGAGAGGAGAATATCCATAACAGGCGGCAGGCACCCGGTTCTGGAAAGTCTCGATCTCGGAGAAAATTTTGTGCCGAACGACGTCTTTCTCGATTCAACTGACAGCCGACTGATGGTGATAACAGGACCCAATATGGCTGGTAAGTCAACATATATGCGGCAGGTAGCGTTGATCGTTCTGATGGCCCAGGCCGGTTCATTCGTGCCGGCTTCGGAGGCTATAATCAGTCCGGTGGACAGGATCTTTACCAGGATAGGCGCTTCAGATGTCCTCACCAGGGGGCTTTCAACTTTCATGGTGGAAATGATCGAGACAGCAGGGATCGTCAATAATGTTTCTGCAGACAGCCTGGTGATCCTCGACGAAATAGGCAGGGGGACCAGTACATTCGACGGCATAAGCATTGCCTGGGCTACAGCTGAATATCTTCTTGAAGGGCCCGGGAAGGGTTGCAGGACAATGTTTGCAACCCACTATCACGAACTGACTGAGCTGCCCCTGGAAAAAGAGGGAGTTCGCAACTGTAATGTGGCGATCAGGGAATGGGGCAGCAGACTTGTTTTCCTGAGGAAGGTCCGCGAGGGACCAGCCGACCGGAGCTACGGTATCCAGGTGGCCAGGCTTGCCGGACTCCCAGAAAAGGTCGTTCAGCGGGCCAGTGCAATACTGGAAAACCTTGAGGAAACTGCCCTTGACAGGAAAGGCAGGCCTGTCATAGTTGCCGGCCAGACAAAAGCACCTCCATACCATGACCTGCAGTCAGACCAGGAGCCCCAGATGAACCTGTTTTCAGAGCGGGGGAAGCTGATGGAAGAACTGGCCAAAGCTGACCTGAACAGCATGACCCCTATCGAGGCCCTCAACTTTATGATGAGATTAAAAAAGCGTTTCAGCAGCCGAGAGGTATGACTTGAAAAAACTGTCAGCGGTTTTGATCGCAGCTTCAATCCTGGCCTGGGCACCTGCAGCCATGTCCAAACCCTACTGTGAACGGCTCTACGATTCCGCCAGACAGGACTACTACGCACTATTAAAAAGCGAACGTAAACAGCGTTTTCATGACAGCTGGGATAAGGTTATCGGGAAATTCACCGGGATCGTGGATAAATACCCGGACTGCAGACTGGCCCCGGACTCGCTCTTTAATACGGGAATCCTGTATCAAAAACTGTACAGAAAATCATGGATGCGTAAAGACCTCGAAAGCTCACTCAAAAATTTTATGAAACTTTCAAAAAGCTATCCTGAGAGCAAACTGGCAGACGACGCGCTTGTAATGGCTGCCGAGATCCAGGAGGAGAAGGGCGACAAGAAAGGCGCCTATTTGACCTACGACAGGGTTATAGCCTCCTATCCATCAGGTGACATGAAGTCCAGTGCCAAAAAGAAACTCAGGGAACTCGCCAGATATGCGCCCTCCAGGGAGCCTGCAGCCCTGTCACGGCCTGGAAAAGCCAAGATCACGGATATCAGGCACTGGTCGAACCCGGACTACTCGAGGGTGGTAATTTATGCCTCCGGAAAATTGAGCTTTAAGAAAAATCTATTGAAACGCGATCCAGCAAGGGGCAAACCGCCAAGACTCTATCTGGATATAAAGAGGGCCTTTGTACCTTCTGATCTAACCGACCCGATCCCCATAAGGGACGGGCTTCTGCTTCAGGCCAGAGCAGGTCAGTACGACCGGGACACGGTACGTGTCGTCCTGGACATCGACAGCATGGCGGACAACCGGGTCTTTACAATGGAAAATCCCACCCGTCTGGTGGTAGATGTGATGGGAGAAAAGGCGTCCGGGAGATCCCCATCTGCCGGTTCGTCTGGTATGGGTACTGAAAATCCCATACCCCTTGTCAACCAGCTGGGACTTGGTGTTAGAAAGATAGTGCTGGATCCCGGACACGGCGGTAAAGACCCCGGGGCAGTGGGGCGCAGGGGCACCAGAGAAAAAGATGTGACGCTTGCTATAGCCCGAAAGTTAAAGCCCCTCCTGGCTGCAAAAGGTTACGAAGTGCTGATGACCAGGAATTCGGACCGATACGTGGGACTTGATGAAAGAACAGCCTTTGCCAATAAGAACCAGGCGGATCTTTTTGTTTCAATACACACCAATGCAAGCCGCAGTCGTAAAGCCAGGGGGATCGAGACCTATTTCCTTGGCGTTGCCAGGGACAGAGAGTCCTCGGAGACGGCCATGCTGGAAAACGCGATCACCGAACAGACCCTCGCTGATCTGGAACAGATCCTCCTTGACCTCACCAGAACTTCAAACCTCATGCAGTCAAGCCTGCTTGCCGAGACAATACAGGACAGCCTCTACAACGGGCTGAGGGCAAAATATTCAAATATCAGGAACCACGGAGTGAAACAGGCTTCTTTCTACGTGCTCATAGGCGCACAGATGCCGGCGGTTCTTGTGGAGACCTCCTTTATTTCCCACCCGACGGAAGAAAAGCTCCTCCTGAGCAGTACCTACAAGGAAGTTGTCGTCAATTCGATCTACGATGGAATAATCCGGTACATTGAAAAAGTCCTCAGCAAGGTCAGCGCGGAGTCTTCATGAGCCTTCTGTCCCTTGAGCAGATCACAGATACAGGCACCAGCCAGGAGGAGATAGGAAAGGTCCTTCAGGAGCACTACAGGACCGCATGGGACACTCTCAAAAAAGAGCACGAATCCGGCCTGGACAGCCTGGAGGTCATCTCACAGCTTACCCGGTTAATGGATGAACTGGTCGGTTTTGTCTACCATCACGCGGAGTCCGAGCTTGGCAGGGAGGGATTGAAGAGAGATGAACGACTTGTTCTGATGGCCCTGGGAAGCTATGGACGAAGGGAGCTGGCCCCTCACTCGGACATTGACCTTTTGTTCCTGCTTCCTGACAAGATCACGCCATGGGCCGAAGAATTCACACAGAAAATACTTTATATTCTTTGGGATACCGGGATCGACGTGGGTTATAGCTCCAGGTCGCTTGCGGATTGTGTGAGTCTGGCTGTTGAAAATTACGATGTTCTCACCTCACTGCTGGATGCCCGTTTTCTCCAGGGCAACCTGGATCTGTACCAGAAGTTCGGCGAAGAGTTTCGGCGAAAAACGTTGAGCCGGATCGGAGAGGATTTTGTAAAGAGTAAACTGGAAGGAATGTTAAAGAGGCTGGAAAAGCACGGAGGGACGGTTTACGTACTGGAACCCAACCTGAAAGAGGGTATGGGTGGTCTAAGGGACATCCACATGACCCTCTGGGTTGCCAAAGTCCTCTACGGGGTTGACAGGATCGAGGATCTTGAGGAGCTCGACCTTGTGGACAGAAGAGACCTCAGGCTGTTAAAAAAATCGCTTAATTTCCTACTGAAGGTCAGGTGTGAACTCCACTTTACAGCTAATACAGCGCGGGACATGCTGAGTATGGAAAGACAGCCTTACCTCGCCAGACGGTTCGGATTTCGGGACAGGGGAGGTGTTCCCGCAGTTGAACAGTTTATGCAGAGATATTACTCACATGCGGGTCAGGTGCACCAGATCACCGAAAATATCATAAGAAAGTGCAGGGACAGCGAGAGGCGGACACCCAGAATACTTCTGAAGCTAAAGGAAAAGGATCTGGGTAACAGCTTCTACTCAAGAGACGGAGCCATTTATACGCACAAGCCGGCAGTGGAGTTCTTCAGGAAAGACCCCGGTCTCATCATGGAGGCCTTCAGGCTCTACCAGACGGCTGGACTGGACTTTTCTCCTGAGATCAGCGTTGCTGTGAGGAGGTCTCTGAGATATGTGGATGAGGCTTTCAGAAGCGATGAGCGGATAAGAGAGAGGTTCTTCAGTATCCTGGACGAGGACACGAGGCTCTATGAGACACTTCTGCTGATGAATGAGCTCAGGTTCCTGGGCAATTTCATCCCCGAGTTTTCCGGGATCCACTGCAAGATGCAGCACGACTATTATCACACCTACACCGTGGACGAACACAGTATCCGTGCTGTCAGGGAACTTGTAGATCTCGCGTCGTCAAAGGAGTCTGATCTGGAGATCTACAAATCGGTTTATGAGGAACTTAAAGACAGCAGGCAGCTGCTGCTTCTTGTGACACTCCTCCACGACATCGGCAAGGGAGAAGGGTCTGGACACTCGGAGAAGGGTGCTGTCATGGCTGTAAAGGTTTTTACCCGGCTGGGCCTTCAGGATGACGAATTAGACACCGTGGATTTTCTTGTCAGGAACCACCTGGTGATGGCGCACATAGCCCAGAGAAGGGATCTGCACGAGGAAAAGACGATAAAGGAGTTTGCGAAACTGGTCGAGACATCTGAGCGCCTGGGGTTACTGTGCATGCTGACCATGGCTGATCTGAGAGCTGTTGGGCCGGGTGTCTGGAATGAGTGGAAGGGGAGTCTGATAGCCGAGCTGTTTATTGAGACCAGCAGGGTTTTGGAAACCGGGGGCCTCAAACTGGAAGATATAGCCAGCAGGATAGAAAGGACCCGGAGTAAAGTAGAGAGAAATCTGGAAAAAGAGCTGCCCGCCGACGATATCAGGATCGAGTTGAACAGGCTGACCGAGAGGGCGTACCTGGTTTTCAGGCCGCGCAAGATCACCAGGCTGATCTCGATGCGGGTGCGGATGGGAGATGACGATATTATTTCCGAATGGCATCAACCAAGAAGGGGCGGCTACACTGAGTTTTACGTTGTAGCCAACGACCATCCAGGTCTCTTTGCTCAGGTCACTGGTGTTCTAGCCGCCAACAACGTAAATATCCTCGGCGCACAGATACTGACGAGGGACGATGGGACGGTTTTTGACATACTCCAGGTGACTGACAGTGTAATGCAGCCGATACATGACTCCGTAAAGTTCCGTATGGTAAGCCGTGAACTCAAGAAAACCATTGACGGTGATCTGACAGTTGAGGATCTGATCCACACCCGGAAGCCCTCACTGCCGCTCGAGAAGAAAAAAACAGTGGCTGGGGAGATCATTACCCCCACCAGGGTAGAGGTGAGCAATGATATTTCGGATAACTTTACGGTGATCGATATCTATACAACAGACCGCATCGGGCTCCTGTATTCCATAACTTCCACCTTTTCTTCTCTGGACCTTTCAATTCACACTGCCAAGGTTTCGACCAAAGTGGATCAGGCTGTTGACGTGTTTTACGTAACTGATCTGAAAGGGAAAAAGATCACCGGAAAAGGAAGAATGGAAAAGATAAAGTCGAAGCTGGCTGAAGGGCTGGGAGGGTGATGTAAGTGAGCAGCGGTGAACGCCAGCCAGGACTGGCAGGAATTACACCTGCTTATGAATATAGAACTGTGCGCCGCCAAGTTCCTTGGCCCTGTAAAGGGCTTCGTCCGCGGCAATTATCACTTCATCAGATGAAATAATGTCTTCTGGCTCAAAGGCTACCAGGCCGATACTGGCTTGGATCACGTGCTCCCTCCCATCGGCGGTAACTGGTTCGGCCAGCCGGTTCAGGATCTGTTCTGCCACCTTGATGCTTCCCAGTCGGTCTGTCTGGGTGAGAAGCACCGAAAATTCATCTCCCCCGTACCGCGCAAGAAGGTCTGTTTCCCGTAATCCCTGCTGGATGCCTGTTGCCACGGCCTTGAGCACAAAATCACCGTGCCTGTGGCCGTAAGTGTCATTGACTTCCTTGAAGTTGTCGAGGTCGAGGAGGATCATCCCGAAAGGGGTCCTGTACCGGTGACTTCTCTTGATCTCCTCGGTCAGTTTGTCGATCATATACCTGTAATTTGGTATCCCCGTGAGTCCGTCCGTAACGGCCATTTCCTCCAGGAGTTTATTCTTGTCGACAAGCTCGTCCTGGAGGTGTTTTATCCTCAGCATTGCCTTGATCTTGGCAATAAGCAGGGTAGTGTTGAACGGTTTGGTTATATAGTCGTCGGCACCCGCATCAATGCCTCTCATTATGTCCTCAGGCTGATCTTTTACAGTGACTATGAAGATCAGGGTATCTCTGAGCCCGGGGTCGCTCTTTATCTGTCTGCATACTTCGAGACCGTCAATGCCCAGGCCCGGGGGGGCGTCCGGGTCAGGCAGCATGACGTCCAGAAGAACAAGATCAAAAGGGCCTTCATCACGTAATATCTCCATGGCTCTTTTGCCGGTGGATACCGAAGTGGAGTCGTACCCTTCCGACTGCACGATCTTGCAGAGGATCTCGTTGAGACTCTTGTTATCCTCTACGATCAATATCCGTACTTTATCATCCATAATATAATCCGGGAGTGATATCCTCTGATCCCTGCCTGAAACACTGGCTGATCAGATCTGATGGCGCGGTAGTAACAACCTTCTGAACCGGGATCGCTGGGGTGAAACGACGGGTTTGCAAGTAGACCGTAGAAAACCCTGACCTGATACACGGTCTGGGAGAATTTTCATAACCTGCTGCTCTTCCCTTTCCCCACGCTAAAGTTTCTGGTAATTTAGTGAATATGACCAGAAAAATCAAGAAATTAAAGGAACACGAGGGTATGGAGCCCAGTACGGGGGACCTCTTCTTACCGAAGTATAATAGCAGCGCAGATGCGGGGTCGGGGCCGCTTCCGGAGAGGATGAGACCAGCAAACCTGGAGGAATTTCTCGGCCAGGAGGAGCTTATGGGAGAGGGGGCCATCCTCAGAAGGATGATCCAGGAGGACATGGTAAGCTCTGTCATATTCTGGGGCCCGCCCGGGTCTGGTAAAACGACCCTCGCGCGCCTCATAGCTGCCAGGACGGAATCAGTTTTCCTTGCCTACAGTGCTGTCACATCGGGAAGTAAAGAGATGAAGACCGTCATGTCCGAGGCCAGAAGGATCAGGCGAAGCACCGGACGAAAAACGATCCTTTTTATTGATGAAGTCCATCGTTTCAACAAGGCCCAGCAGGATGCCTTCCTCCCCTTTGTGGAAAGCGGAGATGTCATCCTGGTGGGGGCAACCACCGAAAATCCATCCTTTGAGGTTAATTCTGCGCTCCTCTCACGGAGCAAGGTCTTTGTCTTTCATCCCCTGTCCAGGGAGAATTTAATAAGCCTCATCGAACGCGCCCTTCGAGATGACCCGGAGATATCATCCGTCGGCCTGGAGCTGACGTCTGAAGGGGTTGAAAAAATAGTCGCCTTTTCCGACGGGGATGCCCGCCGTGCCCTGACCGCGCTGGAGCTGTCGGCTGTCCTCGCTGAACCGGATGAGTCAGGCAAAAGGAAGATCGACCCTGACCTGGTCGACCGGGCTCTTCAGCGCAAATCTGTTGCTTACGATATGGCCGGTGAAGAGCATTACAATATCATAAGCGCGCTTCACAAGAGCATCAGGGGGAGTGATCCTGATGCTTCCCTGTACTGGCTGGCGAGGATGCTCGAAGCGGGTGAGGACAGAAAGTACGTCCTCAGACGCCTCATCAGGGCGGCAGTTGAGGATATAGGGCTGGCCGAGCCGGGAGCCTTACACCATGCTGTTGCAGCCTTTCAGGCCTTCGACATACTTGGGGTTCCCGAGGGAGATCTGATTCTGGCCCAACTCGTTGTATACCTTGCCGCCGCACCCAAGAGTAATTCAATTTACCGGGCCTACGGAAGGGCAGTCAGGGACGTGCAAAAGGAACCCGCCCGGCCGGTGCCGCTTCACATAAGGAATGCGCCCACTGGTTTAATGAAAGATCTTAACTACGGTAAGGGTTATGAATACTCCCACGACATGCCAGGCGGTCTGTCGATCCACCCATTTTTTCCGGAGGGTATGGATGAGCGAAAATATTATTCACCTTCAGGAGAGGGAAGGGAGGCAGCCATCGCAAAGAGGCTTGCGGGCATAAGAACCGAGATCAGACGTCTTAGAAAAGACAAAAGCCGAAACAAGGCTGTACGGGGGGAAGATGAATCCGGGAATTAGGGTTCTTCCGGACGAACTCGTAAATTTAATAGCTGCGGGTGAGGTCATTGAGAGACCTGCGTCGATAGTCAAAGAACTCCTGGAGAATGCACTGGACGCATCCAGCAGCAGGGTGAGGGTCCATCTGCTGGAAGGCGGGCGCCGGGAGGTCAAAGTCACTGACAACGGCATCGGTATGAGCCGGGACGATGCCCTTTTGTCCATCGAAAGGCACGCTACGAATAAAATAAGCGTCAAGGAGGACCTGGATAATCTTGTATGTTACGGGTTCAGGGGGGAGGCTCTTCCAAGCATATCGTCTGTTGGACGTTTCACCCTGGAAACCTGGTCTGGTATCGATGAAGCCGGTACGGGCATAGTCATCGACAGCGGGCGTCTCGTTACAGTTCGCGACAGCGCGGCTGTTCAGGGGACATCAGTCAGTGTCAAATCGATTTTCTCGAATGTGCCTGCCAGGCGGAAGTTTCTCAGGAAAGCTGATACCGAGTTGTCGTGGTGCATCAGGGTGGTAGAGGAGGCAGCCCTTGCCAGACCGGATGTTCATTTCGAGATCACTGGAAGTGGCGGAGCCACTGTTGTTCTGGCGCCAGTGACCGGATTGAAGGAAAGAGTCTGGACAATGTGGGGTGAGGAAACCGCTGCAAGGCTGATGAGTATGGAGGCTGAATTGGATGGGGTCCGTGTTGAGGGATTTATCAGCACACCTGATCTGACTTATTCCAGGAGAACCAGACACCATGTTCTTATTAACGACAGGCCCGTCAGGGATCCGGGGATAACACGGCTCTTAACTCAGGCTTTGTCGACAAAGTATCCATCAGGCCGGTATCCAGCCGTGGTCTTGTCCATATCAATGCCGTCCGGGGAGGTCGACGTCAACGTCCATCCCTCTAAAAGGGAAGTCAGGCTGTTAAAACCCGGTAAAGTTTCGGCCGTTCTGCGAAAAGCCGCAAATGGACTGGGAAAAGCAGCGCCGGGTGGCCCCTATCCATCTGGTCAGACAAGCGCAGAAGCCGGAGCAAAGGCCATGGAACCTGCTGCAGGCTGGCAGGACAGGCCTGTTGAGCTGCCTGTCGGAAAAGGCAGCACTGTGACCGCCGATAAACAGCTGTCTTTGAGATCCGGCATTAGAGTGATCGGCCAGGTCCTCGGTACTTTTATCGTTTGCGAAGTGGACGACAAACTCCTCCTGGTGGATCAACATGCTTCGCACGAGAGGATTCTATTCAATAGTCTCATGAGAGGCTATGCAGAGTCCGAAAGTCCGTCACAGGGTCTGGTTGTTCCCGTTTTGCTGCACATGGGCCCGTCCGAGATGAAAAATATAATGAATAAACTGCCGCTGATGCAGTCATTCGGGTTCCGTCTGGAGGAATTTGGCGACAGTTCTGTACGGGTCACTGCTCTGCCGGCTGAGATGCCCCAGGATCTGTCAGTCGACGTCCTGCAGTCCCTCTCATCTGATCTTGAAGATGCTCCTCCTGTACCAGAGATGATCGCGCTCCAGATAAGCAGATGGGCCTGCAAACAGAGCGTCAGGGCAGGTATGACCCTGTCTCTGCCGGAAATGGAGCAACTTGTCTCTGACCTTGAGGAAGCAGAATCCGGTTACTCCTGCCCTCATGGCAGACCGACACGAATATACATGACTGAAGCGGACCTGGAGAAGATGTTCAAACGGAGATGACGAAAAAACCGTTGGTCCTGGTCATAGGTGGTCCCACCGCGTCGGGCAAGTCTGCTCTGTCCATGAAGATCGCGGCAGTGATCCCATCGGAGATCGTGAACGCCGATTCCATGCAGGTTTACAGGTACATGGATATCGGCACTGCCAAGCCGGGGGAAAAAGACAGATCCTTCGTGCCTCACCACATACTGGACATAAGGGACCCGGATGAGTCATTCAGCGTTGGCGAATACATCGAACTCGCCAGGTTGAACGTTGAGGCCATATCCTCCAGGGGCAGGTTGCCGATAATGGTGGGCGGCACCGGCCTTTACATCAGGAGTGCTATAGGCGGATTATTTTCAGGACCGTCCAGAGACCAGGAACTCAGATCCAGGCTGCTCATCCGCGAGGAGAAGGAGGAGGGAGCGCTGTACAAGCTCCTCGAGAGGGCGGATCCGGTATCAGCAGGGCGTATACACCCATCTGACACCGTAAGGATCGTCCGTGCTCTTGAGGTGAGGGAGTTGACTGGACGTACTATCAGCTCACTTCAGGAGGAGCACAGATTTTCAGACCGGCCCTTCAGGACCGAGATCGTGTGCCTGGACCCGCCAAGGGAGCAGCTATACAGCTCGATAGATGCACGAGTGGAGAAAATGATGGCAAAAGGTCTGCTGGATGAAGTGAGATCACTTGCCGCATCAGGATACGGCAGGGAGTTAAACTCCATGAGAGGTTTAGGGTATAACGAGATGAGGTCGCACCTGGCCGGGGAATTGACCCTGGATGATGCTGTTGAAGCGATCAAGAAGAACACACGCCGCTACGCCAAAAGGCAGTTGACCTGGTTCAGGGGAGAGGAGGGTGTGCAGTGGGAGAAAATAGAAGATGGGCGGCAGCTGGATGTTCTGACGGCCGATATTGCGAGAAGGCTGAACGTATCGGGTGATAATGATCGCCTTTGAGCCAGTGTCCTGGCCAGGTGATCGGCTACACTATCTGATATGCGGAATAGTATTTACAGTAAGACATTAAGTATATTGCATAACAACTTGTAAATATAAAGAATAATACTAGTTTAAAACTGGCATAGCTTGCTTCGTCTATTTCAGGTAATGGGTTTTTTATGGCTTGCGAATAACTGATTGATGGCATATCGTCTGACTTCGTACTGTCTGGTACCAGAAGAATGTTAAATTTCTTAAAAGCTCACCGAGCGTGGATCCCGTGATCGGGGCACAGGTTGATATGACCCGGAGGTACCTTTGAGAGGTTTGTACAAAGCTGTTTTTTTTATTTCTGTTTTAGCAGTACTTGCGGCATGGATGCCGAAACCGGCTGATGCAGCGCCCGGGACATACTATGTCTCGGAATTTTCACCCATCGAAGATGGAAATGTCGTTCGTGCCCAGGCTGCGGCCTTAAAGCTTGCGAAGGAAACCGCAGTTAAAAAGGCCCTGTCGGACCTGTTCCCTGAATATACATACATGGCTTTTCGCACCTATCTCACAGAGAGCATTGTTCCAGGTGCTGACATATTCGTCACTAACTATAAGATAGATAATCAGGACATAAGCGATCTGGCATATTCGATCAACCTTACCGTGAAAGTGGATATGGAGCTTTTGAGGAAACGGCTCAACGAAGCCGGGCTGATCAAAGTACCGGGCAGCCCGCCTCTTGCTTCGATTTTTTTGACTCTGGACGTACCTCTGGAACTTGATCAGGCCCAATATCTTGGGCGACTTGCCGATGTGGCTTTCAGCACAAAACTGGGCAGGGCTGGTTTGACCGTGATCCCTGTTCCTGTTGAAGAGGTCGAGACGGAGGCAACCGACATTGAAGCTGGGATCCCGGAGATCGATCCTCTGCCTGCATTCAGGATAATTAGACCCCCGCAGGTGCCGGAAGCGCTTCTGGATGAAGGGTTAACGGCTATGACCGACCTGGCAGTGGGAGTCGCTTTCGTACAGGTTGGGGATTTTGAGGAGGATCAGGACGGAAAGAAAGTGCCTGTCAAGCTGAACACGCTTGTTATAGACACCGGCACCGGTCAGCCTGCTGTAGCTGACAGCAGAGAACTGACACTGGTAGTTGGTAACGATCAACAAAAGGTTTCTGGAAAAGGCCTTTTCAATGCCATTGAGGAGCTTTCAAAAAATATTGCCGCTCACCTGAAAAGCCAGTATGTGGAAAGGGAGACGGTATTTAACTCCTATGAAATAACCGTTAGCGGGACCCTCACATCCTTTGTGATCAGAGAGCTCAATTACAGGCTCAAAACGAAGCTGGGTGAGAAGGCTTCCCTGCTTCCTGTTGCCTACACAGGGGAGCGGGTGGATCTTGTATTGTATACTGCAAGAAGTCCGCGGGAAGTTGTGGACATCCTTAACGAACTGGAGCTTACGGGTTTCGGTTTGAAAGCTTCCATGCAGGAGGATACCATCACCGTTTTGGTGAATGAGGACCCGGAGGCGGTCAGGGGGGTCGTGGAGTATGGTCTGGATGTACCTTATTACAAAAGGATACCGGTTCCAGGCCTCGAGAATCCCGAGGATCTGAAAAAGACCGAGCTTGTTCCCTGGGCTGAACAGGAGGAAAACGGGACTATCTACACGGCAAATATTGCTCCGCTGGGAATGGCTGTGATCGGTAAGATGAATTACCCTCAGGACCACGATTTCTATCACTTTCTCCTTCAGGAAAACACCAGGAGAGTGTCCTTCAGGGTAGAATTGACGGGCCCGGACGAGCAGCAGTCCAGGGTGCGGGTTTTTACACCCTCCGGGAGGCTTATTTCAGACACCAGGGCGTCAAGAAGAGGGCGAAATCTCTACCATACGTTCAAGGTTGAGAAAGATACCAAGGCCGTGATCCTGTCTGTTGAGGATTACCTGGGGCGGCACAAATCGCTATTTTCCTACGTGCTCAATGTAGATGCCGGGGTTAAGTAAGAAATTGGAAATTGGAACATTAGAAATTAGACATAGTTAGTTGGTATATTTTCTAATTTCCCGGCCGAATATTTTTATTTGTTATGATATGAGGCCTGAACAGATGAACCTGCCAAATGCATTAACAGTTATCAGGATTCTATTGGTACCACTGTTCCTGTACAAGGTACTGCAGGGTGACTTCAGTTTTGCGTGTGTTGTTTTTCTCGTTGCGGCAATTACGGACGGACTTGACGGTTTTATAGCCAGATTCTGGGATCTGCAGACAAAATTGGGTACTTTCCTGGATCCAATGGCGGATAAGCTGCTGGTTACAACTGCCTACCTCAGTCTTGCATTCGCACAGGCAGTGCCGTTGTGGCTTTCAATAGCAGTAATAAGCAGGGATGTCATTATTGTTGCGGGCTCTATAACCGTATACCACTTAACAGGCAGTATCGATATCAAGCCGCTGTTAACCAGCAAAGTAACCACTTTTTTCCAGTTCCTCACTATAGTATTCGCGCTGCTTATTGGTGCCGGGGGGGCCAGTGCCTCAAGCTTTTTCACTAGTGCATTTAAACCACTTGCATTTTTTACAGGGATGATGACGATAATTTCCGGATCAGTATATATCTTTGCCGGTTTCCGTCTGTTGGATGAGAAGTGAGCGGATCGCGCCAACGGACAGGCAGCTCCAGGAGGGCTGGTGTGCAACCTTTTGTGTCTATAGTGTCGGGGCGGTCTTGAAACGATCTCTGGCCGCTTTGGCATTAATATTCCTGATACCCTCCATTGCTTTAAGCTCGGACGGCGTCTGGACTCTCACAGAGGGTGCAGGTATAGCATTTCGAGAGAACAGGAGCATTAACGATACCCAGACGCTGGGTGTTGTCATCATTACGCCATCGTACAGATCCGATCGCTGGAAGTTCTCACTTGACATCAACCTGAGATGGAACCTCGAAGGCCAGGGTTTCATGAGTGAAGAGTGGAAGCGAAAGGGTGATCCTTTGAGAGCTTTGAGTGAACTGGTTTATCGCGCAGACTCAGGTTCCTGGAAGGCAGGTATCGAGGTCCTGCGTGGTATTACCCTGGGCAGCGGCCAACTGGTCCGAGGCATCAGAGGTGACGCAGAGTATGATTATGCGGTACCGGGCTTTACTATCATGGGTAATTCAGGCAAAGCGGACATGGAGTTGGTGCTCGACAGAGTTGTGGATCCGGGGCTGGCAGCCCTGGCAGTTAAATACAAACCCAATTCGAATACTGTGTTTTTCCTGGAAGGGGCTGTGGATCAGGATGCACCGGTCACTTTTACCGGGGTCTTTCAGAGCGGCAGGCCCAGGGCCGACATCAGCGAAAGCATTGCCGGATATCTTGGCCAGGGAAGGATCCGCTTACTTGACAGGAAAGTTCTCGATCTCTGGTTCAGCCTGACTTCGGGGGTTCTTGGGAGTAGTTCGGACGGTTTGGGCGGCAGCGCCCTCCTCGAGTTTGATTTTTCACAGTTCTACCTGCACCAGTTGAAAATAGAGCTGGGCAGTATGCAGTGCCAGAACGGTTATATTCCGGCTTACTTCGATGAGCTTTATCTCCTTGAGCGGTGGGGTCTTAACGGCAGCACCATGAGGACCCTGGTCCCTCTGGGCTCCGGTGTTCCTGACAGGAGGATGGATTCCATCAGCATCCGCTATAACGTGGGCGAGCACTTTCAAATGAAGACTGGATATGACCGCTTCGATGACGAAACCATGAGGCGCGCGGGGATGTCGATAAGCCTGATGGAGGAAGGCCGGAGGGGACTTCAGGCTGACATATGGTCCAGGGCCGACAGCAGGGACCAGGAGTTATTTGACAGTGAACTCAATCTCTTTACCAGGATCGGCGCTCTTTACGACTTTTTCCCTCACACTCTTGTCAAGATCTCTTTGCAGCATTCCTGGGCCCTGGACGAGACCGCAGGCGGTGTGATACCTGTAACTGATGTCCTTTTTGGAGCGGTTTATTCCATATCATTGTAAATGGTTAAGTTCAGTTTCAAGTTTCAGGTTGTGTAAAATGTGATCTTATGGATCTGAATTTCAATTTTCAATTTTCAATTTCTATTTGACAAAGGATAGACATGTTGTTACTAAAACCGGCATCCTGTAGGCACGTAGCTCAGTGGGAGAGCACTGCCTTGACGCGGCAGGGGTCGGCGGTTCGAAACCGCCCGTGCCTACCACCTGCAAGATACAGGGCATCTTGAAAGCCTTCATAGATGCCCTTTGTTTTCGGCCTGTGGTCGGGTCCCTGGACCCAGGACTCAAGACCTGCGTGGATTATTAACCTGGGCCCTGCCCGTCCTGAGTAAGTCGAAGGGGGCCATGGGACCTGGGACTGTTTCTACAGGAGAATTACGTTGAAGATCAAGTTCCCGGATGGATCACAGAGGGAATTCAGTGAGGGAACGACTCTTGACCAGATCGCTGCATCCATTGGCGGCCGCCTGGCAAAAGAGTCCCTTGCTGCTGACGTTGACGGCCAGCTCCTTGACCTGAGTACTTCTCTTGACGGGGATGCCGAAGTTAAATTCGTCACCTTCAAGGATCCGGAAGGGAAGGATATCTTCCGACACAGTGCTTCTCACGTTATGGCCCAGGCAGTGAAAAGGCTGTTTCCAGGGACCAAACTGGCCATAGGGCCTTCCATTGAGAACGGCTTCTACTACGATTTCGATCTCCCTGAAAAAGTGACAGAGGATGATCTCAAACGTATTGAAAAGGAGATGAACTCCATCACTTCGGAGGGGATAGCCTACGAGAGAGAAGAGTTATCCTCTGAAGATGCCATTGGGATGTTTGAAAGCATGGGGGAAGATTACAAGGTCGAAATGATCCGCGATCTTGATACAGAACAGATCTCTGTTTACCGCCAGGGCGATTTCGTGGATATGTGTCGTGGACCCCATGTACCATCCACCGGATTTATCAAGTCTTTTGCGCTACTTAGTCTTGCCGGTGCCTACTGGAAGGGCGATGAGAAAAACAAGATGCTTCAGCGGATCTACGGAACCGCCTACCCTAAAAAGAAAGCCCTCTCAGAGCACCTGAACAGGATCGAAGAAGCCAAAAAACGCGACCACAGGCGCCTTGGGAAGGAACTTGAGCTGTTCTCCATTGAAGATGAAGCAGGACCGGGATTTGTCATCTATCATCCCAAGGGTGCGTTGGTCAGAACCATTCTGGAAGATTTTGAAAAGGCTGAACACCTCAAGAGAGGCTACCAGATAGTCGTTGGGCCGCAGCTCCTGAAGCTTGACCTGTGGAAGAAATCGGGTCACTTCGAAAATTATCGTGAGAACATGTACTTCACTGAAGTGGAAGACACACAGTACGGCATCAAACCGATGAACTGCCTCGCCCACATGCTGATATTCAAGTCCAGGATCAGGAGCTACCGTGACCTTCCTATAAGATATTTTGAGCTTGGGACAGTCTACCGGCACGAAAAATCAGGAGTTCTTCACGGGCTTTTCAGGCTGCGCGGCTTCACTCAGGACGACGCACACATACTATGCACGCCTGAGCAGCTCAACTCCGAGATCAGGGGCGTCATTTCCTTTGTGAGAGACGTTATGGGCGTGTTCGGTTTCGAGTTCGAGCTTGAGATATCCACACGACCCGAAAAGTCCATCGGGTCTGATGAGGATTGGGAGAGGGCGACGGATGCCCTTGTCAGGTCCCTCGATGACGAAAATCTCCCCTACGGGATCAACGAAGGCGACGGAGCGTTCTACGGGCCTAAAATAGATGTCAAGCTGAGGGATGCTATTGGCAGGATGTGGCAGTGCGCGACGATACAGTGTGATTTTGCTCTGCCAGAGCGGTTCGACCTTCATTACGTGGGTCAGGATGGCGAAAGACACCGGCCGATCATGCTGCACAGAGTGATACTCGGTTCTATCGACCGGTTCCTGGGAGTGCTTATTGAACACTATGCCGGAGCCTTTCCTGGGTGGCTGTCACCTGTTCAGGTGAAGGTGTTGACAATCACAGACAAGAGTGCTAACTATGCCGAAGCCGTGGCGGGAACACTGAAAACTCATGGCTTTCGGGTCGAATTGGACCTTAGAAACGAGAAGATCGGTTACAAGATCAGAGAGGCCCGCCTGGAGAAGATCCCTTACATGCTTATTATAGGGGAGAGAGAAGCCGCGACCGGCGCCGTTTCCGTGAGGCACAGGGAAGACGGCGACAGGGGTGTTATGCCCCTTGACGGGTTTATTGAGAGCGTTTTGGACGAGATTCAGGTCCCGGTCCTGAAAGAACAAGGAGGGAAGAAATAGCCAAGGACAGAGGCACTCCGGTTAACGACAAGATCATGGCCCGCGAACTCCGGGTCATTGGAGCTGATGGTGAACAACTGGGGATAATGTCGAAGCAGGACGCCCTTGACGCCGCTCACGAGCTTGGTCTTGATCTGGTTGAAGTTGCGGGTACTGCCAGTCCCCCGGTCTGCCGGATAATGGATTATGGCAGGTTCAAGTATCAGCAGAGTAAAAAGGCCCAGGTCGCCAAGAAAAAGCAGAAGACGATCCAGATAAAGGAGATCAAGATCAGGCCGAAGACAGACAGCCACGATCTTGAAGTCAAGGCAAAACATGCCAGGCGATTTCTTTCCGAAGGCAACAAGATAAAGATCACAGTAAGGTTCAGGGGCCGGGAAATAGTCCACCCGGAACGGGGGCATCTCGTTCTGGATAAGTTTATTGGGCTGCTCGAGGAAGATTGTGTGGTCGAGCAGAGAGCCAAAATGGAGGGCAGGACCATGATATCGGTCCTTGCACCCAGCAGCTGAGGAGTAGCAGAGCGAATGCCCAAAATTAAGACGAATAGAGGCGCTGCAAAGCGGTTTGGACGCACCGGCAGCGGAAAAGTGAAGAGAAGGCGGGCTTATCACAGCCACATTCTCACCAGTAAGAATCAGAAACGCAAGCGGCGTCTGAGATCAGGGACGCTAATTCACAGTGCTGACGTAAAGAATGTCAGGAAGCTTATTCCCTACGTAAAGTAGGTTCAGGAGAAGACACATGCCCAGGATCAAGAGGGCGGTACACGCCAGAAAACGAAAGAAAAAGCTCTTTTCAAGGGCCTCGGGTTTTCAGCATGGGAGGAAGAATCTCCTTCGCCAGGCCCGGACGACCCTTGAAAAGGCCATGCAGTATTCCTACAGGGACCGGAGAACTAAAAAGCGGGAGTTCAGAAAACTCTGGATCATCCGGATCAACGCTGCCGCGAGGAACCACGGACTCTCCTACAGCCAGTTTATGTACGGGCTTGCCCAGGCGGGAGTTTCTGTGGACAGAAAAATGCTTTCCGACCTGGCGGTGTATGACGATGCTGCATTTGCAGAACTGGTAAAGATCGCCGCAGGGAACTTAAAGCAGAGCGCTTAGCAGGTTTATGAAGCAGATCGCCGTAATCGGGCTTGGCCGGTTCGGGATGAGCCTGGCAGAGAGTTTGATGGAAAATCGATGTCAGGTCCTGGCCATCGATACCGACATGGAGCGTGTCAAGAAGGCTCAGACCTTCGTTACCCAGGCCGCTCAACTCGACTCCAAAGATGAAGCTGCACTTAAGGCACTGGGTATAACGGACATGGACACCGTTGTAGTGGCCATCGGCTCGGATGTCGAAGCCAGCATGCTGACCACAATGATCCTCAAGGACATGGGCGTAAAGCAGGTAGTGTCCAAGGCAGTTACCAAGCTTCACGGGAGGTTTCTGGACAGGATCGGGGCCGATGAGATCATTTACCCTGAAATTGATTCGGGGCGAAGACTTGGCAGGAAACTTTCCAGCCCCTCTATCGTTGAACAGATCGAGTTCGGCAACGAATATGGGATATTTGAGATAAACACCCCGCCAACGTGGGTTGGAAAGAGTATTGGCGACCTTGAAGTTCGCGCTAAATACGGTGTTGCCATCCTGGCGATCAGCACAAAGGCAGCCGAGGGTGATGAGACAGAAACAAATGTGTCGCCTGTGGCCAGTACGAAGCTTGCACAAGAGGATGTTGTTTTAATCCTCGGGCGCCACACTGAGGTTGAAAAACTCATATCGAATAAAGGCTGAGACGGAGAGTGGAGCCCTGATGGTCTTCCCAGAGAGGGAGGGTCGCTGGCTGAGAGCCTTCCCGAAGATCCAGGGTGATCCTTTCGCTCCCGAGCTTCCCGCCTGAACAGCGCAGTAGGGCGGGACGTAATACCCCACGTTACAGGGGTTGGGCAGTTCATTTGTCCGCCGAGAGTTCCCTTTCGGGGGAGAATCGGGGTGGTATCGCGGAGCTTGGAGGCTTCCGTCCCTGGGGATGGAGGCCTTTTGTGTTTGTGGAGCATTAGAAATTGCCTGCCCTGCCTGTCCTGAGCATTGCCGAAGGGAGCGTTATTAATTAGCCGAAGGGGAAATTGGAAATTGGGTAATGGGCCATGGGATCTGGGGCCTGGGCCCTGGGACCAGATAATACGGCAGCAGACCGGAGAGATGGAGCAGCATTATGCAAAATAAGGTGGACGAACTGCTTAAAACGGCCAGGAGCGAGATCAAGGCCGCCGGTTCCAACAAAGAGCTTGATGCCATTCGTGTAAAATACCTCGGGAAAAAAGGTTTGATCACTGTTTTGCTGAAGTCCCTTGGTAAGCTGTCGGCTGAGGAGAGACCATCTGCCGGTCAGGCGGTAAACAAGGGCCGGGAAAAGCTCACTGGTCTGCTGGAGGGCAGAAAAACTGAGTTAGCAAGGTTTGAATCGGAAAGGGTGATCAATGAAGAGGCCGTTGACATCACAATGCCCGGGATCACCAGGGAACTGGGTCACAGGCACCCTGTCAACATGGTCATGTCCGAGGTCCTTGATATTTTCAGAGGCATGGGTTTCTCGGCACGTAAAGGTCCTGAAATAGAGAATGATTACTACAATTTTGAGGCTTTGAATATTCCCAGAGACCATCCCGCCAGAGATATGCAGGATACATTTTATTTCGATGAGGACACGCTTTTAAGGACCCACACTTCCCCCGTACAGATAAGGACCATGGAGACGGAACAGCCTCCCCTGAGAGTGGTTTCCCCGGGTAAGGTCTACCGGGTAGATTACGATGTGAGCCACACACCCATGTTCCACCAGGTTGAGGGTTTTTTGGTGGATGAGGATATTACTTTCAGCGACCTGAAGGGTGTACTCACCGAGTTTCTGAACCAGTTCTTTGGAAAGGGCACACCGGTAAGGTTCCGGCCAAGCTTCTTCCCCTTTACGGAACCCAGTGCAGAGGTGGATATTGGCTGCGTTATATGCTCCGGATCAGGCTGCAGGGTTTGTTCAGACAGTGGCTGGATCGAGATCCTTGGATCAGGGATGATCCATCCCGAGGTTTTCCGGTTCGTTGATTACGACCCTGAAAAGTATACCGGATTCGCCTTCGGCATGGGGATGGAGAGGCTCACAATGCTCAGGCATGGAATAGATGATATACGGCTGTTTTTCGAAAACGATATGCGGTTTCTGGCGCAGTTCTCGTAATTAGAAATCAGAAATCAGAAATTGGGTAATGGATATTAGACATGGGACATTGGACGTTGGACATTGGACGTCACCAACAGGCCGGATGGAGAGAGCATGAAGATCAACCTGGACTGGCTATCGGATTACATTGAAATTGACACCTCTGTTGAGATGTTGGCCGAAGACCTCACCATGGCGGGACTTGAGGTGGAGGGAATCTCGGAATATGAGGGAGATACCATTTTAGAGCTTTCCATTACACCGAACAGGCCCGACTGGCTGAGTCATTTCGGAGTGGCGCGGGAACTCGCTGTGATCTACGGCAAGAAGCTCAAAAAGCCCGGGACAGGGCTCAAGGAGTCCGATACTCCTGTAGAGGCCATGGCCAGTATTGAGACAGAGGATCCCAAAGGGTGTCCACGCTACAGTGCGCGGATCGTGACCGGCATTAAGATCGGCCCTGCACCTGAAAAGATCTCGCACCGACTGGAGTCCGTGGATGTGAGGAGCATCAACAATATCGTCGATGCCACAAACTACGTGATGATGGAGTTGGGTCAGCCGCTGCATGCGTTCGACTACAACCTGTTGGGGGAAAACAGGATAGTTGTCCGTAGAGCTTCTTCGGGAGAGAAACTCAAAACCCTGGATGGGCAGGAAAGGACCCTGCATGAGGAGGATCTCCTCATCTGCGACGGAAGGGGGCCGGTTGCTATTGCCGGGGTCATGGGGGGGGAGAGCTCCGAAGTCCGTGAAGATACTGTAGATCTACTCCTGGAAAGTGCTTGTTTCGATCCTGTTACGATCAGGAGGGGCTCCAAGAGGCTGGGCTTGTCAACCGAGGCTTCTTTCAGGTTCGAAAGGGGAACGGACCCGGATGGGACCGTAACTGCAGTGGACCGTCTTGCCCAACTCATCAGCGAGTGGGCTGGAGGGGAAATCTGCAGGGGAGTATTGGATGTATGTGCTCCTGCGGGACCTGAACCATCTGTTGAACTGCGTACACAAAGGGTTGCAAGGCTGCTCGGAGTGAAGATCCCCGACAGGGAAATATACTCCCTGCTCAAAGGTCTGGGACTCTCGGTTAAAAAGGGCAAAGCCGGGAAGTGGGCCGTTACACCTCCTGGTTTCAGAAGAGACATACATCGAGAAGAAGACATCGTTGAAGAGGTAGCGCGTATCTACGGGTATCAGAAGATACCGGCTACCATGCCGGCGGGGGCTACCATCCCGGTGAAGATCGATCCTGCGGATGCCCTGGAAAAGGATATGAAATCAGTCATGGAGGCACTCGGATTTTCTGAAGCAGTTACATACAGCTTCATCAGCAGGGGGGAACTGGAGGACCTTGGTGTTACTGGCGGGCCGGAGCCTGTCGCACTTTTGAACCCGATATCCGAGGAGATGAGGGTTATGCGGACCAGCCTCCTGCCCGGTCTTCTGAAGACCGTCAAGCTCAATCTGGCGAGGAGACGGACAGGGAGCCTGTCAATGTACGAAGTCGGGAAAACTTTCCTGCCCTGTACATCCTGTGAGATCTCCGAGGAGAGACTTCGTATTACCGGGGTGATGACAGGTGCAAGGAGTGACAAATCATGGTACGGGGAGCGCGAGGCGGCAGACTTTTTCGACATAAAGGGAGTTGTGGTCAACCTCCTGTCGAAACTGGGCATCGGGGATGTTAAATTCATGGGAGAGGCTATCCAGTACCTTCACCCTGGTCAGGGCGCATGGGTGATGGCCGGTGAAAAAGTGGCAGGAACCGTAGGCACCCTTAATCCAGTGATTAGGGACAAGTACGGGATAAGCGAGTGGGCAGGCTGTTTTGAACTGGATGTGGAGGTCCTCGCACAGGCTGCTGCCGGCAAAAGGTCCTACAGACATATCCCCAAATATCCCGGTCTTTTAAGGGATCTCGCACTGGTTGCCCCAGTAAAGGTCAGCAGCAGGGATATAGAAGACGCTATCGTCGCAGCTGGCAGCAACCTCGAGTCCTGCCGCCTGTTTGACC
>CAYVSA010000024.1:26463-28094 GCA_964454175.1 uncultured Pseudomonadota bacterium
AAATAAACCCTTGACTACCTGTTTGAGAAGCATGTAAATTATAAACCCTTGAAATTGAAGGTATTTGCAGCGATGATCGAGAAAGGGAGAATAAAATGACGAAGGCTGATATCGTCGAGATGGTACACGAGAAGACCGGTTTCTCCAAAAAGGAGTCTTCAGAAGCCGTTGAATCCATACTCGAAATACTCAAGGAAAGACTGGAAGGTGGCGACAAGGTCAAGCTCTCCGGGTTCGGGAACTTCGTGATAAGGAGTAAGGAGGTCCGCAAGGGCAGGAACCCGAAGACAGGGGAAGAAATGGAAATATCGGCCAGAAAAGTTCTGACTTTCAAGCCCAGCCAAAAACTCAAGGATTTCATCAATAGAAGGTAAGGTCTGTGTATGCCTGTGGTGACCCCTGAAATTCCCGATAAACTATTTTTCAAGATCGGCGAAGTGAGCCGGTTAACAGACATCAAGCCGCACGTGCTCAGGTATTGGGAGTCGGAATTCCCCATGCTCAACCCCCCGAAGAACAGGGCTTCCCAGCGGGCATACAGGAAAAAAGACATTGAGACAGTCCTGGTCATTAAGCGACTTTTGTATGAAGAAAATTTCACGATATCCGGCGCGAGGAAAAAGCTGCGTGAAATGAGAAGTTCCAGGAAGAGCAAAGGCCAGATGGCACTTTTTCCAGGTTCTGGAAAAAAACAGATAAAAGCAGCCATAAATGAACTGGAGCGTGCCCTGGAGCTGATAGAAGGCAGAAATGGCTAAATAGCCAACCCACTGTTAACCTTGAAATTTTTCACAAGTAACATATCGTAAATTAACAAATCTTTCTGAATTGACAATTGAACCGCTTCCGGTATATAATTTGTTAAATTTATAGTATTCCGCTGAAACGGAGGAACCAATGCAGCCGAAAATAAAGGTCAAACAAAACTACACGCCCAACGATGTTGGTGGTCTACTGGGTGTACACCACAATACCATCAAGAACTGGATCAAAAGAAACGAGGTCCTTGCCTTCCAGACAGTCGGTGGTCACTACAGAGTCCCAAGAAGGGAAGTTGTAAGGTTGATCAAGGACCGGGGTCTGCCGGTTCCTGATGAGCTCCAGGGTCCAATGGGGCTTGTCTACGTTGTTGACGACGAAGAGATCATCAGGGAGACACTTGATGAAGCCCTGTTGGAATCCTACGAGGTCTACACCTTCTCCAATGGTTTTGACGCCCTGATGCAGATGGGACGTCTCAAGCCGGATCTGCTTATCCTTGACATATACCTGCCGGGTGTTGACGGCTATGCCCTCATGAAAAAGATCAGGCAGGACCCAAAGCTTCACAAGATCAAGGTCCTTGGAATGTCCGGCAAGCACGTGGAAAGAGAAGAGGTCCTGGCCGCCGGATTCGACGATTTCTACGAGAAGAAGGAAGGGCTCCTGCCGCTCCTGGACAAGGTCAAGAAGTTCCTCGGTTCTCCTAATTGATTGTAGTATTTTCAGATGGCCGATGGGCGCTTGACTTGTCATATGACTGCTGTTAAATTCCCCATCTGCTAAGCAACGGGGCGTGGCGCAGTCTGGTAGCGCACCTGAATGGGGTTCAGGTGGTCGGAGGTTCAAATCCTCTCGCCCCGACCATTGAT
>CAYVSA010000025.1:0-27884 GCA_964454175.1 uncultured Pseudomonadota bacterium
CCCGCGGAATTTCCCGAGAAACCTGCTCGGGGGCCTTATCGGGCACTGCCTGCGGCTCCTGTGCCGCAGGGGCTCCAGCCATACCCAGAAGACCCTTGACCTTACTGATCAGTTCAGCCGACTCGAAGGGTTTGGTTATATAATCATCGGCACCAGCCGACCGTGCTTCTTCTTCATCAAAGGCCTCAAAGGTGCCGGCCAGCAGGAGTACTGGTATCCCGCCTGTTCCCTGGTCTTCCTTGATAGCTTTTGAAAGCTCATAGCCGTTCATCTGCGGCATAATAACATCTGCAAGGACGATGTCCGGATGCCATTCCTGGATCTTCTCAAGAGCGTCTGAACCTGTTCCGACAGACTGTATCTCGAAGGCCTCCTCAGCAAATGTGAGCGCGATGACTTTCTGAATAGTAACGCTGTCGTCGGCTACAAGAATTTTCTTCATTTCATTTCCTCCCCCCAGGAGATGCCCCGGTACACTTTTCGCCATTAGCCGGCCCGGTGCTGCTTCTCAAGGTAAGTTTGCTGAAAAGGCGATCGAGGTTCAGGATTATTATCTCTTCATCCTTGTCGAGGAACCTGGCAATTTCCACACCCTCTGGAAAATCCGAGTTATTCTCATCAGAGATCATTTGCTCGTCCGCAGGGTGGCTCAATATGCCGCCTATCTTCATTACGCGGACACCATATAGTTCATCGCCGGCACCAATAACGAGCAGAAACTCACCAACACCTTTTTCTCTACTTCCAAGAAGCTGGCTCATGGAAAACACTGGAAGCACCCTGTTGGTTCGATATATTACCAGGCCTTCCAGCGGCGGTATGGTGTCAGGGAGCGGTTCAACCTCTCCCATGTCGATAACTTCCCGGACTTTCCCCAAGGGGACTGCAAAAGCCCTCTTGTTCGACGTGAAGGTTATCAAACGAGTTTCTTCCATCCGGGTTATCCTAACACAAATATTAAATTAGTCTCGAAAGGTCAAGTTCTAAAACGATTTTTTCCTTCCAGACACGTGCTCCTGCAAGGGGGAAACCGCAGCATGAGTACACTACCTCAGGGAGTGAAATTACGGGTTTCATGTCCTCCATCCCCAGGACATTGTCAACATATACCGCCCTGGCGGTTCCATTCTGGTCAGTAATGACTACCTGCGAGGTCTCCGTTACCTCCGGACCCGGAACCAGAAAGTTAAGGGGAAGCCACTCGTCCCTGGCAGCGACCCAGTACTGGCTCTGGCTGTCATCAAGAACCATCCCCTCGGGAAGTTCCTGTCTTGTGAGAACTTTTTCGAACCCTATGATCTCGTCAATATTGCTGAAGGGGATCGAAATATAGTTCCTGCCGATTATCACCAAAACCGCCCGTTCGGGCATTACAATCCCCCTTTTTCCGGTGTTACTCCGAATATCACAAAACTACCATTTCCAATCCCTTTCCGTCAACAGAACACTTACAGATAAAGCTGGAAAAGGCCGGATTTTTCAGGATTTTCATGTTAAAAGAGACTATATGATTAAAAGATACTGTCCAGACTATAATGTATTTCAATCCGGGGACGATCGGTGAATAAAAGGCACGCTGGCAGCTGCAGCTCGTCAACTAATGGCCGGATAGTTGGAAGGGACCTTTTCTGACCTTAAATGCCTGTAAAACTATATAAATACATCCTGCGTAAATTCACTACCTATTTCTTTGCCGGCCTGGCTGTTTTTACAGCCCTGCTGATGATGGACCAGGCATCCCGTCAGGTTGATCAGGTCGCCTATAATTACCAGAATTTCCAGCAGTTCCTTCTTTCCTACGTCCTGCTCACTCCTCCGCTGCTTACTTACAGTATTCCCCTGGCCTTCCTGATGGCAATGATAACCGCGATAGACCAGATGAAACAGGATCATGAGCTGACTGCCATCTTTACTACAGGGATCTCGCCTCTCACCGTGATGTACCCCTTCGCCGCAGCCGGCACCATTATTTTTCTCGGAGTCCTGTTTATAAATACGATAGTATCTCCGGCAAGTTTTGCCGCTTACAATGATCACCTGACCGAAGTTTCAAAGCGAGCCATTTTCAGTGGCTTAAAATCCGGTTCCTTTTTCAAGGGTATACCCGGAACGGTTCTGCTGTTAGGTGATTACAGTGGTGAATCAGGAAAGCTTGGCGGTGTCCTCCTTGTAAGATCCAGGTCCGGTAGCGAAGAGGAAATGATACTGGCACAGGAGGGCACTATTGGGGCCCCTGCAAACGGATCTTCTTCATCGATATCCATGGTACTCGAGAACGGCAGCATCCATCCGGTCAGTAAATACAGCCCGGGATACCGGTCCGTTTCCTTCAGGTCGCTGACTTCGAATTTTGAAAGGTCCGGCGACCGTCGTATCCTTGGAAGCAAATACATGCTTTTGGCTTCGGCAACTTCACAGCTGCGCGCCATGGCTTCTGCGTCCCCGGATGCAGAAAACCCCAGGAAACCGTCCGAGGCTGTAATAGAGATCCATCGTAGGTTATCCCTGCCGGTAACCGTTCTTCTATATCCCTTCATCGTTTTCCCCCTGGCTGTTTCCTCCAGGAGACACGGAAAGGCAGCAGCATTCGGCGTCAGCATAGCCCTTTTCGTAACTACCCTTTTCATCTTTTCGGTGGGATCGAGCCTGGGGGTCAGCGGGGCCATCCCGCCTGCTGCCGGGGCGTGGCTGCAGGTCCTGGTACTTGCGCCGGCATCACTTATAACATTTGTCCCCTTTGTGAGCAGAAACGTCGGAAGTGGGCGACAGCTGCCTGACAGGAATCAGACATGAGCCTCATTTACCGATATCTGCTGAGAAGATGGCTCCTGCTATTTTTCCCAGCCACACTTGTTCTTATCTCAGCCTACATTGCCGGTGATATGGCCATTACCGTCTGGGACCTGCTGGGTGAAGGACTTTCGCTCACGCAGCTGGCCGTTCACTTTATTCTCAAACTGCCTACTGCCTTTTATTTTCTGGCGCCTATGGCATCACTTCTGGCATCTTTGCTGATGATCACGGGGTTCAAAAAAACCGGGGAGCTGGGAGCTATCTTCTACAGCGGATCAGGACGCCTGAAGGTCAGTATCCCCATACTGACTGCAACTCTTGCTGTCTCCCTTTTCTCCCTCTATGTTAACGACCACGTAGCCCCTGCTGCCAACAGGATCAGCAAGGACATTGTAAGGGACTCTTCCGGCACCACAGCCCATCTTGTGGGAACCAGCCGCATTTGGCTTCTCGAAGGGTCCAGGGTCATCCACATCAGGAGCGTGGAAAATGAAGGCACCGTGCTGGTCGAGCCAACTGTCCTGGAATTCGGTGACTCCTCCCTGAAAGAGTTAAAGAGCAGGATCGATGCACCGGAGGCCGTCTGGAGCAGCGACGGGTGGCTGATGAATATGGGGATAAGGAGGACATTTATCGGTAGTGAAGTGCTGAATGTAGATGGACCCGGACAGGTCAGGCCCGATATCCAGGTTACACCGAAAGAGTTCTTCCTCGTCAAAAGGGCCCCGGAAGAGATGACCATGTCAGAACTGAAAGGGTATGTTAAGAACCTGAAAAAATCCGGGCTCCGCTACCACTGGTACGAGGTGAGGATATTCCGGAAGTCGGCTGCTGCCTTCATACCTTTCGTATTCGGCCTGCTCGCCCTGTCGGTGGGGTTCATAGTCCCAGTGAGAGGCGGCGTGCCGCTGGGTATCGGGCTAAGTGTTATGATCACACTGGCCTTCTGGTCCGTCTTCACTCTTTTCCTGTCCATGGGATACTCGGGTATTCTGCCGGCACCTGTTTCAGCGTGGGGGGTTAATGTCCTGTTCCTCCTGCTTGGAACCGCAGCCCTTATCGTGTTCAGAAGGCCGAGGCTGATCTGAGTCGGTCCAAGGGCTCAGGACCCAGGGCCCAGGTTTAACTTTCTGGGGTCATTGGACCCGGGGCTTGGGACCCGGTGATCTATCAGGTCCCCATCTCCCACGAATTAAGGTATTTAACCTGTTCATCGGTCAATTTGTCTATATCTATATTGAGGCTCTCCAGCTTGAGACGGGCGATATCGCTGTCGATCACTTCAGGGACAGAATACACTATCTTTTCAAGGCTCTTTGCCTCTTTTATCATGTACTCAGCAGAAAGAGCCTGGTTGGCAAAGCTCATATCCATAACGCTGGATGGGTGTCCTTCAGCCGCTGCCAGGTTAATAAGGCGGCCCTCCCCCAGGACGTAGACCCGTTTTCCATCAGGGAGAGTGAACTCTTCAACAAAATCACGGATGATCCTTCGCCCTGTCGCGATGCCCTCAAGGCTCTCCAGGTCCAGTTCCACGTTGAAGTGGCCCGAATTGGAAACAATGGCGCCATCCTTCATGGACAGAAAGTGTTCTTCCCTGATGACGTGGATATTACCGGTAACGGTGCAGAAAAAATCACCTATCACTGCTGCATCTGCCATGGGCATGACGTTGAACCCGTCCATGACCGCTTCGAGGGCCCTGAGTGGATTAACCTCTGTCACTACAACTCTGGCTCCAAGGCCCTGGGCCCTCATGGCGACGCCTCTTCCGCACCAGCCGTAACCGACCACTACGAAAGTGCTGCCTGCCACCAGTCGGTTTGTAGCCCTGATGATCCCGTCCAGTGAGCTCTGTCCGGTACCGTAGCGGTTGTCGAAGAGGTGTTTGGTGTCTGCGTCGTTAACAGCTATTATCGGATACTGCAGCACACCCTCTGACGCCATGCTCCGGAGCCTGATAACTCCCGTCGTCGTTTCTTCTGTCCCCCCAAGGACGCCGGGAAGAACATCCTTCCTTTCAGAGTGAAGAACTGATACGAGGTCCGCACCGTCGTCCATGGTTATGGCAGGACCGAAATCCAGGACACTCTGTATATGGGAGTAGTAAGTATCGTTGTCCTCACCCTTGATGGCAAAGACAGGGATCTCGTCGTTCAGGGCCAGAGAGGCGGCAACGTCGTCCTGGGTGCTCAGTGGATTTGAGGCGCAGACGACCACCTGGGCCCCCCCTGCCTTAAGCGTCCTGGCCAACTGGGCTGTTTCAGTCGTAACGTGAAGACACGCGGCCAGCTTAACGCCTTGAAGAGGCTTTTCAGCTTTAAACCGCTCCTCGATCAGGCCCAGCACCGGCATACTTTTCGCTGCCCACTGGATCCTCAATGCCCCCTTCTCCGCGAGGGTTGGGTCCTTTATATCGAATTTCATTTATTCCCCCTATGCGCCAACTGCTTTTTTAAGGTCATCGACCCTGTTGGTCAGTTCCCAGGTAAACTCTTTTTCAGATCGGCCGAAATGCCCGTAAGCAGCTGTTTGCCTGTATATAGGCCTGAGGAGGTTCAGCTCCTTGATGATCTTCTTCGGCTGCAGCGGGAATGTCTCCATCACTGCCTCGGCTATTCGCTCAGGGGCTACAGTGGAAGTGCCGAAGGAGTTGATCATCACCGATACAGGGTCGGCCACACCAATGGCATAGGCCAACTGGATCTCGCATCTCTCGGCAAGGCCTGCGGCAACGACGTTCTTGGCTATGTACCTGGCCATATAGGACGCAGACCTGTCAACCTTGGAGGGATCTTTCCCGGAGAAACAGCCTCCACCGTGGCTCCCCTGCCCGCCGTACGTATCTACGATGATCTTCCTGCCGGTGAGACCGGTATCACCCATGGGGCCGCCAATAACGAAACGCCCCGTTGGATTGATGTAGTACCTGGTCTTATCGTCCAGCATGGCGGCAGGCAGTGATTGCTTTGCCACCTCTGCTATAATGCCCTCTCTCAGGTCATCGTTGGAAACATCCGGGCTGTGCTGTGAAGATATTACAACCGTGTCTATTCTGACTGGCTTCATTTCGTCATACTCAATTGTCACCTGGGACTTCCCGTCGGGCCTCAAAAAATCAAGTATGCCCTCCTTCCTGCACTGTGTGAGCCGTTTCGTTAACCTGTGGGCATAAACAATAGGCATAGGCATAAGCTCATCGGTCTCGGTACAGGCGTAGCCAAACATGAGCCCCTGGTCCCCGGCACCGCCGGGATCGACTCCCATCGCTATATCTGGTGACTGCCGGTGTATGGAGGTCATGACCCCGCACGATTCCCAATCGAAGCCCATATCTGAATTACTGTATCCGACGTCTTTTATGACAGATCGTGCTACTTCAGGGATCTCGACATACGTACTGGTCGTGATCTCACCGGCAACGAAGACCATGCCAGTCGTCACGAGGGTTTCCACAGCCACCCTGCTGGAGGTGTCGCCCTCCATCATGGCATCCAGGATAGCATCGGAGATCTGGTCGGAGATCTTGTCTGGATGGCCTTCGGTAACTGATTCGGACGTAAAAAGAAAGTGGTGCATGCTCATTGTTGTACTCCTTGCAGATTTATCGTTAATAAGGGAAACGTAGGTACCTAACAGATATACCAATTTCACACAAGTTCAAAGAGATTTAAACCCCCAAGTGCCCGGGAAGGATGCTGCCCGGAAGATGATTATTCGCCGAAACCTGATGTAACAAGATCACCCAGGGCCCGCGCCGCCTGACTTGCGTCAGCCCCATCAGCTTCTATCTGTATATCATCACCTTTTGCCGCCGCCAATGTCAATATTCCCATTATGCTTTTTCCGTTAACGCGCGATTTTCCCTTGCTCACCCAGACCTCGCTCTCGAAATTCGAGGCTTCCTTAACAAAGCGGGCAGCTGCCCTCGCGTGCATCCCCAGTTTGTTTACAACCCTGACTTCTATACTAACCACGTCGTATCCAGTTCCAGCCCCAGAAAAACCATAAGGAGCATAACTGCTGTGACCAGTAATATGGCACGGAACGTTCCCAGACCCAGGCTGAATGCTGTGAGCGCCGTTATGAAGGCAGCTATCCCGAACACTGGTGAAGCAAAGCCAAATACGGCAAGACCCAGGAGAAATCCCAGTGCCGGGATCAGGATGATCTGTCCCCCGTGAGCGGCTCCCCTGAAATGCCGGTCAGATATGAAATCCAGCGGGTTTTCAGCGTTCTCGTAGCCCTTGCCAAGAAGATCCCACCTCACGTAAATACTGAATATGTTGAAACCGACCAGAGTGAACGCAATACCGAGCCAGGGGGATGTCAAGGCAATGCCGAGTCCTATTACGATAAACAGGGGCCTTAGTGAACCCCAGAAGAAACTGTCTCCAATAGCCCCCATTGGGCTCATCAGCGCATCCTTGGCCGAGATCCCGGCCAGGGGGTGGCCATCCTCTTCAAGCCTGGCCACCACACCTACAAGGTAAGGTGCCATAAAGGGGTGTGTGTTGAAAAATCCCAGGTGCCTCCTCAAACCATCCCGGAGGTTTTCACTGATATTTTTTTCCAGCCATCTGGAAAGAACATAAAAAAAGCCGAGACCCTGCATGAACCTGAAGCTCCAGGAGCTCTGAAGAGAAAGAGCCCTCAAGAAAAGACCGAGCCTGTTTCTGAATGCGAGTTTCATGGGATAATGCCTGATCCAACCACGGCACCGGCCAGGGCGCCGCAGGCAAAACCGATCCAGCCCTTTCCACGGACCTTACTGGCAGACAAACCCGCCAGACCCACGAAAAACGGGGCAAAACCCACTGGAACCGCATAGGGCAGAATACCGGGATAAACTGAAAGGACGGTGAGAGCAAGAAAAAGCAATACGCCCCCTGCCAGCGCCACCCCGACTAAATTTACGAGGAGGGACCTTAATATGGAGGTCAGGTGAAGAGCCCTGGCAGCGGCGAATCTGTTAAGTCTAACGTATGCCGTAGCCCTGTTGACAAGGCGGCTGTTTGATCTTCGCCAGTAGAGATCAGCGATCCGGTCCACGAACGCCGCTGGAAGTGAAACGATAACAGCAAAAGACACCGCCCCCAGCCCCTCGAACCCCAGGTTTCCCGAAACGAAAATTATGTAGACTGCAACCAGGGATGGATATAGAGGGTGGTAGGGAATATGTGAGCCGACCGGCAGCGAATGGAGGAAAAGAAGCTCAAGGGCAATTCCAGCAAAAACTCCTTCCTCGGGGACTCCCAGCAAGAGCCCCAGAAGGGACGCCGCAAAGAGCGGCCTTGAGAAGAGAAACTGACCGAAACACGTCCTGTCGAGACTCAGGACCCCTCCCAGGCAACAGGTCGTCAGGAGAGCTATTATCGATCCGCTCAACTGCCCAGGTCCTCTGCGGGCAGCAGATCGAAGAGGTTCAGGCACCGGCCGTCCGGAACCTCCCTGGCCTCCAGTGAAATTCCCATTTTGTGAAGCCGCTTTATGTACGAGATATCTTTGCTGTTAAGAAATACTGAAGGTGTGATCTCCTTGCCCCCGCGCAGATTGTGGATATTTCCAACGTTTACATGGCACGCAAAAAACCCGCTGTCGACCGCCGCGGACAGTGACGCCAGCGAATTAAAGAGTATCATTACCCGGCTTTGCTGGTCGTCCTTCAGGGTTTTTTCCAGATCCGGAGGCGTTACAATGCGTAAAGCAAGACCCGATGGCACTATCATTCTCATGAGGTGGCACCGGGACTTGTCACGGCTTATCTCGTCGTCCACGACGTATATGGTCTGGGCGTCATAATAGGGCACCCATCCTTCAACCACTTGTCCGTGAACAAGCCTGTCGTCGACTCTGGCAAAGACTACCGGCATCTTATGCTCCGGATAAATATTCAGCCGCCACTTTAATGTGGTCCCTTCCGTGGTCTTTTAATAGTGCGGCAGCCTGCCTCAGATCCAGGGAATCGTCCATGCTGAAAAGCTTCGTGAGCATGGGCAGATTGACGCCCGTTACCACTTCAGTCTGCCCCTCCTCGAGAAATGAGAGACTGAGATTCGAGGGAGTCCCGCCGAACATGTCTACCAGGAGCAAACACCCCTTTTCCCCGTCAACTTTCTTTATGGCCTCTGTGATCTGCTTCCTTAACTTCTCAACTTCGTCCGCAGCGCCGACAGAGACGTGGGCCATGTTCATTACATCTCCGGTTATAAGAGCACAGGTGTCCACCAGAGACTTTCCAAGCTCACCGTGTGTTACCAGAACCACTCCAAAATTACTTGCCATTGTGCTTCAATCCTCCTTGATCTCACGATGCCGGATCTGCAGGTTGACCAATTTGTCTTTGCCCAGCCTGTCAGCAAGACGGCTCAGTACGGCAACGGACCTGTGCCTGCCACCTGTACAGCCCACAGCTACGGTCAGATATCCCCTTCCCTCACGGATGTAGCGCGGCAGCAGCCCTTCCACAAAGTCACACAGCCTGATGATAAAATCTTCCGAGTCTGGAGCCCGCTGAATGTAGTCGACAACTTCAGGATCTCTACCGTTCTTTTCTCTCAACTTATCCACAAAATACGGATTTGGAAGGAACCGGACATCGAACACCAGGTCTGCTTCCTTGGGTATGCCGAACTTGTACCCGAAAGACACCAGAGTGACAAGCATTCCGGATTCTCCACCAAGGGAACCGAAACGATCGCGTATGATCGTTTTGAGCTCGTGGGGAGAGAGATCCGAAGTGTCCAGGACCAGGTCAGACATCTCCAGAATACCCTGCATCAGTTCGGCTTCCCGGCTGATAGCTTCACCCAGGGGCATGTTCGCATCGAGAGGGTGAACACGCCGAGTCTCGCTGAACCTCTTTTGCAAAACTTCCCGGGAAGCTACAAGACATACTACTGTAACCTTATGGCCCCAACTTCTCAAGGACTCAAGAGCACCGGGCATCCTGCTGAAGATCTCCCTGGCCCGGCTGTCCATCACCATTGCGGCTCTTCCAGCTCCCCTGTTGCCCTTTTCCTCAAGCCCCACGAAACTTTCGAGCAGTTCTATTGGAAGGTTGTCAACAGTGTAATACCCCAGGTCCTCAAGAGTTTTTAACGCAACGCTCTTGCCGGCCCCTGAAAGTCCGGTAAGTATTAAAAACTCCGTTTTTTTCATTCCACCGATTCGAGGTCGGGCTTTTGTCCCTCAGCGCCTTCCTTTTCGATCCTCCTGTTGACTTCAGCATCAAAGTTCTGGGCCGCGTTGTATCCCATCCTTTTGAGCAGATGGTTCCTGGCTGCGACCTCAACTATTAGTGTCAGATCCCTGCCTGGTTGGACAGGGATCTTGATGAATGGTATCTCAACTCCCAGGATCGAGTAGGTATTTTCCTCCAGCCCCACCCTTTCCACATCAAGGCCTTCCTCCCACTCGATGAGTTCTACTACGTGTTCTACTTTTTTCCTGTGCCTGATAGAAGATACTCCGTACAGATCTTTAATGTTGATAATTCCAAGGCCGCGTATTTCCATATGGTATCTGATCAGCTCGGACCCAGTACCGAAAAGCACTCCCGGCACTATCCTTTTTAGCACAACCACATCATCCGCCACCAGTCTGTGTCCTCTTTCAACCAGCCCGAGGGCACACTCACTTTTGCCGATCCCGCTCTTTCCTGTGAGCAGCACACCTACACCATGAACATCCAGCATGCATCCGTGTACAGAGGTCTCAGGGGCCAGAACCTCTTCGAGGTAGGTCGTCACAAGCCTGATCAGGGTAGATGATATCTCGGTTGATCTGAAAAGGGGAACGCTCCGAGTATCACAAATAGTTATCAGGTCATCGGGTACCTCAAGGCCCTTGGCAATGACGAGACACGAGACGCCAGCCTTACAGAGATCCTCCAGCCTTCTGCTGACGACTTCACTGTCCAGGGTCGCCAGATAGGAGATCTCGGTTTCGCCGAAGATCTGAACACGTTCGGGGTGGAGCTGATCGAGGTACCCGGCCAGGGCCAGCCCGGGTTTTTGAATACGGGCGATCCTGATCTGCCTGGCCATGCCGTCCCTGCCGGCAAGGATCTCGAGATCGAGGTCTTCACGGTGGTGGTCAAAGAAATGTCTTACAGTTATGCTGATCATTCAGCTCTGGTATGGGTGCCGCAGGGGCAGAGTCCTCACTGGCGCGAATCTTCCTCAGTGATCGTTTCGAAAAGCTTTTCACGTCCATTGGCGTTGCCCAGCTTATCGCGACAGTCCTGGCTTTTAACAACACGAGAGATCCTTGCCAGGGCTTTCAGATGGTCTCCAGCTGAGTCCTCGGGGGCAACCAGTAAGAAGAACAGGTGCACAGGATGACCGTCGTGTGCATCGAAATCGATCCCTTTCGTGGAGCGCCCGAACACCATAAGAATGTTCTCCAGGCCGGCCATCCTGCCATGGGGTATTGCCACTCCGTTGCCAATACCCGTGCTGCCGAGCTTTTCTCTTTCAATGAGTGTGTCTACAAGGATAGAGGGGTCTTTGAGTTTATTCACCTCCGCCAGGTGTTCGGATAGTTCTTCCAGGACTCCCCTGAGATCGTTGGCGGCAAGGTCGGGTAGAACATCCTGCATCGTGAGGTAGTCAGCGATCTTCATGTTAGGCTCCGTTTAATCGGCCAGGTGGGGTTCAATAAGCCCGTACCTTCCATCATCCCTGACATATATTACGTTGAGCTGACTGGAATGTGAATTGTTAAAAAGGAGAAAATTCTTATTCATGAGCTCCATCTGCATCACAGCTTCATCCACGGACATGGGTTTTAAGGTAATGTCCTTGTGTTTTATCATATCATCAGGGGTCTCAGGTATTTCAGGCTCAGAAATGACCGAGTGGCTTGCCTTGAAGACCCGGATCTGATTGCGGTCGCCGTGCTTTACTATCTTCTCACGGTATTTTTTAACCTGCCGGTCCAGTTTGTCCAGCACCAGATCGATTGAGGAGTACATGTCGTTCGTCTCCTCCTTCCCCTTGATTATGATCCCGTTCGCTGTAACGGTGACCTTGGAAATGTGCCTGTATTTCTCAACCTGAAAGACAACCTGGGCTGAAACAGGTTCGATCAAAGGTTTTAAGACCTTGCTCAGTTTGTCCTCGACATAACTGCGCAGGGCATCGCTTTGCTCCATTTTTCTGAACGATACCTCAATCTGCATCTGGAAACCTCCTGTCGGGCCTCGATTGAAAAAACGTAGACGTAAACACAGTTAACCCTCAAAGTCAACCCTGGCCTGGCGTGGACTGAAAGACTGCTGCCAACGGCCAGTGCAGTGTCAGTTCAGGCTGTACTCTTCCTCCTGGAGGAGGGCATGAGCCCCATGGATTCACGGTATTTGGCCACCGTCCTCCTGGCAATATCAATACCCTCCAGTCTAAGCATATCCGATATCGCCTGGTCACTCAACGGCCGAGCCCTGTCCTCAGCTTTTATGACATCTTTTATCTTGGCCCTTACGCTCTCCGAAGCGATCATTTCGCCGGTCAAAGTCTGGATACCGGGATTAAAGAAATATTTCAACTCGTAGAGTCCCTGGGGGCACTGGAGATATTTATGGGTAGTAACGCGGCTGACTGTGGATTCGTGAACCTCTATATCTTCGGCCACATCCCTTAGAACCATTGGCTTCAAATACCGCACACCCTGCTCGAAAAAAGACCTTTGCTTTTCCAGGATGCTCTGCGTAACTTTGTATATCGTGCGCTGTCTCTGATCTATGCTCTTTATCAGCCACGAGGCGGACCTTACCTTCTCCAGCAGAAACTCCCTGTCTCTGGGCAGCATGGAGGCGCCTTTTTTTAGCAACTCCCGGTAGTAACTGTTAATCCTCAGCTTTGGCATTCCATCATCGTTGAGTGTTATTACCCACTCGTCCTCCATTTTAAAGACAAACACATCTGGAGTTATATAAATCGAATCAGAACTGCCGAAGGGTCTTCCCGGTTTGGGCTCGAACTGCCTGATGGCCTCAAACGCGGAGATCACATCTTCACGCTGGACCTGGAGGGATCTGGCAACAGCATCGAAATCGCTTTTGGAAAGAGCTTCCAGATGATTGCGCACCAGTTCCTCAACGAGCGGATCATCTGTCCCCAGCTGGTTGAACTGGATCATCAGGCACTCCTGCAGGTCTCTCGCAGCAACACCTGGTGGGTCGAATTCCTGGAGTATCCCCAGTATCTCCTGGCCCATCCCTGCTGCCTTTTCCCCAAGGGGCAGGAGAATATCTTCGAGTGAATCCACCAGGTATCCGTTTTCATTAAGATTGCCGATAATAGCTCTGCCAACTGCGATCTGGTCCTCAGAGAGCCTGCGCATCCTCAACTGCCAATGGAGATGGTCGGCAAGGGTCTCAGGCCTTGTTATCATGGCCTCAAAGGAGGGGCGTTCCTGCTCCTCTCTGACGAAATATGGCAGGTTCTGGTTGGATTCAAGGTACTGTTCCCAATCGCTGACATTTTCCGGAATGGGAACAATATGGACCTCTTCTTCCCTGTCAGGTGATTTTTTGTCTGTTTCCTCGGGAGCGATATCCGGTCGGTCTATCGAGAATGATCCCGGCGCCTCAGGTGCCTCCGTCTCATCAAGAACAGGGTTCTCAAGCAGTTCAGAACTAACCATTTCGAGGAGTTCTATCCTCGACAGCTGGAGCAGTTTGATGGCCTGCTGAAGCTGCGGTGTCATCACGAGCTGCTGGGTCTGTTTGAGTTGCAGCTGCAGTTTCAGGTTAGACATGAGCTGTCCCCGTAAAACAGACAGTGAACTGCAAATTTAAGTGCCCGGGTCCCGTGCGTCCATTCCACGGTACGGATCTGACCGGCCGGCTTTTCACAGCGTGAACTCCTCTCCCAGATATACTTTTTTTGCCCTTTCGCTCCCTGCAATGGCATCAGGGCTGCCTTCCTCGAGTATTCGCCCGTCAGCCAGGATATAGGCCCTGTCTGTAATGCCCAGAGTTTCCCGGACATTGTGGTCGGTTATAAGTATTCCGTATCCACGGCCCTTAAGGTCCATGATAAGACCCTGCAGTTCATTTACAGTTATAGGGTCGATGCCTGCAAAAGGCTCATCCAGCAGGAGATAGGATGGTTTCGGGACCAGAGCCCTGGCGATCTCCACTCGACGGCGCTCGCCGCCCGACAGTGTTGAACCCAGGCTGTTCTGGATTCCTGTCACACCGACTACTCCCATCAGTTCCTCCGAAAATGCCTCACGATCTCTTCGCTCAACTCCCACGGCCTCCATCACGGCCAGAAGGTTGTCCATGACCGACATGCCCCTGAATATGGAAGCCTCCTGGGGAAGATAGCCCAGCCCGGATCGGGCTCTGCGGTGGATCGGCCACGAAGTTATGTCTGCTCCGTTGAGAAATACGCTGCCTCCATGGGGCCGGATGAGACCGGCTATCATATAGAACGTTGTGGTTTTCCCTGCACCGTTGGGGCCCAGAAGACCTACTACCTCTCCCGGATTGAGCTGCAGCGACACTCCGTCCACAACTGTTCGGTCTTTGTATCTCCTTACGAGGGCGTCAGCCTTAAGTTCCTTCATTTCACCGTTGGCGATATCGTTGCATCGACAGCGCCGGAAAAATTAGCGGTACCTTTTTCCAGGTCGTAGATGATCCTGGCCGCTCTGATGTTATTGGAATCCCGATTAAAAAAAGCCGAACCCTCCAGCACTACCCTGGAATTGGCAATGTCGAATTCAGCTCGCTGGGCCATTATCCTGTCAGCACCTCTCGTGAAGGAGACGTTGCCTGTTGCGACAACCATCCTCACAGGGTCAGGCTCAGAGCTCCTGCTGAAAACCGTCAAGGAATCACATTTAATTGTCACATCTTCCCTCACAAGGATAACGTTCCCTGTGAACTTAACATTTCCGGATTCTCCTTCGATGACCATGGAATCGGCGTTGATATTGAGGCCGTCAGCGGCTTCACTGATGGCCGGCAACATCAAAAAAACGGCAGCAGCAAGTATCGTCGCCAGCATTCTGGAGGCCCGTGTCACTTGCCGCCCTCCCCTGGCTTCCACCGGGCTCTCACGCCGCCATCCATTTCGAGCATCTCCGAGTCGATCCTGTGGACCAGGCTGTTGCTCCTCACCGTCATGGAATAGTTCCTGAATGTGACATTACCGCTGGCTTTAATGAAGGACCCCTCGCTATCCCAGATCAGCCTGGAGGCCGAGAAGCTGTATCCTGAAGAGGTATTTATCTGCACACCATCTTCCATTGTAAGGAGTTTCCTGCCGGGGTCGAACCTGCCCACCGGCCCTTCAACCGTGATCATGAGATTTTCTCCCTGCGAAAGTCTTGCACCGACCTTTCTCATCTCGATCAGAGCATCCCTTGCGTACGTAGCCTCACTGGCTGAGATCTCCCACCTGCCAGCCTCTCCCTCGTGGACCAGGGTAAACCCGCTGATCTGAACTTCCTGGCTTGCTGCGAAGGCAGTGAAGCTCGATGATATCGCTATAAGTCCAGCCAGCACAAAAACAGGCACCATCCGGGCTAACCGCCCTCCAGCCGAACCTTCCCAGCTCCTGAACATGCTTCAGCCTAGCACAGAAAATGTGCAAATGAAAGAAAATGGCGCAGATGTTGCATGGGGTCTAATTCTGGTATTGTATTGGTCTATAATATGACCGAGTTCATAGTTTCAGGTTTCTGGTTTCTAGTGATAAGAATTACCTGATACCTGGGTCTTGGGTCTTGGGCCTTGGGTCTTGGGCCTTGGGCCTTGGGCCTTGGGTCTTGGGACATGGGACCCAGCCGAAGGCTGACCAGAAACCAGAAACTATCACTCCAGGTATTTCGAAACAGCACTATCCCAGAGCCCCTGTGCTTTCAGGATGAATTCGATCAGTTCCCTGGCTGCGCCTTCGCCGCCGCGGGCTATGGTTGTGAAGTGAGACCTCTCCCTGAGTTCTGCCACACCGTCGGCGACCGAACATCCCAGCCCCACCCTCTGGACCACCGGAAGGTCGATGAGGTCGTCACCCAGAAAGGCAACCTCGGAGGAGTCGATCCCGCTGTCAGCAAGTATGGATTCAAGGGCCTTGATCTTTTCCAGGGAGCCCTGAAAGAGGAAATCCACGCCAAGCTCATCCGATCGGCGCTTCACAACGGCGCTCGTCCGGCCCGTAATGAACGCCACTTTCATTCCCGCCCTCATGGCCAGTTTGATCCCGTGACCGTCCCGAATGTTAAATGATTTTTCCTCGTCACCTGATGTGCTGTACGTGACCTTCCCGTCCGTTAGGACACCGTCCACATCGAAGGCGATCAGCCTGATCCTGTTCGCCCTCTTTTCCGGGCTGATAATCTTTTCGGTCTGCATAATAACGCGCTCTGCCCCCCTGGTCTTTATCAGGCCACTCCTGCCTTTAGAATGTCGTGGAGGTGCACAACCCCGGCGAGTTTACCCTTTTCATCCATAACCACCAGGCTGGTGATCTCGAAATCTTCCATCATTTTCAGGGCCCGGGCTGCAAGTGCCTCCTGCTCGATATTCTTTGGATTCAGGGTCATCACCTGCCCGGCAGCCATGGAAAAGACATCCACTTCCTTTTCCATCAGCCGTCTGAGATCCCCGTCGGTAATAACGCCAGTGAGGTTCCCGTCCCTGTCGACCACCGTTGTAAAACCGAGCTTCTTGGAGGTTATCTCGAATATGGCCTCCTTCATTGATGTTTCTTCGCTCACTTTTGGCACATCATCGCCTGTCTGCATTATATCCCTGATCGTTATGAACTTTCGTCCCAGGGATCCGCCGGGGTGGACAAGGGCGAAATCCTCCCTGGTGAACCCCTTGAGCTCGAGCAATGCTATTGCCAGAGCATCCCCAAGGGACATGGTAACCGTTGTACTGGCAGTAGGCGCAAGTCCTAAAGGACAGGCCTCCTCGACAACCGAGATATCAAGAACAACGTCCGACCTCTTCGCAATTCGGGAGTCTAGAACACCTGTCATGCAGATGATCGGGATTCCAAGCCTCTTCACCGCAGGAAACAGCCGCACCATTTCCTCAGTTTCGCCGCTGTAAGTAACAGCTATGAGGACATCTCCACGCACCAGCATGCCCAGGTCCCCGTGGCTGCCCTCCGCGGGGTGCATGAAAAGCGCCGGAGTCCCGGTACTGGCAAAGGTAGACGCAACCTTGCGGCAAACCAGCCCGGATTTGCCCATTCCGGCAAAGACCACCCTCCCTTTGCAGGAAGCCAGTATCTCGATGGCCCCGACAAAACTTTCTCCCAGCCTTTCTCGCAGCACTGACAGAGACCGCTCTTCTATGGTCAGGACCTTCCTGGCGCTTTTAATAATTGAATCCCCTGTTGATCTGTTCAAATCTTCACCTCTTTACTGACGAATCAAGCATGACAAGACTGGTCAGCAGTTCTTCCAGTTCTCCCAGGGGCCACATATTTGGGCCATCGCAGGGTGCATGGTCGGGATCCGGGTGGACTTCCATGAATATGGCATCGACACCGCAGGCAACAGCGGCCCTGGAGAGGTGCGGAACAAATTCCCTCATACCCCCGGACCGATCTCCAAGACCACCCGGAAGCTGGAGGCTGTGAGTGGCATCGAACACAACGGGGATGCCCAGGCCCCTGATGACCGGGAATGAACGGTAGTCGACAACAAGGTTGTTGTAGCCGAAAGTAGTACCTCTTTCGGTGACCATGAGGCCCTCACCATCCCTGACCTTGCCTTTTATAGACTGCACATCCCACGGCGCCAGGAACTGTCCCTTTTTAACGTTGACAGCCAGACCGGTTCCTGATGCTGCAGCAAGGAGATCCGTCTGACGACACAAAAAAGCAGGTATCTGAAGGAGATCCGCCACATCCGAAACTGCTTCGACCTGGGATATGTCGTGGACATCGGACGTGACCGGAATGCCAAATGCATCCTTTACGGATCTCAGGATACTCAGGCCTTCATCTATTCCAGGGCCCCTGAAAGACGAAACAGAGGTACGATTCGCCTTGTCGAAAGAGGACTTGAAGATCATGGATATGCCGACCCGCCCACAAATATCCAGGAGAGTTTCTGCCGCATGCATTGTTTGATCCAGCCCTTCAATCACACAGGGACCGGCGATCAACACCAGGGGACTGGAGCCTCCGACATTGACACTCCCGACCGAGACCTCAGCGGTCTTGCCCAACGTCACGCCCTGGGCCATCATGACCCTTGCCTGGAATTGAGGCTGGCACCGATAAAACCAGCGAAAAGGGGATGAGGTTTCCATGGCCGCGACTTGAATTCCGGGTGGAACTGGCAGCCAACGAACCATGGATGTTCGGAAAGTTCCACCATTTCCACCAGGTGGCCGTCCGGGGAAATCCCCGAAATACTCAGACCGCTTCCTTCCAGGCTATCCTTGTATTCGGGGTTGAATTCGTAGCGATGGCGATGTCTTTCAGATATTTCAGGATCACCATAGGCTTCTCTTGCCCTTGTTCCCTCAGTGAGAAGGCAGGGATAGGCTCCCAGCCGCATGGTGCCGCCCTTGTCGGTAATGCCGCGCTGTTCGGGAAGGAGGTCTATAACCGGATGCTTTGTGTCTGGATCAAACTCCGAGCTGTTTGCGCATTCCAGGCTCGCGACATGGCGAGCGAACTCTACCACTGACAGCTGCATTCCCAGGCAGATGCCAAAAAATGGTTTTCCCTCTTCCCTCGCAAACCTTATTGCCCTGATCTTGCCCTCGGTCCCGCGATGTCCGAAACCGCCCGGAACGAGTATGCCGTCCACTTCAGCGAGTAAAGCATTGTCCTCCTTTTCCAGCTGTTCAGAATCGACGAAAAGAAGGTTCACCTTGGACATGTGAGCAAGACCGCCGTGAATAAGGGCCTCGTTCAGGCTCTTGTAGGATTCAATGAGCCCCACGTACTTCCCGACTATGGCGATGTTGACCTCATGTTCCGGATTAATGACCCTGTCCAGGATATCTTCCCAGACCGAAAGGTCGGGTGCCCTGGTCCACATGTTCAGGCCCTCGACAACAAGAGAATCAAGGCCTTCCTTGTGATAGGAAAGAGGAACCTCATAAATGCTGTCAACATCCCTGGCTGTGATCACCGCCTGCGATCCAACATTGCAGAAAAGAGCGATCTTGTCTTTCAGGTCCTTCGACAGGTCCCGGTCGGTCCTGCACAGGAGGATGTCGGGCTGGATGCCGATCTCTCTCAATTTCTGTACAGAGTGCTGTGTGGGTTTGGTCTTTAGCTCACCTGCAGTTGGTATGAACGGCACCAGTGTCAGGTGAACGTAAAGGACGTTGCCGCCGCCCACATCTCCCCTGAACTGCCTGATCGCCTCCAGGAATGGAAGGCTCTCAATATCGCCGACAGTCCCTCCAACCTCACAGATGACAACATCCACGCCGTCGGCGGCGGAATGTATCATTGATTTGATCTCGTCCGTAATGTGCGGAATAACCTGTACCGTCCCGCCCAGATACTCCCCCTGCCGCTCCTTGTTAATTACAGAATCATATATTTGACCCGTGGTAAAATTGTTCTGTTTGGACATGGGCGCATGGGTAAAACGTTCGTAGTGCCCAAGGTCGAGGTCCGTTTCAGCCCCATCGTCCGTGACGAATACCTCACCATGCTGGAATGGGCTCATGGTGCCTGGATCAACATTTATGTACGGATCCATCTTCTGAAGTGTGACCTTAAGGCCCCTTGATTCCAGGAGGGCCCCAATTGCCGCAGCGGCCAGCCCTTTCCCGAGGGAAGATACCACTCCTCCAGTAACAAAGATGAACTTGGTCTTCATGACCCCTCCCTGACAGTACCCGGTCGCGACAAATCGCTAACTCCGTCTTTAATCAATGATTCTGCCCTCTCCAGATCTTCGGGCTTGTCCACGCCAATGCCCTGAAATCCCTCAACAGTGACAACATCTATACGCATGCCGTTCTCCAGGGCACGCAGCTGCTCCAATCCTTCAGCCTTCTCGAGGGAGCTGTGCGGTAGTGAGATGAAGCGCATCAGCGATTCACGCAAATATGCGTATATCCCTATATGACGCAAGGCCTGAGTCCCCGGCTTCCATCCATATGGGATGGGTGACCGTGAGAAGTAAATTCCTCGGCCGCTGGTTGACCTAATGACCTTTACTACATCCGGGCTCCTGTAATCACGCTCCGTTTCCAGGCAGGCCGCAGCGGTAGAAATGTCCGGTGGATCCGCAGAAACCATCGGTTCGAGTATGGCGTCGATAATTGCGGGGTCCAGAAATGGCTCATCACCCTGGATATTCACTATAAGCTGGGCATCCATGGCCGTTACCACCTCACCTAGCCTGTCGGACCCACTCAGGTGTTTGTCGGAGGTCATTACCGCTTTTCCACCGAAGCCCTCGACAGCCTCGAGGATCCTGGTGTCGTCCGTGGCAACAATTACATCCTCCAGAGACGGGCTCATCATGGCCCTTTTAAAGACATGTTCTATAAGGGGCCTGCCGCCAAGGAGGGCCAGAGGTTTTCCGGGGAACCTGCTTGACCCGTACCTTGCCGGAATTACCGCTATGGCTTTTTTCGCTTCCATGTTACCTGCCCGAGGCAGCAAGTTCCCCGAACCTGGCGGTCATCTGCTCCCTGGAAATAGTGACAGTACCCACCTCTCCAACAACGACCCCAGCGGCGACGTTAGAAAGCCACGCGCTTTCGTACATGGATATATCCGCCGCAAGGGCAAGAGCCAGTGTCGCTACAACTGTATCTCCCGCACCCGTCACATCGTAAACTTCTCTGCTGACAGCCGGGATGTGGAGCGCCTTCTGCCCCCGAGTAAACAGGGTCATTCCCTGATCACCCCGGGTTATTAAAAGATACGGACAGCCGAGCTTTTCAACTATCCTGTTTCCGGCTTCCTCCAGGTCCGCTATGCTCCCAATGACCATGCCCGCGCCCGCAGCAGCCTCAAAAAGATTGGGTGTCAGGACTGTAACTCCCCGGTACATGGCAAAATGGCTGCTCTTGGGATCTACCGCTACCGGCATGTCTGCACCTGCAGCGATATCTGTAACTCTCTTCAGAAGTGTCGGAGATATGACTCCTTTAGCGTAATCGGAGATAATTATCGCACCACTCTCCGGGAGGAGAGAGGTTATCATTCCCAGGATGGATTCTTCTGTCTCCCTGGCCAGCGGAGCAGCTACTTCCCTGTCGAAGCGAACCACCTGCTGATTGTGGGCAATAACCCGGGTCTTCAGGGTCGTGGGACGATTGTCGTCGAGAATTATCCCCCTCACACCCATCATCTGCTTTTCCAGGTCCCGTATCAGCCAACGGCCCATCTGATCATCGCCGGCCAAACCGCAGATCTCTACAGCCCCCCCCAGTGCCTTCACATTGTTGGCGACGTTTGCCGCCCCTCCGAGGCGAAGGGTCTCCCGGCTGACTCCTACAATGGGTACTGGCGCTTCCGGCGATACCCGCGCTACGTCACCCCATATGTACTGGTCGATCATGAGGTCTCCAACAACGATGACCTTCCTGCCCTGCATCCTCGATAACAGCTCACCGCTCTTATTAATAATTCTGTCCATACTGTCTCCACTGAAACATCGGAATAATATTTTCAGTCGGTATCCAGACAACATATTATCCAGCCAACCGCTTAATTTACCTTTATCAATGGTATCTTGGCAAGACCCGCAGAGATACTATCCCTTCAAATCAGAACTTTTTCGTAGATTTCCAGAAGCCTGTCCATCGTCCAGTCCATGGTGAACCCTTTTTCAAGGGACGCCCTGCCGCCTGCAGCAAGCCTGTGGGCCAGTTCCTGACTATCCATGATCCTTTTGATCGCACTAGCCAGTCCCTCAACATCCTGAGGTTTGACCAGGAGGCCGTTGTGACCGTCCGTGACCATGTCGCCAATCGCTCCGGCAGGAGTGGTGACCAGGGGCAGGCCGGCTGCCCAGGCCTGGGGGATCACCTGGGGTGTTCCCTCGAAGGCGTGAGACGGCAGGGCCATCAGGGTGGAACAGGCCATAATTTTGGGTACATCGTCCCTGAATCCAGCGAACGTCACGTGATTTGTCATGCCCAGATCCTCAACTATTGTCTCTATCCTCGGGCGGTCCCCACCTTCGCCGACCAGGAGGACCATTATCCCCGGAACTGATTCCCGCAGGATCGTGCAGGCTCTGACGAGATCCTCCTGACCCTTCCAACCCCTGAATGCCGCCACACACAACACGACTTTCTTACCTTCCAAACCAAGCTGCTTCATGGTTTCGTCAGTTTCACCCTGGTCCGAAAAATCGTCCATATCAACTCCGACTGTAACGCTCTTTACCCTATCCGGATTGCAGCCTGCCCTGTCGAGGAGCTGTTCCCGAATAAGTTCTCCTCGGGCGATGACCATGTCGGAAAGACTATTATACAGAAAAGTTACAGCAGGTATCCTCCTGGGGGGCACGCTATTGTGCCTCGTCCTGACAACGGGAATACCGAGGATCTTTGCTGAAAGACCGAATGTCCAGTGATCCTGAGCACTGTGACAGTGGACGAGGTGGGGACGATATCTTGCGAGGAAACCAAGAGCATAAGCGATGACTATCGGCGACCAGAGAGCGCTCCTCATCCCCGGTACTGTTCTCAGGGGGACCTTCCATGCCCTGCACAGCTGAGCCATCCTGCTTTTCGGCTGGCACACTACAAGAACCTCGTGACCTCTTTTCAGAAGGTGCTTCGCCTCCCTGACAGTGCCGATCTCCTGGCCGCCCAACCCGCGATGGGACTCTGTGTGCACGATCCTCATTGACTCACCAGCCTGACGAGGTAGTAGCCATCCCTAGGCAGCCTGGCAAGTAGATCGCCCTTTCTTAAGGATGTCATAAGGTCTACTGACACGCCCCTGGAAAAGCTGAATGACTCTGATACCACCGCGGCTTTTTCGCCCAGTTCGTCCAGCTCCCGCTGGTCCACGACCCTGTGGGTCAGACTCTGGGTCCCTGGGCCTGGCACCAGGACCTCCCTGTTCCCGAAAAAATACAGAGTGCCTGAAAAAAGATCCCTCCGAATCCCGGAGTAACCAACCTTCGAACCGGGAGGCAGCCTGTATGTCGCTTTTGCCAATTCCGCCATCGGGCTGTTCTTGAGCGTTGCCTGGAATACAAGGGTGGCGAAAGTAAAGTTAAGTACCATGAGCGCAGACGCAGCAGCCATCAGAAAACCATGGTCCAGCCTGGCGAGCTGACTCCACATAAAAGCCGTTATCACAACCGCCAGAAGTAAGTAGAGGCCCATTTTCAGATAGACCACGGAGCTCATGTCCTGGCGCGCCGAGACCGCCAGGAACCCGCCAAGAAATATCATAAGAGCTGTCATGAACACCACAAGGCCTTTTAAGAGCCTGCTCACGAAAAAACCCGCTCTCACATTATTGAAGGCTGCAGTCAGGTAATCGGAAAGGATTATCGCCAGGAACGGCAGGGCGGGCACAAGGTACCTTGTCCGTTTTGTATCGATGAGCAGACCGTAAAAGAGCAGCGTAGCGCCAAATCCGCACCAGGCTGTGTGGCGCGGAAACCGCCTGTTTTTTGGCAGGGCCCTGAGAAGGAGGGCCGCGGCAGCCAGCAAAGTCCACGGGTATCCCGATTCTGCCAGCCTCCTCAGATACCAGAGAATGTTCTTGAATCGAACCAGGAAAAAACCGTCCATGCGGCTCGCCATCTCGTTGCCTATCTGATGTCTGATAAAATCGGGCCAGAACATGACAGCCATGTAAATATACCACCAGCCGGTAACGGCTATCATTATAAGAAAAGCAAGAATAGCCTGCCATGGAGAAGGCCAGGCAACACCTTCCCCCTTCCAGAATGCAGCCGCAGCAGCGACCGTCAGGAATGCAAGGGCAATGGCAACGGGGCCCTTTGTAAGACCCGCGAGTCCGAAGGCGAAGGCCGAGGCGTACAGCCTCCCCTGCCCTCCGATACCACTTACAAACTCAGACAGAAAACATAATCCCGCAGTCAGGGCAGCCGCCATGGTCATGTCGGTAATGGCAACCTTTCCGTGGAAGTAAAAGAGGTAGAGGCTGGAAAGAATGTAAACCGCACCCATCGCTTCAGAGTCTCTGTCACCCGGCTGCCTGGACAGCCGCCATGTAAAAAAGAGTGCTGCAGCAGCAGAAAGGAAGGCTGGCAGACGCGAGGCGAAGAGGCTGACCCCCATGATCTTGTAGGACAGGAGCACCAGCCAGTAAAACAGGATCGGCTTGGGAAAACGGGGGGACCCGTCAGCGTAGGCCGGCACTATGATGGATCCGCCATCGTCCATATGCATGGCCGCGATCATGTAGTACGGCTCATCTTCAGCCCACTCATGGACACTCCCCATGGTGGCCATACTCATGAGGAGAATGAGAGTGATGAGCACTATGTGAATTCTGGACTCATGCATCCGCGTTAACCAGGCCAAGGAGCCTGTCCACGGAAGAAGACAGTGTGATGCGGGGATCTGTGGAAGACTTCATTAGAGTGTCCTCCCTGAACTTTTTAACAAGTATGTGCAGTGCCCCTGCGATTGAGTTCGGATCTTCAATTTCAACAGCCATATGCCCGGAAGACTCCAGGAGGTCTTTTAGCTCCGGGTTGCGGTAAACGAGTCCGAGTATTGGCCTGCGTGCCTGCATATACTCGTAAACCTTTGAAGGGATTGTCTCGGCAGATACATCATCGGCGTTCTGGATGAGCAGCAGTACGTGGGCCTCGGCCATTTTTTTCAGTGCCTGATCGTGATTTACTCTGCCTCTTATCTGAATCTGGCCCGCCAACGGTGCTGTTGATGATGACACAGCGGCAGAAGCATGACCGTACTGGAGAACCGATATCGACGATGCCGCCTCATCGTCCCGCTCCCTGAGAAGCCGTATCCCCTCCATCAGAGAGTCAAGGTTTCTCGTGCCGTGGAGGGTACCGATATGAGCAATCACCAGTTCATCCCCCGCCGGAAAAAGTTCTGCATTTTTGAACGCCGGCGCTCCAGGGTAGATTACAGATGTCCGGCCCGAAAAGTCTGCCCGTCTGATTGCCCTGTTCCTGGCCCCTTCCGTAAGGTACACGGCCGCATCAGCGTCAGCTGCTACTGAGTTTTCTACCTTTTCAAAGTGGCGCTTTTCCCTTCTGCCCCTGTACGTCGTTGGGTGTAAAAGGGGGTCCTGGAACTCGGCGATCCACCTGGCTCCGCTTGCTTTTTTTACAGCTTCGGCCACGAGGTGTGCACTTGCAGGGCCACCCGTTGAGTAGACCACATCTGGATGGAATTCATGTGCTTCTCTCACAGCAGCCTGGGAGGCGCTCAGGTACCAGGACCAGGTAGGATCAAAATGGAGGAAGATCTTTTCAACGGCATAGGCTGGAAATATTAAGAGAATCAGGAAGGATTTTAAAAGCCGGTTAAGGGGCGTCTTCCTTTTTTTCCTGAACAGGTGCCTTATTTCAAAGCGAATACCTGTGGGTAACGGTGACAGCACACGTCTGACGAGGCCGGTATTTTCCCTGGCCGCCATGCTGCTGATCACTCTGACATCAATAGATCGCGAGATCAGCTCTCTTATCCTTACGTCGGCGTGAATGGACGCAGCCATGCCATCGACGCCGGTAAAATAGGACACGACCATCCAGCGCTGAGAGGTTGTGTTGTGCGACCGCCCCATCAGGGTTCTCTCACCGGATCGGGATTCGATGTATTTTGATCCCCGACCATGCGTGCCAACAGATGACCGGCACTAAGCTCCCCCTGCATAACTGCGCCGGCAGCAGCAGCCCTCCTGCTGAAATCACCGTAGCTATTATTTATCAGGTCGACAGCGCTCAACATGGAGGCAGGCTCGGGATCATCCAACACTACCCCGGCGTCGAATCGGCAGATCACACCCGCTATCCACGTTCCTGAAGTTGCAATAACAGGGCAGCCCATTGAGAGGGCATCCAGGGTTATACCGCTTATCCTGTCGGCAAAATCAACCCTGTCGTAGGGCTGAAGACATATGCCCCCCGGGAAAAGTGATTCGTAGGATTCGTCTGCAAGAGTGTCCGGGTATTCTTCCAGGGCCGGATAGCCCGTTTTCCGAAGCCGGTCAAGATCCGCCATGGTCGCCGGATCAAGGCGCCTGCCATGGTCTGAGGATGTCTGGATTCTCACCGGAATTTGTGCTCCCGACGCCGCAAGATGTTCGACCAGGTCAACGATCCTGCTAAAACCCTTATCAGGCCTGGCGGCCCCGGCATATAAGAGACCGTTAAATTCCCGGGGACCCGGTGCAGCACGTCTGTTCATTGGATAGGGTACCTGCTCAGCGTTTTTAAAACCGCACTCTATTAGCTCTGATACGACGGTCATTGTCGGGCCCATAACCTGGATCCCGGGGTGCTGATTCGCCACCTTACGGAAAAAGGCAGCCTTTTTATCCGTCAGCTTCAGCCAGTGAAAATACATGAAGACCTTTTCCGAGGGAATTTCGCCGCTGGCGGCGGCCCTGATCAGGACCAGGTCTGTTCTTCCTGCTGTTGATATGAAGATCTTTCCCGGTTTGACCAGCAGTTTTCTGAGCAGAATAAGTTCCTGCAGTCGCCTTGTTCGCCTGTAAAAGTATGGGACAATAACTGTTTCAGGACCAGCGATCGCCGATAGTCTTGCAGATCTGCCGGCCCAGATCGAAAATGACAGGCCATCGGGCCTCGGAGCCGCGCAGAGGCTTTCAATAAAACTGTAGCAGTGACCGGCTTCGGAGTTAAGGGTGGGCTCTATGACATGCAGGCTCAGCCCCGCGGTCGTCACACCCCCGCAAAACCGTCCGGCAGAAGAAGATAATTTTCGCGCCATTACCCCTTCCCTGTGTCAGGGGTGCTGCGGATATTTCTTTCCGCGAACTTGGCATATCTGTAGAAGGTTCCCTCAAAACCGCTCAGAGCAATAATGAAGCCGGGCCAGCCATCCAGTATCCCCAGTTTAAAAAAATAAGTGCGGATAAAGGCCCACGACCCGTGGATAAAGGCACTCGCCATCCCGCCCTTCCTGTCCCCATCCACCATCTTCTGCGCCCCCAGGGATGTGTAGTTCTGCATTTTATCGATGAGCTGGGAAAGATTTCGATAGGGAAACTGCCAGATGGAATTTTCCAGGTACCCGACCTTGCCAAAGACCGTGAAACCTTCGTGAACCATATCGTCGTGATACAGAACAGCTCCCTTCCTGAAGAGCTGGGGTTGTCTGAAGTCCGGGTACCAGCCGCCATGCTTTATCCAGCGGCCCATGAAAAAGTTCCTCCTGGGTACATAGTAAGCGTCAGCCGGGTCCTCCGAGGCAACGATAGATCTGATCTCCTCCGCCGCCTCCGGAGTGCACCTCTCGTCAGCATCCAGGCTGAAGATCCAGTCATGAGACACCTGGGCCAGGGCATCGTTCCGCAGCTTACCGAACCCTTCAAAATCAACCTGGACAATCCTGTCGGTATATTTGCGGCTGATCTCTACGGTCCTGTCCTCTGAAAAAGAATCAACGACCACTATCTCATCAGCCCACATCACACTGGAGATCGCCTCTTCTATCTTTTCCTCTTCATTATAAGTCAGGATGTAAACTGAGATCCTGGGCATTTCCACTCTCCCTGTGCGACAGTTCGCTTTCCCGCCTGTCAGCTGTTCAGGTCCGGGATCGCCGGCAGCTGCAGCCTCCCCGACCTCAGGTCTGATTTCAACCTGCGTTTTCTCAGGCTGTCTGCCAGGACGTACCACCGACGCAGGCAGTACCTGGCCAGTCCGGGGACGTTGCCGTACCCATGCCGGCGAAGCACCTCATCTCTCTCCTGTCTCCAGACATCCGACATTGTGTTCGTTTTGGAAGTGGGATGGACCCTGAAACAGGCGAGGAAATCCTCGATCCTTCCGAAGGGCCCTGATCTTGCCAGCCTGAGATACATATCGTAATCGAAACAAAATGACAGCTCCCTGTCAAAGCCTCCCTCCCGGAAAAATGCCTCGCGGCGCCAGAAGGAGGCCGGCTGACAGAATCCTCCGCACTCCCAGTAAAG
>CAYVSA010000026.1:0-13411 GCA_964454175.1 uncultured Pseudomonadota bacterium
GGCAGGGGGGGGACAGGTGCGGTAATGGGGGCCAAAAAGCTCAAGGCAGTGGTCGTAAACGGTTCAGGGAAAGTTGAAGTTGCCGACAGGCCCCGCCTGAAGGCTGTCCTTGAAGAATCCAACAGGTGGCTGAGGGCACATCCTGTCACTTCCAAAGCGCTGCCCGTTTTGGGTACGCCCATGCTCGTGAAGATCTGCTCAGAAGCGGGTATTTTCCCGATGGCCAACTTCCAGGAAGTTGCGGTAGGCGAATCCGAGGCCTACTCAGGTGAGAGGTTGGCTGCAGATTTCACGGTGGGACGAAGCGGATGTGTCGGATGCTACATCAGGTGCGGCAGGGTCACCAGGGCTGGCGGGATTGAAGGAGAGGGCCCGGAGTATGAGAGCCTCTGGGCTCTGGGGCCTGATCTTCTCATAAGTGATCTTGAAACGGTGATCAGGGCGTCGCATCTTTGCAACGAGCTGGGCATGGACACTATTTCCGCCGGTGCGACAATGGCGTGCGCCATGGAACTGTCCCAGCGAGGCATCAGGAAATCTACGCTTAAGTTCGGTGGCGGCGAAGACGTCCTTGATATGCTGAATAAGATCGCTGCACGGACAGGGGAGGGGGATGAGCTTGCCGAGGGCTCAAGGCACATTGCAGAAGCCAGCGGCGCACCGCAGTTTGCCATGCAGGTCAAGGGGATGGAGCTTCCCGGCTACGATCCAAGGGGTGCCCAGGGTCAGGGGCTTGCCTATGCAACCTCCAGCAGGGGCGGGTGCCATTTAAGGGGCGGCTATCTTATAGCCAGGGAGATACTGGGAATACCCAAAAAAGTTCCAGGCCGTATCGTGATGGGTAAGGGAGGTCATGTTGCAAGGGCCCAGGATTTCGGGGCAGTAGCCGACTCCCTTTCCGCCTGCAGATTCGCCACTTTCGCCGTTTCCCAGGAGTACTGGTCGAGAATGGTCCATGCGGTGACAGGGTGGGAGATATCCGGAGAGGAACTGATGCTCGCCGGAGAGAGGATAGTAAATCTGGAACGGATCTTGAATGTTGACAGGGGCATCGGGCCGGAGGAAGATACGCTGCCTCCAAGGCTTCTCGATGAACCACTCTCCCATGGACCCTGTGCGGGCGAGGTGGTGAGGCTCCCGGAACTGCTGGAAGAGTACTACGCTCACCGGAGCTGGGATAATGGTGTTCCAACGATGGAAAAGAAAAAGGAGTTAGGCCTTGAAAAAGATGGAAGGAGAGTCCTGGGACAGGCTGGTTGAGGAGTTCGCATTGGCAGGAAGTACCCTGTTTGCTGCAGGACTCAACAACTCCCACAGCGGCAACCTCAGTGTAAGGCTTGGCGGCAGGCTCGTTATTACCAGGCGGGGCTCGATGCTGGGCCGTTTGAGCACAGAGGACCTCGTGTCGGTCGGCCTGGATGAGGACGATAGCGGTATTGCACTGGCCTCTACAGAGGTGAATGTACACAGGAGCATTTACAGGTCAACTTCGGCACTGGCGGTTGTCCACACTCACCCGAGGTCGGCCACTGCCCTCTCCCTGTCCGGGAGGGATATCGTGCCGGTGGACGTTGAGGGACGCTATTATTTCAAACGTGTACCCGTCCTGGGTGTAAAAAGGGCTATTGGCTCTGAAGAACTGGAATCTGAGCTTCCCGTACTGCTGAAGGACTTCCCCATTGTGGTAGTCAAGGGGCACGGCGCATTCGCAGTAGGCGGCAGCCTGGAGGAGGGCCTGCAGATATCCCACTCCCTGGAGTGGTCCTGCGATATCATTCTCAGGTGCGCTGCGCTGGGCCTTTCAGTAAAAGACCTCCTTTCAGACGAGAAGCATGGAGATTGGTAGGTTGCGCCTGAACGTGTTCAGACAGAATCAGCACCTTGGCGGATACCAGATCGGGACCCTTTCAGAGGTGAGGATCGGCAGAGGCAGATCCAACCAGGTCATCCTCCCCGATTCCACCGTGAGCCGTGACCACGCCAGGCTGATCCGGCAGGGGGAAGCATATCTCCTGATCGACCAGAGCAGAAACGGGACCTTGATAAATGGCAAGAAAGTAAACAACGTTCGCCTTGCCGGCGGTGACGAATTCGTTGTGGGGCCTTTTAAACTTCAGCTCGATGAGGACAGCTACGACTGGGACCGCGAGACTGAGAAAAATGGAGGGGACGGCCCGGAGACCTTCCACGGGATGATCGGTTCCTCGCACCTGATGAGGAATCTGTTCGAAATAATGAAGAGGGTCTCAGCGTCCGAGGGCACGGTTCTCATAATGGGTGAAACAGGAAGCGGGAAGGAGCTGGTTGCAAAGGCCGTTCACGAGCTCAGCAAGCGAAAAGAGGGCTCTTTCGTTGCCATAAACTGCGGGGCGATCTCTCCGGAACTGGTGGAGAGTGAGCTTTTCGGACACGAGAAAGGCTCCTTTACCGGGGCTGTAAAGGACAGAAAGGGAGCTTTCGAGCAGGCCGACGGGGGGACGCTTTTCCTGGACGAGATCGGCGAGCTTCCAACAGACCTCCAGCCCAAGCTTCTCAGGGTCCTTGAAGGGGGTGTCATCCGCAGGGTCGGTTCCCAGGCTGCAAGAGGTGTTGACGTCAGGATCGTTGCTGCTACCCACAGGGACCTTAAGGAAGAGGTGGAAAAAGGCAGGTTCAGGGCAGACCTTCTGTACAGGCTTTTCGTCCTGCCGCTTTTCGTCCCGCCGCTGAGGAAGAGGAAGGGTGACCTCCAGATCCTGGCAGCCCATTTTATGGGAGGAGGCAGGGAGCTTGACGAAGAAGCCGGAGGTCTCCTTGCCGGACACAGCTGGCCGGGCAACGTCCGGGAATTAAAGAATGTTCTAGAGCGTGCATGTATTATGAGGGCTGAGGGGCTGATACAGGCTGAAGACCTCGTTTTTCTCAAGGAAGAAGGCGCTGAACCGGAATATCTTGTCGAACGATCGCTGGAAGATCTGGAGAAAATGTATTACTCGAAGGCCCTGAAGAAAACCGGCGGGAGCATAAGAGCCGCGGCAAAGACCCTGGGTATCCCCAAATCAACTTTCTTCGACAGGGTTAAGAAGTATGGTTTGACGGAGGATGAGGAATAACCACGTCCAAGGCCCAAGGTCCAATGTGATGCGTAATGCGTGCTTAGTAATTAGTGATTGGTGATTAGTAGAACCAGGCAACATGCTTTAGCCCATTGCCCATAGCCAATTGCCGGATTTTCCAATATCTAATTTCTGACTTTCCTGACAGCCTTCAGGGCCTCAACATCGGAGGCATCCTGCTTCCTGCTGGATCCCGATTTCCATACTATCAAGTCATCCAGCGAAAGGACCGGTATGGTGAGTTCCCCGAAGGGAACCTCCTTTTTTCCGGCATGGATCTCCCTGAAATCTACGGGCGGGTCAAGAAGTATGTCGATCCTTTTTGATGGGTTGGAACTGGAGATGAAGGTAAAGACCGTGAGTCCCTTGTCATCGACCAACGAAGATCTCTTCTTCGCTTTTAACAGTTCGTCATAGTCAAGGGGCGGCTTGGGTACGAACTCGAGATGTTCGAAGGCGCTGAAAACTTTCTTGATGTTGGCAGGTTTGAAGTCGACACAAAGATCCAGGTATCCCACAGTCCTGGGAATGCCGTGGAGGTTCATTGCCAATCCTCCGACTACCAGGTAGCAAACTCCATGTTCATTGAATGCAGTAAAAACACCCCCAAAATCCATATCACAAGTATGTTTTAGATGCTTTTCCCAGTCAAGGGGCTTTAGTATGGCAAATAGTGATGGTGAAAGGTAGTCCATGTTTCAGTCCCTAGCCCCAGGCCCCAGGTTGGTCGCTTCGCTCCAGTCCCATATCCCAGTGTTGATGTTTGACCTGGCCTCCAGTTAATTGTTTCTCGTTTCTGGTAATAAATACTACCTGGGACCTGGAACTGCAGCCATGGGCTGCCACCTGGAATTCGCTCAACGATCAATCCCCCATCCTGACAACCACCGGGTCGTTTTTCCCTTCTGATACTTTAATGGTAACCGTTTTGTCGATGCCCAGGACCTCGTTACTGAATTTCAGGTCTCTGGTGCCCGTTGGGATGCCCTGAAGGATAAGGGGTGTTGTGCCCATAAGTTTGTTGTTAAAGTAAACTCTCGCCCACGGCGCTGCACTTACGGGAACGGAACCGACCGGCAGGGGCACAAGAATGACCGTGCGCACGGGTCCTCCAGCCGCGGGGTCCAGTGTAAATTCCGCTGGTTCGTACCCGTACATGCCCGCCTTGATCCTGAGAGGGCCCCCGGTTACTCTTGTTTCCAGCGTGGCGGGTGATAGACCTGCTGCATTCCCATCGACAGAAATTTCAGCACCGGGTGGATCAGTTACGATGGTGATCTGGCGAGGCGTAGAAACGGTCGCTTTGCTGGAAGGTTTCCCGGATGATGAAATAGAGGGGTCCCCCGGCACCTTGACTGCTGCGGACGGCCACAGCAGGTAGGCAGACAGGCCCAGGAGAAGCAATATCCCTCCTGCGGCCAGGGGGAGGCTTCTCCTTACGGCGTTTACAAGCGTAGGTGCAGTAAGTGATGTAAGTTCTCTCGCTGTTAACGGTTTCTTCGCTTCCGCGAGTTTTCCCAGAAGGCGGTCTGCGTTTGCTTCCAGGTGAGGTTCCAGTGCCGATATCAGTTCATCTGTGTTCTCGGGCCTGTCCTGGGGGGCTCTTGCAAGGAGCCTCTCAACCGCAGCTGAAACAGCTTCAGGAAGATCCGGGCTGAGTTCTGACAGGGAAACGTGTCTGGCCACGCTGACTGCCTCCATGGTGGATTCACGTGTGGAGGCCAGGAATGGGTGTTTCCCGGACAGCAGTTGGCAGGCTATCGTGCCGAGTGAAAAAAGATCGCTCGATTTATCAGGAACCTTCCCCTCTACCTGCTCGGGAGACATGTAGGAGGCTTTCCCCATGAGAGCACTCCTGGCGCCCGGGTCATCGGTAACGGCCCTTGCTATACCGAAATCAGCTATCTTAACCTCGCCGACAGTGGAGATGAGGACGTTATGAGGACTCAGATCCTGATGGATGATGCTGGTTCCTGCTCCGGAAGTGCCTTCTGTTGAATGAGCGTAGTCGATACCCCTTGCGATACGGTGGATCACAAGGTAGGCAGCTTTACGTGGCATCATTTCACTGCCCTCGAGCCTCTTGATCAGGGAACGAAGGTCAGTTCCCTTCACGTATTCCATCAACAGAAAATCGGTCTCACCGATACGGCCGTATTCATAGACTGACACGATGTTCGGGTGGTGCAGAGCGGCGGCGAGACGGGCTTCCCTGGAAAACAGGTCGCGGAAGGTCGCATCGCTGGATAGGCGCGGCAGGATCAGCTTGATGGCTACTTCCCGCTCAAACTGATCAGGACCACTTATCTTAGCTAGGAAGACCTCACCCATGCCGCCCACACCGAGCTTTTCAATGAGCCTGAACCGGCCGAACTCCCTTGGCAGGGTTTCTGACAAAATTTTCCTCCCGACTGGGACTGCGTTGTTTAAAGGATCAATATATCGGCTGCTTGAAATAGTTTCTAGTTTCTTGTTCAAGGCATTACTCTGCGGCACTTAGCGATACGCTCGGATGGGCGCCCAGCGGCTTCCTGCGTTACAGGCTCTTGTCTCTATCCAGCCTTCGGCTGGAGTCCCAGGACCCAGGCCCCAAGACCCAAGTTAAAGTCAACGTTCCAAGTTTCAAGTTCCAGGTTACAGTGACTCACCCTCACCTGGCCTCTCCCATCATCAATCTTCGCTAAAGCTGCGACCTGACAAGGGGGAGAGGGATAAACGCCGATACTCCTGCCTCCTGTCTGAGTTCGTTGTTGCCATCGATTTGACTTTTCTTCTTTATATTTGTAGCTTTGCACTCCTGCAAATCCGGACCAGGAGGTTCATTTGATAGATCTTCACACGCACAGCACAGCTTCGGATGGAACACTCGAGCCTGCAGCACTCATTAACGAGGCTGTCCGGCGCGGTGTCACTGTCCTGGCCCTCACAGACCACGACACCCTGTCCGGCCTTTCGGAGGCTTATGATGAGTCCAAAGGGCATGACCTGAAGTTCATCCCGGGCATTGAGTTAAGCGCCGACTACTACCCTGGTACCATGCACATGCTGGGCTACTACGTAGATCCGTCCGACGCCGTGCTCGGTGAAAAGCTGACCTGGCTGAGGGACGGAAGAAACAGAAGAAATTCTGTGATCCTGGAAAAGCTCACTAAAGCCGGGTGCCCCATGGATATGGCTGATCTCGACAAGTATGCTTTAGGCGAGAGTGTGGGAAGACCGCACATAGCAAGAGCGATGGTGGAAAAAGGTTACGTAAAAACCGAAGAAGAGGCATTTAACCGTTTTCTGGCAAAGGGTGCAGCTGCCTATGCCAACAAGGAGAGGACCACACCGGCCCAGGCTATTGAACTGATCCTGGGTGCCGGCGGCCTGCCTGTATTAGCTCACCCCCAGACCCTGGATCTGGACAGCAGGGAACTTCTGGCTCTTGTCGAAGACCTGGCGAAGTCAGGCCTTGTAGGGATCGAGACCTATTACTACAGCCACTCGGAGGAAGAAACAGTTCTTTACAAGTACATCGCAAAGGATCTGGGGTTGATCGTCACAGGTGGGACTGACTACCATGGGCCGGGGTTCAAGGGGATAGATCTGGGCAGGGGTCTCGGCGGAATGAAGGTTCCGGAAGAGGTCGTTGAAGGTCTTGAGAACGCGCTTTGTGCCAGAAGGTGAAGTTGACATTGTTGAAAACAAGGCATAGATTTATACAGTTGTCCCGAAACTGCCGAAGGGGTTGAGTACAGGCCCCGTTTAACAATGATGAACTATACAGCAGTCCATCGTGATGGTTTTCCACGACAGGGTTCGGGAATAAGCTGTTTGAGTACCAGAACAAGAAGGAGATAGAGCACCATGCCAACATATGAGTACAAGTGCGAAAAGTGCGGACACCAGTTCGAGGTGTCACAGAGGATAACCGAAGACCCTCTGGAAGTTTGCATCAAATGCGACGGTCACGTTAAGCGCCTCATAGCTGCAACCAATTTTATCCTGAAAGGTTCAGGTTGGTACAAGACAGACTATGCGTCCCCATCGATCAAGGCTGAAAGCAAAACCAGAGAATGTTCTCCGGAAAATATGGGGCCGGCCTGCGGGGCCTGTCCTGCCAAGACCGATTAGTTTTTCGAGCCTGTTTCGTCCAGCGAAACCATTGGTATTAACCCTGACCGGATTTCCTAGTGACTAGCAAGCCGATTGGGTTCAGGCGGAAAGTGAGTGTCTCCAGGGGCGGCGTCGTCGAGGCCCGGCAGCAGCTTGTCTACGCCCTGTTCTTCCTGGTGTTGGTAATAATCGGCGGAACGACCGGTTATATGGCCATCGAAAAGTGGGGGCTCCTCGATTCGGTCTATATGACCGTCCTGACCTTGAGTACGGTGGGCTTCGGGGAGGTCCATCCCCTTTCGCATCCCGGTAAAATCCTTAGTATTTTCCTGATCATAACCGGTGTCGGCACCGCTGCCTTCGCCGTTGGAACTGCTGGGCGGATCATGCTTGACGAGAGGATCCGAATGGTTCTTGGGAGGAGAGTCATGAAATCTATCCAGAAGCTGCAAAATCATTATATCATCTGCGGTTTCGGCAGAATGGGCAGCGTTATCTGTGAGGAGTTGGCCGACAGAAAAGCTCCTTTTGTTGTAGTGGAAAACGATCAGGATGTTATCGATCAGATCGAACGTCTCGGTTATCTTTTCATCAAGGGAGACGCAACTGTAGACAGTGTGCTCCTTGACTCTGGTATCGATAAGGCTGCTGGCCTGGTATCGGTGGTGACTGGCGATACAGAGAACGTTTTCATCACGCTCACAGCACGGGGTCTTAACCCCAAGCTCAACATCGTTGTCAGATCTGCAACTGGGGAGTCCATCCAGAAACTGATCAGGGCCGGAGCCAACAAAGTGGTCTCACCCTACTATCTTGGCGGGTTCCGGATAGCCCAGGCTTTGCTGAGCCCCACGGTCATCGATTTTCTTGAGACGATAACCCAGGACAAGACGAGAGAGCTGAGGCTTGAAGAGGTCAGTATTTCGCCCAAATCAAGTCTCGCCGGCGTCGACCTGGCTTCATCAGGTCTCAGGAAAGACCTTAACCTCATTATCCTGGCTATCAAGGAGGCCACTGGAGGGATGCAGTTCAACCCGTCCTACGAGGCCCTGATCAAGGCGGGGGATACTCTGGTTGTTCTGGGCCATACACCGAGCCTGGAAAAGCTGGATGCGATAGCCAGGGGCACATGAATATCTCAAGGCTGTTTGCCAGGGCAACCCTGAATAATCTGGATGAAGACCTTTCCTTCCTGAAGGAACACGGACTGAACCCCGAAGTATACCTCCCCGCCGGAGGCCTGGATTCACTGGAGGCGGCCCAGCTGGAGTCTCTCGTGATGGTAAGGAACGGTGGAGGGGAAGTGTCCCTTCACGCTCCCTTTATGGACCTCTCGCCGGGCGGGCTGGATCAGAAAATACTGGAAGTCACGCGGCTGCGCTTCTCTCAGGTCAGGGAAGTGGTCAGCGTGGTGGAGCCGGTGCACGTTGTTTTCCATCCCGGCTACGACAGGTGGAGGTTCGGGTGGAACTTTGGTCTGTGGCTGGAGAACTGTGTCTCGATCTGGGGCGAAATTGTGGAATGGGCGGAAAAAACAGGTACTCGTGTACTCATGGAAAACGTTTTCGATGTCCGTCCCGATCACCTCCTGGATCTCAACGACAGACTGGGAGGACGCCTTGGCTTCTGCCTTGACACCGGCCATTACCTGCTGTTTTCAGAAGTGCCGATGGAAGACTGGCTGACCTCGTTCGGAGACAACCTCGTCGAACTGCACATACATGACAACAGAGGAGACGTGGACTCGCATCTGCCTGTCGGAGAGGGGATATTTGATTTCACCTCCCTGTTTTCCTTCCTGGACGCCCACGACAGGTCGCCCCTGATCGTTCTTGAGAACCACACTCGGGAGGAGACCCTGAGGTCTCTTTCCAACCTGCCTTCGCTTTGTGAGACTGCCCGCCCGTGAGCGCTGTACCTGTCGAAGATCTGCTTCACCTGGTGGAGCGGCCGTCGCGTTACCTCGGTTTTGAAGTTAACTCCGTTCATAAAAAAGAAGAGGAAGTAATATTAAGGGCTGCACTCGTCTTTCCTGATCTCTATGAAGTGGGGATGTCCCATCTGGGGACACAGGTTCTTTACAGCAGCGGTAACGGTGTTGACGGTGTGCAGGTGGAGAGGGCCTTCCTCCCTCAGACAGACATGCTCGATCTGCTCCGGGAAAGATCAAGGCCGCTGTTCACGCTGGAGACCAAAGCGCCTCTTTCCGAGTGCGGTCTGATCGGGTTTACACTCCAATCTGAACTGACATACACAAACATCCTGACGATCCTGAACGCATCGGGTATTCCACTCACAGCAAAAGACAGGCTGGAGGGCTTACCTCTGGTCGTGGGGGGCGGGCCTTGTGCCTACAACCCGGAACCGCTGGCTGAGTTTTTCGACCTCTTTTTCATTGGCGACGCTGAGGTTCAGTGGCCGCACATTCTTGAAACCCTTCGGGACATGCAGGGCCGGGCTGGAAGGCAGGAAAAGAAAGATGCTCTGAAAGAGATTGCAGGGATCTACGACCCGCGCGATTTCGAGATCACTTATGAAAGCGACGGGACTGTGAAAGAGGTCCGGGCCGGGGATCCCGGCAGAGTAATTGTCAAGGCGTTCTGTGCAGATCTTGATTCTCACGCCCCGCCGGTCTCCCTGGTCCTCCCTTTCCTCCAGACGGTCCACGACAGGGTGACGCTGGAGGCGGCTCGCGGATGCACCAGGGGGTGCCGGTTTTGCCACGCCGGGATGGTCTACAGGCCGGTCAGGGAAAGGTCTGCAAAAACCCTATTGAAGGCTGCAGGAGATTCTCTTCGTTCAACAGGTTACGAAGACCTCTCCCTGGTGTCCCTCAGTATTGGCGACTATTCTGATCTCGACGGGTTGTTGGCCGAACTGATGGATGCATATTGCGGGGACAGGGTGTCTGTTTCGCTCCCTTCCATGCGGATCGGCGGGCTCACAAGCACTGTGGCACAGCAGATCAAACGTGTCAAAAAGACCGGGTTCACCATAGCGCCTGAAGCCGGAACACCGCGGCTGAGGAAGGTTATTAACAAGGATATTACCGACGAAGATATTGTCAGAACAGCCCGATGGGTCTTCGCGACAGGTTGGGATTCCCTGAAACTCTATTTCATGGTCGGTCTTCCCACCGAGACTCAAGCAGATCTTGAAGGCATCGTTAGCCTGGTAAACCGAATAGCTGAAGCTGCTCCGGGCAGGGGGCGGGTTACGGTTAACATATCCCCCTTCGTTCCCAAATCAAACACACCATTCCAGTGGGTCGCCCAGGACCCTGAACAGGAACTGAGGCGTAAGGTGATGTTTTTAAAAGGTGCTCTCAGGGGCAGGAAGATACAGGTAAGGTGGGGAAGGACGGACCAGGCTCTTCTGGAGGCAGTCCTGGCGAGGGGCGACCGAACAGTTTCCCGGGTTATTCATGAAGCCTGGGTGGCTGGCGCCCGCAAGGACGGGTGGGATGAGCATTTCAGCTGGGAGATCTGGCAGGAAGCTTTTGATAAATGCGGGATCGATCCGCTCTTTTACGCCAACCGTCAGCGCGGTGAGGAGGAAACGTTCGCCTGGGAACATATATCCTGCGGCGTAGATAAACGATTCCTCCGCGAAGAATACGAGAAAGGCCTTGCTGGAGAGGTGACTGAAGATTGCCGTCAGGATGGATGCTGGTCCTGCGGTGTATGTACTCCGGAGATGGCAGACTCGATCCCGCCGCTCAGAGATGCATCTGATCCGGAAAGTGTGTCGGGGGCGGACGAAGAGCCCCCGGAAATGCAGAAAAGTTCAAGGAGGATAAGGGCAGTTTTTAAAAAAACCGGCCTCATGCGTTTCCTGGGCCACCTTGAGGTCATGAGGACCTTTGAAAGGGCAGCCAGGAGGGCCTCAGTACCCCTGGCCTTCACCGGAGGATTTTCACCCAGGGCCAGGATAAACTTTGCCTTATCAATGCCCCTGGGTGTCGCTGGTCTTGCCGAGTGGGTTGATGTGGAACTTGTGGGAAGCTGGACGGCCAGCAGGTTCAAGGATGCCATGAACCGCCAGCTGCCGGAAGGACTTGAGATCCTGACTGCGTGGAAAGCTCCGATCGAGGGTCAGTCTCTGAATGTGCGTGTTCAGGCAATGGAGTATCTCGTGGAATTCCCGGAGGTGGCTGCAGAGCTCGGAGACGGCATATCCAGCGTCCTCGATTCTGAAAGCGTCCAGATCGTAAGGGTCAAGGACGACAAAAAAAGGATCATCGATCTAAAGAATTTCCTCCTGGGTTTGAGCCTGGAGAACCAGCGATCATTTCGGTTCGCGCTGTCAATTACGGACAAGGGCAGCGTGAAGCCGAATGAAGTCGTTGAAGCTGTTCTTGGCAGACCCCTGCTTCCCGATGAGGCGATAAAAGTTACGAGGACTCGCCTGAGTTTAAAGACGCTCGATGACCGGTCGGCCGGTCGACCCGGGCTTTCGCGGATATTCGATTGAGTGATAAGGACTCTGAACGCTTTTATAATCAATTCCCTTGATCCTGGACAAGTAAACCCACCCTATTATTTTTACTTTTCGTTAATAACCTGTTAGGTTTTGACAGTTTATGGAAAATTCAGCTGGAAATACCGGGTTCCTGGCAAACCGTATGCTCTGTGCGTTAAACGATAAAATTGAAAGGTTACGCGTCATGTACGCTGAAAAGATTTTAAATATTTTTAATGAGGATTATGCGAAATGGGTTCAGAGATCGTTATTAACACCAACCCCTTTGAAACCCGGGTTGCCCTTCTTGAGAACCGCCATGTTTCCGAGATCTCGGTGGACAGGGCAAAAGACAGGGGTATTACGGGAAATATCTACAAAGGGCGGGTTGTGCGGGTTCTCCCCGGCATGCAGGCCGCCTTTGTGGACATCGACCAGGAACGGGCCGCATTTCTACACGCTTCTGATATAGTCCTGGACATGAGTGAGTACGCCGAGATGTACGGCGTAAATCACCAGGACGATGAAGGAAGCGATATTGAAATGATAACGGCTTCAGGCCACGGAATTGAGGATCTCCTCAAGGAAGGGCAGGAAGTCCTCGTCCAGGTCAACAAGGAGCCAATTGGAACCAAGGGGGCAAGGGTCACGGCCTACGTGACTCTTCCCGGCCGGCTCCTTGTCTTGATGCCCACGATCACCAAGGTCGGGGTCTCCCGACGGATCCAGGATACCAAAGAAAGAGACAGGCTCAGAAGTATCGTCCAGTCCCTGAAGCCGGAAAGGGTTGGCTTTATCATCCGGACTGCGGCAGAAGGTGCCTCGGAAGAAACGATCAAACAGGATATGGATTTTCTGGTCCGCCTGTGGGGTACGCTCAAGAAAAGAAGGCCCAGGGCAAGGGCGCCGAGTCTGCTGTACGCCGAGCTGGATCTTACTTTCAGAGTACTCAGGGATCTTTACAGCTCCGATATAGATGCCATTCACGTTGATTCAAAGAGCGAGTATAAAAAACTCCTGGATTTCACCAAGAGATTCATGCCCCACTTGCGCCAGGCAGTACGACTTTACGAGGACGATGAGCCTATCTTCGATGCTTTTGGTGTAGAGCTTGAGCTGAATCGGGCGTTGGGGAAAAAGATCTGGCTGAAATCCGGCGGCTACCTGGTGATCGACCAGACCGAGGCACTGACTGCAATAGACGTCAATACCGGCAGGTTCGTGGGAAAGCGAAACCTTGAAGACACTATTGTCAAGACCAACATGGAGGCCGTATACGAGGTTGTCTATCAGGTCAAGCTGCGCAACATCGGTGGGCTCATCATAATTGATTTCATCGATATGGAAAGATATTCGAACCGGCGGAAAGTGTTTGCTGCCCTCGAGGATGCTCTGAAAGGCGACCGCACCAAGACTACAATTCTTCAGATATCGGAACTGGGACTGGTTGAGATGACCCGCAAACGAGTCAGGGACAACCTGGCATCGGTCATGACTGAACCCTGCCCTTACTGTGAGGGGAAGGGAGCCATCAAGTCCATGAGGACCATTGTTTACGAGATCTTCAGACAGGTGAAGAAGGAAGCTGCTCTGCTGGAGGGCAAACGCGTTGTAATTGTTGCCCACCCGAGATTGGCAGACCTTCTTTATGAGGAAGAAAATGATTATCTGGAGAAACTGGAAAAGCAGATAAAGAAAAAGATCCTGGTTAAGACAGAGTATAATATGCATCAGGAGCAGTATCAAATTATGGGGCT
>CAYVSA010000026.1:13511-18659 GCA_964454175.1 uncultured Pseudomonadota bacterium
GTCATTTGTCCAATCGTTGACAATGACCCTGCAAAGTGATATCAGACTCTATTCTGGAAGACGGGAAAATACGCTTTAAGAAGTCATCACGGAGGTTTATAATAAATGTACGCTGTTATTGAAACGGGCGGTAAGCAGTACCGTGTAAACGAGGGCGATATCATCAGGGTGGAAAAGCTTCCCGAGGAAGTTGGATCTGCCGTGGATTTCGAAAAAGTGCTGCTGATAGGGGCCGGCGAGAAGGTTTCCGTGGGCACACCGGTCGTCAACGGCGCAAAAGTGACCGGTAAGGTAGTAGAGCAGGACCGGCGGAAGAAGATAATCGTCTTCAGGAAAAAGAGGCGCAAGGGTTATCAGGTCAAACGCGGTCACAGGCAGGACTACACCGGAGTTCTCATCGAGAAAATAAGCAAGGGCAGGAAAACAGCTCAGAGCACTGACAGCACAGCTCAGGAGGACGTTGACAATGGCTCATAAGAAAGCTGGAGGCAGTTCGAGCAACGGTCGAGACAGCAATGCCCAGAGACGCGGCATTAAAAAATTCAGCGGTGAGTCCGTCACTGCGGGAAGCATCCTGGTGAGGCAGTGCGGAACCAAACTTCACCCCGGCCTGAACGTTGGGCTTGGCAAGGATTACACCCTCTTTGCAAAGATCGACGGCATCGTAAAGTTTGAACGGAAGGACAAACGCCGCAAGAAGGTGAGCGTTTATTCGCTGGCATAATTACACTGTTTTAACCATGGTGCGATGAGATTCATCGATCGGGTCAATATCCGGGTTGAATCGGGCGCCGGTGGTAACGGTTGTGTCAGCTTCAGGCGCGAAAAGCATGTACCTCGCGGTGGTCCCGATGGTGGGGACGGCGGCCGCGGCGGCGATATCATCATCCAGGTAGATCCCTCCCTTTCCACTCTCATAGATTACCGCTACAGGAAAATATACAAAGCATCCAGGGGCCAGGCCGGCAGGGGTTCGAAGATGAGCGGTCGTGACGCCGAATCCGTTATTCTGAAGGTTCCTCCGGGAACTTTAGTCGTGGATGAGGGGGCCGGTGAGACCCTCGCAGACCTGGTCGACGGCCATTTTGTTGTCGCCAGGGGGGGAACAGGCGGCCGGGGCAATGCCAGGTTCGCAACTCCAACAAGGCAGGCTCCCAGGTTCGCGGTTGACGGCAGGCAGGGCGAGGCCCGAGACTTAATCCTGGAACTCAAGCTTATTGCCGACGTGGGGATCGTGGGTCTGCCTAACTCCGGTAAGTCAACCCTCATATCACGGATATCAGCAGCGCGCCCAAAGATCGCTGACTACCCCTTTACCACCCTGGTACCCAATCTTGGGGTGGTTCGCGTGGAGGAGTCGAATAGTTTTGTGGTAGCTGATGTACCTGGTCTGATAGAGGGGGCCCATGAAGGAGTTGGTCTTGGGCACCAGTTTTTGAGGCACGTTGAGCGGACATCTGTGCTGCTTCAAATGGTAGGCCTCGGGCCGGGGGAGGAGGATCCGGTCCATGCCTTTGAAATGGTCAGGGGCGAGCTGGGTGCTTATGGCAGCGATCTCCTGTCAAGGGATTTCCTTGTCGCTCTTAACAAATCGGATCTGCTTGATGAGGACGATATGACCAGGATCACGGCAAGGTTTGAAAGGGAAACGGGCATTGAACCGATCGTGATCTCTGCTGTTGCCGGTGACGGTCTGTCAATGCTTGTCGGCAGGCTTTATGGCCTGGTGAAGACCCACAGGGAAAAAGGCTCATGAGCGAACTTAGAAAAGCACTTTTCAAAAGCCGCCGCAGGGTTGTTGTTAAACTGGGAAGCGCAGTGCTCGAAAACCCGGCCGGCGGAATTGACATGGAGCTCATCTCCTCCCTGGCGTCAGAGATGGCGTCTCTAACCGAGGTGGGGTACCATTTCGTCATCGTGAGTTCAGGGGCTATCCTCATGGGAATGAGGGAAACTGGCAAGGGTTCTATTCCCCGCGCAATGAAGGCAAAACAGGCCCTGTCAGCCATAGGGCAGAGCCGACTGATGCACGCTTACGAATCTGCCTTCTCGGAGCACGGCATAAAGGTCGGCCAGATGCTGCTCACCCGGGAGGGCCTCGCGGACAGGCAACGGTTTGTAAATGCTCACAACACACTGGATGCCCTCTTGAAACTCCAGGTCATACCCATTATCAACGAGAACGATACAGTAGCGGTAGAAGAGATCAAGTTCTCTGACAACGACCTGTTGTCCTCCATGGTTGTAAACCTTGCAGACGCAGAGCTTCTCGTTATATTCACAGATATCGGAGGGCTATATGACAAGGATCCGAGGCTGGGTGAGGGAATGCTCGTGGAAGTGGTGGAAAGCGTCGACCAGGAAGTCATGAAAATGGCCGGAGGCGCCGGTGATGTGGGCAGTGGAGGAATGTCCACCAAGGTGATGGCCGCAAAGATGGTTGCTCACCGTGGGGTTCCCACAGTTATAGCAGATGGAAAGGCCGCAGGGAGCCTCAGAGGGGTGCTGGCCGGATCTCCGATCGGCACACTGTTCATGCCGGCGGCAGAAAGGATAGATTCCAAAAAACACTGGATAGCATATGCCGGAACTGCCAGGGGTACTCTGACCCTGGACGATGGTGCGGTGAGGGCCATTGTGGAGGACAAGAAAAGCCTCCTTCCGGCGGGTATACTGGAGGTAGAGGGGAAGTTTGAAGGTGGATCCCTGGTGAGATGTGTTTCCCGTTCGGGTGACGAGGTAGCGCGTGGTATTACTGCGTTTACATCTGAGCAGATCAGGAAGATCATGGGTCAGCACACAGGGCAGATCAAAGTGATATTGGGACATGATATAGACTCTGAGGTCATCCATAGAGATGATCTTGTTCTAAAGATATAGCGGTAAAACAAAGTTCCAGGTTTTGAAATATGGTATTAGACATGTGGAACCTGGATTTTTGCCATTCCGGCGATAAATTGAGGACAAATAAATGGATGTGAAAGAACTCATGCTGAATATGGGTCGAAAAGCCAGATCAGCCGGCAGGATCCTGACCGGCGTTAGCTCTGGGGATAAAAATCGGGCACTCATGCTGGTCGCTGAAAAACTCCGGCAGAATGCAGCCCGGCTGTCAGAGGAAAACGATAAGGACATTCAGACCGCCGAGAGTGAAGGCCTCTCTTCAGCCCTGGTAGACAGATTGCGACTGACTCCTGAGAGGGTCGAGGACATGGCTCTTGCCGTGGAAGAGATCGAATCCCTCCCGGACCCCGTAGGGGAAATAACGCGGATATGGAACAGGCCGGCCGGCTTCAGGGTTGGACGGATGAGGGTGCCCATTGGCGTGATAGGAATTATTTATGAATCCAGGCCCAATGTTACCATCGATGCGGCTGCCTTGTGCCTGAAATCGGGCAATGCGTGCATCCTGCGTGGAGGTTCTGAAGCCATTCACTCCAACAACGCGCTGGCGGCCCTTTTTCAGGAAGGGCTCATAGAAGCCGGACTGCCAGGCGATGCAGCACAGGCTGTGCCAACCACGGACCGCGCCGCAGTGAGGGCTCTCCTTACACTCGACGATCACGTCGATATGATCATACCCAGGGGCGGAAAGCCCCTTATAAGGATGATCATGGAAAACTCCACGATCCCGGTTATCAAGCATCTGGATGGTGTCTGTCACACTTACGTCGATTCCATGGCCGATCTGAAAATGGCCCTGGATATTTCCCTTAACGCGAAAATTAACCGGCCGGGAACCTGCAACGCCATGGAGACGCTCCTTGTACACACTGACATTGCTGCCGGATTTCTCCCCACACTATATACGAACATGAGTAATGAGGGAGTACAGGTCAGGGGGTGCCCCGAGGTAATAAAAATAATCCCTCAGGCCGTCGCCGCTGATGATGAAGACTGGGGCACCGAGTACCTGGATAAGATCCTGTCGGTAAAGATAGTAAATGACCTTGATGAGGCAATGGATCACATAGCAAAGTACGGCTCAGCCCACACCGACTGTATCGTGACCGACAGTCATCAGAGGGCCGAGCGCTTCCTGAGGGAGGTAGACTCTTCGGCAGTGATGGTCAATGCTTCTTCCAGGTTGAACGACGGTTTTGTTTTCGGTCTTGGAGCTGAGATCGGGATCAGTACAGACAAACTCCACGCCAGGGGTCCCATGGGCCTCGAAGAACTCACCTGCCAGAAGTTCATCGTGCTGGGGGAGGGGCACCTGCGTGAGTGAATTGGCGCGTCCAATGTCCTACGTCCAAGGTCCAACGATTACTACAGATTTTCGCAAATGAAAAAGGCGAGGGAGAATGGGTGACAACCTTATGGTTGCAGTTCCAGGTTCCATGTTCCATGTTTCAGGTTACAAATAGCAACCCAGATTTACATCCTGCATCCGAAGGCCTGATGCAGAGGCTCGAGAAGGAGGCAGATACGAGGCGCGACCAGAGGCGCAAGCCGGAGGTGTATAGGCAATACATCGAGGAATTGCGCCGCGGGAGAACAAAGTAGATGGCCCCTTATCGGGACTCTGGGCAGGCTCTGCGGCGGATAGGGATTTTCGGCGGCACATTTGATCCGGTCCATAAAGGACATATTGCAGTCGTGAAAGATTTTGCGCGATCTCTGGGTCTGGACACCGTCTTTATTGTGCCGGCGTCAATGCCCCCGCACAAACCTGACTCACCCACCGCGTCTGCGGATGATCGCCTCTCGATGCTCAAGATAGCGGCTGCGGGAGTGCCATTCCTCAGAGTGTCGGATCTTGAGCTGAGAAGGATGGGCAAATCCTACACAATCGATACAGTGATAGAGCTGCAAGGGGAAAACCCAGGCAGCGAGCTTTACCTGGCGCTGGGAGCCGATGCATTTCAGGAGATATCAACCTGGCACAGGCCGGAGGATGTTGCCGCGGCCGTAAATATAGTCGTTATGACCAGGCCCGGTTTCGAGATTGACCTGACCTCATCCCTGACTGGCGAAATGCGTTCTTCCTACAATCTGGAAGGAGGCATCCTGAGACACGCAAGCGGCCGCCAGCTGTTACCCCTGGAAGTAACAGCGGTGGACATCTCGGCAAGCATGGTAAGGGAGATCATTGCAAAGGGGGGAGAAATTAAACATCTGGTGCCGGAGGGAGTCGGTGATTATATT
>CAYVSA010000026.1:18759-27643 GCA_964454175.1 uncultured Pseudomonadota bacterium
AACCAGAAACTCTGATTTTTGTGTGATTGTTTGATCTTGGAACCTGGAACACTGGCCTGCGGCCAGCACCTGGGTCCTGGGACACACACATGGAGGGGCAATTTGGAAGCATCAGACGTAGCCAGACTGGCAGTTGGAGCGGGGCTGGATAAAAAAGCACTCGAACCCGCTGTGCTCGACTTAAGAGGACTTTCATCGATCGCTGAGTATTTCGTCATTATGACAGGCACATCGGACAAGCATGTTCAGGCCGTGTCCGATAACATTAAGACCGTATTCAAAAAGCTGGGGTTCACCCTCCTTGGTGAGGAAGGACACCGGGAGGGTAAATGGGTTCTTCTTGATTACGGTGAAGTGGTGGTCCACGTTTTTCTGCAGCCGGTGAGGGAGTACTATGATATCGAACGGCTCTGGATCGATGCTCCGCTGCTCGATCTGGAGGCCGAAGGGGACTCTCCCACTTGAATATCGAGGTGTTGGCTATAGGAAAGGTTCGCGAGCCTTTTTACCGCAGCCCGATGTCCGAATATGCAAGGAGGCTTTCAGGATACTGCGGGTTTGAGATCGTCGAGACGGCAAAGGAAAGATCTGGCCAGGAAAAAGATCTGGAAAAAGCCTATCTCCCCCTGCGGAAAAAGCACTTGGGTGCGGACGTACCCGTAGCTCTGCATCAGAGCGGGAAACAGATGACCTCCGAAGCCCTGGCAGGTTGGCTTGAAGGACTCATGAACGCAGGAACGAAGAGGATCAGTTTTGTCGTCGGCGGCCCGCACGGGCTTGCAAAGTCGGCCATTGGGGAGTCAGGCTTGATCCTTTCCCTGTCTAAAATGACCTTTCCGCACCAGATGGCAAGACTCTTGCTAATGGAACAGCTGTACAGGGCTTTTACTATTATCAGGGGCGAGCCTTATCATAAGTAATGTGTCAGAGTATTAGAGCCTTGGCAAATTGGAACTCAATCAATTGAATGTTCAAGGTTATTTATAGTATATGTATCTGACGTTGCCTAAATCATCTTGAGGAGGTCAGCAGATGGACAAGAAGAAACGGGATCAGTTCAGGCATGTGCTTTTTGAAAAGAGGATGGAGCTGGAGACCGCGATCAAGAAGTTCGCTGAGCCCAGGGACGATCACGACAAGGAAGGGGCCAGGGACACTGCAGATCTTGCCGATTCCAATTACCGGATGGACTTCGACATCAAACGCAGGGAGATGGTTATCAGACAGATAAAGGAGATCGACGGCGCCCTCAAACGTATAGAGTCCGGGGAGTTCGGGGTCTGCGAAACCTGCGGTGAAGACATTCCCGAAGGAAGACTTGATGCCAGGCCAAACGCAAAGTACTGCGTCCTGTGCAAGGACGAAGTGGAAAAGAAGGGAACAATGACGTGAACAGAATAGCAACGCTGATAATTCTGGCCTTTGCGATAACCTTTTCTTTTTTCGCCTACTACAACCCGGGAGCCGTAACCGTACACTTCTGGAAGGGTGAGGCGGCAGAATTGCCTCTCATCGGTGTCGCCCTTTTCTCAATGTTGGTTGGTGCTCTTGTGGTAGTAGCCCTGTTTGCGGTCCGTGGGATCAGGAAGACTTTTGAAAGCGTTCAGGTGGGGATGAAGAACCGGCGGCGGACAAAGGCCGAGGAGCTTTACAACAAGGGTGTTGATTCTCATCTGGCTGGCAGAGTTGACCGGGCTGCCAAGCTCCTTGAAGAGGCCGTTGAAAAGGACAAGGATTTTCTGCTTCCGTTCTTCAGGCTGGGCACAGTCTACATGAGCCAGGGACGCTACGAGGAGGCGATCGAGCTCCACGAACAGGCAATGGACGCTCATCCCAAGAATCTGAGAGTAAAACTCTTTCTGGTGGACGATTATCTGGCAGCGGGGATGCCCAGGGATGCCGCCAGGATACTTGAGCAGATCATCAAAAAGGACGATTCGAATCGTACCGCGCTGCTAACATTGAGGCGGATTCAGGAAGAAGAAGAGGACTGGGAAGGCGCTGTTGCTACCCAGAGAAAAGTGATCAAACTCAAGGGCAGCGGCAGTGAGGAACAAAAATACCTCGCCGGCCTTAAATACGAGTTTGCGGCCAGCCTGCTTGGCAAGGAAGAATTCGAAAAAGCCATTAAACTCCTCAAGGAGGTGGTAAAGGAATCGCCTGATTTTACCGCAGCCATCGTGTCTCAGGGGGAAGCTCAAATTGCCATGGGGAAGCTTGAAGATGGCATAAAGCTCCTGGTGAACAGCTATAAACAGCATAAAAAATCTGTTTTCCTGCAGGTCATGGAAGACAAACTGATGGAGCTTGAAAATCCCAGGATGCTCATCGACACGTTCAAGAAACTCCTGGACAAATTCCCTGACGATGTATTCCTGAGCCTGTTTTACGGCAAAACGTGCCTCCGCCTCGAGATGATAGACGAGGGGATGCTGGCCCTCAGGAAAGTTGAATCCCTCGGTTATGACTCTCCCTTACTCCATGTGCTGCTTGCTGAGTTCATGGCCAGGCGGGACAGGTCCGGGGATGCGATTACCGAGTACCGTAAGTTCGTGGAAACCACCTTCGGACTTGAGCCCCAGTACCAGTGCGGCGAGTGCGGGCATTCAGAGGGTAAGTGGGCGGCCAGGTGCGGGTCGTGCCGGAGCTGGAACACTTTCAAACTGCCCAAGCTTGCCGATTCGTCTCTTCAAGTGGCGCATGCACCAAGGTACGAAGACCAGGAGTGAAGACACCAACAGTTCTCATGGTCCTTGACGGCTGGGGGGTTTCCTCTGGCGAAAGCAACGATGCGATCGCTGCTGCCAGGACCCCTTTCATGGATTCCCTGTCCAGGGCCTGTCCGGCTTCTACTCTGGGGGCATCAGGAGGAGATGTCGGACTTCCTGATGGCCAGATAGGAAACTCTGAAGTGGGCCACCTGAACCTGGGGGCAGGCCGGGTCGTTTTCCAGGATCTCACCCGCATAAACAATTCTATCGAATCCGGGGATTTTAACCGGAACCCTGTTTTTCTCGAGTCCTTCAGGGCAATAAACGAGGGGTCAGGAAGACTTCATGTCATGGGCCTGATGTCCGATGGAGGTGTCCACAGCCACATAGATCAAATTAAGGCGCTGACATCTCTTGCCGACTCATCAGGCGTGCCTGAAATACTGGTTCACGCTTTCATGGATGGCCGGGACACTCCACCCCAGAGCGGGATAGACTACATTCGTGCCATGGAATCACACCTGGCCTCACTAAAAAACGCCCGAGTGGCAATGGTGTCCGGCAGGTTCTATGCTATGGATCGTGATTCCAGATGGGATCGGCTGGAGAAGGCCTACAGGGCAATGTTCGCAGGCGAGGGGGAGAAAGCGCGGTCTGGAGAGGAAGCTGTTGCAGGTGCCTATGCAAGGAATGAGACTGACGAGTTCATCCTTCCCACGGTGATCGAAGGTCCCGGTATTCCATCCGGCCTGATTTCCGACGGCGACGGGATCATCTTCATGAACTTCCGGGGTGACCGGGCCCGTGAGATAACCCATGCTATTAACGACCCGGACTTTTCGGCCTTCCAGAGACCTGTTACAGTAAGCCTCTCCTCCTATGTCTGCCTGGCACAGTACGACGAAAACTTTCAGTATCCCGTGGCATTTGCTCCGGTGGTTCTCAAAAACATAATAGGTGAAGTCATAAGCGGCAGCGGTCTGACGCAGCTTAGGATAGCTGAGACCGAGAAGTACGCGCACGTCACCTTCTTTTTTAACGGGGGGGAGGAGCGTCTCTACAAGGGCGAAGACCGCTGCCTGGTTCCCTCGCCGAAGGAAGTCCCCACTTACGATCTTAAGCCCCGTATGAGTGTGGACCTTGTGACGGAAAAGCTCCTGAAGAAGCTGGATTCCGGGAAATATGATTTCGTCCTGGTAAATTTTGCCAACCCGGACATGGTGGGACACACGGGGGTTTTTGGTGCCGCTGTTGAAGCTGTTGAAGCTGTTGACGGATGCGTCGGGCTTGTTGCGAGCAAGGTCAGCGAGATGGGTGGAGTCCTGTTGGTAACGGCAGACCACGGTAACGCTGAATCCATGGTGGATCCGGACGGCACCGCACATACTGCCCACACCACGCACAGGGTACCGCTTATTATAACGGGACCCGGATTTTCGAAAGGCGGCCTGAAGCTCTCAGACGGCAGGCTGGCGGATGTGGCCCCTACGATCCTGAAGATCATGGGTCTGCCCCAGCCCCCGGAGATGACCGGGTCACCCCTCTTCTGAGCTGAATATGACTGCCGCGGTGTGGAGATCTTTCCTTGATGTGATCTACCCACCGCTATGTCTTCTTTGCGGTTCTTTTTCTGAGGGACCCTATCCCCACTGCTGCCCCCAATGTATTGATGGATTCTACGCTGTTGGATCCTCCTGCTGCCCGGTGTGCGGCCTCCCCTTTCCCATTCCTGACAAGCTGCATCTGTGCCTCGATTGCATGCAGAAGACCCAACCCTTCAGCTGGTGTCGCGGCCTTTTCCTCTTTTCAGGGAGTCTCGCCGGGGCGGTGGGCGCGCTGAAGTATCGTCGGAAGATGTCCATGGTAAATGTCCTTGCCTCTGCCATGATTCGGGCCGTATCCGAGATAAAGATCCCGCAGTTCGATGTGATCGTTCCTGTTCCAATGCCGATCTCCCATTTGCTCAAGCGCGGGTTCAACCAGACGGTGGTCCTCGCGTCTCCCCTGGCTGAAACTCTCGACCTGCCTCTTTATCCGGCGGCTCTCAAGAGGCAGGGAGCGTTACCCCAGGTTGGCCTGGGACGGGCGGACAGGGAGAAAAATGTGAGAGGTGCTTTCGTGGAGGGACGGGATGCCAAGCGGATTTCTGGCAGGCGCGTTCTGCTCTTTGACGATGTTTACACTACCGGTGCTACTGCCAGGGAGTGCTGCAGGGTATTGAAGAGGGCGGGCGCTGAACCATCAGTGCTAACTCTTGCCAGGACGGGGATCTAGGAGGGCTTTTGCCATCTGGCTTCGCGCACGAAGCGTACCGCTGCGGACAGCAGCTCCTCCTTTGTCGGGTCAGAAGCGGATAAAGTCAATTTTCTCAGGTGTTGTCGGTAATCTTGAATTTGCCGTCCTTTAGCCTGGTTACTTTCAGGGGACAATGGCAGTAAGTGCAGATCAGCTCATCGCCGCTGGACTCATTTCCGTTCAGGTACACATCGGCTGAACAAACGGGGCAGGGCAGATCGGGCATGGGATTTCTCCATGTTTTGGATTAAATTGCTCGTTTCAGTCTTTATGTATGACGACGAAAATATTATATTATACGGTATCTGAAACCGTATCCTGTTTCAAAAACTGTTTATGAAACTCTTCCGACGCTATTACATATCGATCTTCGTGGCAAGTACAGTCGCCGTCTTTATCCTGGCGAGTGCCGGGACCGTTTCGGCCGACAACCTCGAACAGTTAAAACGATCCTACTACCTGGCCGAGGAAATTGAACGGCCAGATGTTCTGGAAAATATCCGGAGCATCGGAACGGATCAAGCCCTTGCTTTTACTTTTAACCTCCTGCGGTATCCCGATGTCAGGGTCAGGCTGGAAGCCGCGGCGAGCATCAGGAGTTGGGGCCCTGAAGGATACGACGCAGCATTTTCCGGTCTGGAGGATCCCGAGATCAGCTGGATGTGCGAGTCCATTTTCGCTGATCTGGGCCCTGCTGCTACCGGGTACCTCCTGAAAAAGCTAAATAGCCGCTTGCCTTCGGTAAGGGCCAGAGCGGCCTACGTTCTCGGGATTACGGAGGACCCAACGGCTGTCGAAAAACTTCTGGCCAGCCTGAAAGATCCTTCAAGGGAGGTCAGGATCCAGGCGATCCAGGCTCTGAGCGGTATTCAGAGCGAGGAGTCACTTCCAAAACTCCTGGAGCTCTTCGAGGAGGACGACGTAGAGCTTTCAGAGTATATCCTGCTTGCGGTGGAGCGGTTCGGGTGGCGGGCACTGGGGGTACTGGAGCTGTCACTGGACTCGAAGAGTGAAACTCTAAGGGCGGGAGCTGCCATGGGCCTGGGTCGGATAAAGCTCCCGGAGACGATACCACTCCTCTTAGATGCCCTTGGAGATCCTTCGCCCATGGTGAGGGCAAGTGCAGTCAGATCCCTGGGTCAGATAAAGGACATGCGTGCGGCATCGGGTATCGTAAGCGCCCTTGGTGATACCGACAGGGAGGTCCAGGACTATGCCAGTTCGGCTCTGGCTGGTTTTGTCCCCGATATTGTCCCGGTTCTTATCAAGGAACTGGGGTCAAAGGACCCGGTAGTGAGACGAAACGTTATTTCGGCTTTAAGGAAAACGGCAGACAAAAGAGCCCTCTGGTCCATTATACAGATGCTCAATGATCCGGACAGGACCGTGCGGATGTATGCAGTTACTGCTCTCATCCAGTTCAAGGACCCATCAACTATCGGGACGATGATCGAACGGCTAAAAAAGGAAAAGGAGATCCAGTGGCTCATATCCTATGCCTTTATGGAGTTGGGGGCTGATGCTGCCGATGAACTGCTTGCATCAATGGGGGACGAGGAGTTTTGCTATACCCGCAATCTGATAGTACTCAGGATGGGCGACAAGGCCCTGGATGTGCTCCACAGGAGAGCCGCCTCGGGTGACACGACAAAGAGAATGAACGCCATTGCCATACTGGGAGAGATGAACAATACTGCCAGTCTGCCTGTTCTCGGCGGGCTTCTGGGTGATGATGATGTGGGCTGGGTGGCTGCCAGTGCCCTCGGGGAGATGGGAAGGCCAGGCTGGGATACGCTACGTAACAATGTCAGGAAAACCGGCCTTATGCGGACAAACGCCCTGAATGGGATCTCCATGGTAGAGAACAGGGCCCTTCTTGGAAATATGGTTTCGTGTCTTTCCGAAAAAGATCCACAACTAAGACACGCAGTCCTGGAACCCCTGGTCCGATCAGGAAAAGACGGCCTCGAGGCTATGCTGGATGTGCTGGAACACCTTCCCTCTGAAGGTTTTCATACGGCGGTAGATATAATCTGCAGGATCGATGACCCTGAGGCTGGAAGTCTTCTGGAGCCGCTTCTCTTCCCCATGCCGGGTTCTGTCCCATCCATAGGCAAGGGGCGTTCTTACCTGCTTCGCCAGGCCTACGGAAGGAGCGGCAGCCTGGAGACTTTTAAAAATCGACTTAGCAAAGAACTCACAGGGGCGGCAGGAGGCAGCGAGTGGCAGCGGGTCGCACCCTAGTTGTAAACCGGAGGGCCCGGTTCGAGTACGAGATCCTGGAAAAATTTGAGGCGGGGATCTCACTCCTCGGAACCGAAGTCAAATCCATCCGCGGCGGCAAGGCCAACATCCAGGAAAGCTATGCGGATATCAAACATGGAGAAGTGTTCCTGGTGGGTTCCCACATCAGCACTTACGACCAGGCAAGCCACGCCAATCACGATCCTGTCCGGGACCGAAAACTCCTTCTCAAGGCTTCCGAGATCAAAAGGCTCACTGGCAAGGTCATGGAAAAGGGGCTCACCCTCGTACCGCTGAGGTTATACACCAGGGGCAGGCTCATCAAGCTCGAGATCGGTGTGGGAAGGGGAAAGAAGCTCCACGACAAGCGCCAGGCAATCAAGAAGCGTGAGCAGGACATAGAGATGGGCAGGGCGCTGGTGGAGGATTAACAACTGGCACTAAATGATTTGCGCCAGGAACGCCTTTGTTCTTTCGTGGTCAGGGTCGTCATATATCTTGTCCGGCGTGCCCTCCTCCACGATCCTGCCCTCGTCCATGAATATGACCCGGTCAGCTACCCGCCTTGCAAACCCCATCTCGTGAGAGACTACGACCATGGTCATTCCCTCGCAGCAAAGGGTTTCCATTACGTCAAGGACCTCGTGGATCATCTCCGGGTCCAGGGCCGAGGTAGGTTCGTCAAAGAGCATTATCTTTGGCTGCATGGCCAGCGCCCGGGCGATGGCAACTCTTTGCTGCTGCCCTCCTGAAAGCTGCGATGGGTAGACTCCGGCCTTTTCAGGTATCCCCACCTTTTCAAGGAGCCTCATGGCGATGTTTTCCGCCTCGGCAGCCGACCTTCCCCTGACTCTGGTCTGGGCTATGGTCAGATTCCCCATCACAGTCATGTGGGGAAAGAGGTTAAAGCTCTGGAAAACCATGCCCACTTCCTCCCGGACCTTGTTGATGTTGGTCCTCGCGTGGGTGAGTTCGATACCGTCAACTGTAATGTGCCCCTTGTCCGCCGATTCGAGGAAGTTCAGGCACCTTAAAAGAGTGCTCTTTCCGGAACCCGAAGGGCCGATTATCACCACAACCTCACCCCTGTCAACGTGCATGGAAACGTCAACTAACGCCTCCACCTTGTGGGTGGTGTAGAAGGTCTTGTAGATGTCTCTTACATCAATCACTGGCAGCGTACCTCCGCTCCAGGTACTGAACGAACATTGAAAGTGTGAAAGTCAGGATCAGGTAGAGGGCGGCAACGGTAAAGAACGCCTCGAAGGGGCTGAAGGTGGAGGTGGCGATCTCCCTCCCTGCCTTGGTCAGGTCTGTGATGGCAACGATCGACACCAGTGACGAATCCTTGATCAGGGATATGAACTGCCCTGCCAATGGTGGCATGATCCTCTTGAATGCCTGGGGCAGGATTATGTATCTCATGGCAATGGGATAACTCATCCCGAGGGAGCGTGCGGCCTCCATCTGGCCGCGGTGTATCGACTGGATGCCCGCCCGGACGATCTCGGCGACATAGGCACCTGCAAAGAACGAGAGGGCAAGAATTGCGGCGGCCTCGCTGGACAGGTTGAACACCTGGCCGATGAAGAAGTAAAAGATGTATATCTGTACTAGCAGGGGTGTTCCCCTGA
>CAYVSA010000027.1:0-27148 GCA_964454175.1 uncultured Pseudomonadota bacterium
ATTCGTCTCCCAACGCCATTGAAGCCTATGAAAGAATGGGATTTGAGACCACAGGGAAAGAGCAAACCATCAACGGTGTCCGCTCCACACCCATGAGGCTGAGGTTTTAGGCATTGTCAAAAGGTGTCAGAGCAAATCTGTTCCCAAAATTCACCCTCTCCTAACCTCTCCCCCTTGGCACGCCGTAGCTTAAAGCGAAGGCGGCTCAAGGGAGAGGGATTAAACCAACTCAAAATTTTACTCTGTGAAACTCCGTGACGCCCTGTGTACCCTGTGTTGAATTGGGTTTTGCACAGTGTGTCTTTTTGTGCCTCAACCCCAGATTTTCTTTGCGATCTTTGCGAGTCTGGCGTGAGATAAAAAACCTCTTTTGACTTTTCCAGATTTATAAATTATCCTTTACCCCAAATTAACCGTTAGGGGCGCTCGGTTACCTGGGCTGAGATAGACCCTCAGAACCTGACCTGGATAATGCCAGCGGAGGGAAACGGCAGTCATTATTGTACCGTCATCACTGCGACGGGCTGCGCCGCTTCCCCCAATGGGAGCGGTTTTTTGCTTTCAGGCCGGGAGTGTCTTTCAGCCCTTCAATTGAGCCCACCAGGGTGGCGCGAATGATCGGGCCGCTGCGGAAATACAAACACCTTCGGGTATACTTACAGGAAACGGAGACGACTGAGACCATGAGCACACAAAGAATTGCTGCCATTGAGGGCAGGATCACCAATGAGATGAAGTACGTCGCGGCCCAGGAGGACGTCGATATTGAGGTAGTAAAAAAAGCCCTGGCCGACGGCACCGCCGCGATCCCCGCAAACCCTCTGCATAAGTCACTCAAACCCAGGGGGGTTGGAGGACCGTTCACTGTCAAGGTCAACGCCAACTTCGGCACCAGCCTTGCTTGCAACGATCCGGAGTCGGAGCTCAAGAAACTTGACGTTGCTATCGAAGCCGGCGCCGATGCGGTGATGGACCTTTCAACTGGGGGGGATCTTGTAGACTTGAGGCGGGCGATAATTGAACGTTCCACTGTGCCCGTGGGCACAGTTCCAATTTATGACGCGGCCCTTAAAGCGTATGAGCTGAGAGAAGATCCGTCAAAGCTCTCGGTAGATGAGCTTTTCGATGCGATCCGCGAGCACGCCGAGATGGGTGTTGATTTCGTAACTCTCCACTGCGGCGTCACCAGATCGGCAGTGGAGAAAGTGAGGTCTTCCGGGCGTGTAACCAGGATCGTAAGCCGCGGAGGCTCAATGCTGGCTGCCTGGATGGAGAGGGAAAATGACGAGAACCCGCTGTATTCAAGGTACGATGAGATCCTGGAAATACTAAAGAAGCATGATGTCACGATCAGTCTCGGAGATGGACTCCGGCCGGGAAGTCTGGCCGATGCAACGGACCCGGCGCAGTTAGAAGAGCTCGTCACCCTTGGCGAGCTCACCTTGAGGGCCTGGGACGCAGGCGTTCAGGTTATGGTGGAAGGACCGGGCCACGTACCCCTGCACCAGGTGCAGGCCAACGTCGTTCTGCAGAAAAAATTGTGCCATGGAGCACCCTTTTACGTCCTGGGGCCCCTGGTTACGGATATCGGCGCCGGGTACGATCACATCACAGCTGCTATCGGAGGCGCTCTGGCCGGGATGGCGGGTGCGGATTTCCTGTGCTACGTAACACCGGCTGAGCATCTTGCCCTTCCTAACCTTGACGATGTCCGAAGGGGCGTCGTGGCCACTAAAATAGCGGCGCACGCCGTAGATATTGCAAAGGGCAACAAGGCGGCCTTTCAAAGAGACCTGAAGATGTCCGAGTGCAGGGCGGCCCTGGATTGGAAGGGACAGATCGAACACGCCCTGGATCCCATCGAGGTCAAGGAACGGCTGTCCGGGAGGCAGGACCCGGAGGAGGACTGCTCCATGTGCGGAAAGCTCTGCGCAATGAAAGTGTTCGCTTGAGAACAGCTCCTGTTCGGTATTCAAGCTGTATCGAAAACAGAATCACTTAAATATAAAGGAGGTCACATGTTCACAAACATTCTTCTACCTACCGATGGATTGAAGGTCTGCGAGGATGCAGTTGGTAGCGGCATCAAGCTGGCCAAGTCCCTGAAAGCAAAAGTTACCGGGGTTCACGTAACGCCAAAACTCAGCCCGAGGGAGCTGCTCCATGCCTACCACCCCGAGATGCTGTGGAGTAGGGATGAGGCTGAAAAGGCCCAGGAAGCCATGAACCACCTTGAGGCCCTCAACAAGTCTTCAGCTGACAAGTACCTTTCACTTATTGAGCGCCTGGCAGGGGATGCTGGAGTGGAAAGCGAGATAGTTTACATTCAGAACGAGTCTCCTTCCACAGGGATCATAAAGGTGGCCAAGGAAAAGGGGTGTGACCTGATCTTCATAGCCTCTCACAGCAAGGGAGGCCTTGCAGGGGCTATCCTGGGGACGGTTACCACCAAGATCCTTGCAAAGTCCAACATACCCGTATTGGTCCATAGGTGTGACTGATTGACGCTGTAATTTAATAGTTGGTGACCTTGATATGACTGGTGAATGCGTACATCCCGGCCTGAAGAAGTGGGTCGACGAAGTGGCTGGCATGTGCCGGCCTGAAAAAATATGCTGGTGCGACGGCTCTGTCGAAGAGTACAACAGGCTCATGGGGGAGATGGTCCTGGCCGGTTCAGCCATTCCCCTCGCAGGCAGGGCCAACAGCTTCCTCTTCAGGTCGGATCCCAGCGATGTGGCGAGGGTCGAAGGCCGCACATACGTCAGCACAAGCCACCAGATCGATGCCGGGCCCAACAATAACTGGCTCCCTCCCGGCGACCTGAAAAGGACTATGGGCACCCTTCTGGACGGCTGCATGAGGGGACGAACCATGTACGTCATCCCGTTCTCCATGGGCCCCATTGGTTCTCCAATGGCTAAAACGGGGATTCAGATCACTGACAGCTCCTACGCTGTGTGCAACATGCGCATTATGACGAGGATGGGCAAGAGCATCCTTGAGTCACTTGGTACCGATGGTGACTTCATACCCTGCCTGCATTCAGTGGGTGCACCCCTGGAGCCGGGTCAGGAGGATTCCCCCTGGCCCTGCGCTCCCATGGAGCAGAAGTACATAAGTCATTTCCCCGAGGAGAACCTGGTGTGGTCCTATGGGTCGGGGTACGGGGGCAACGCCCTGCTGGGCAAAAAATGCCTGAGTCTTCGGCTGGCATCGAACATGGCCAGCCGTGAGGGCTGGCTGGCAGAACACATGCTGCTTCTCAGGCTTATCAGTCCAGAGGGGAGGAAGTACCACATCGCCGGTGCCTTCCCCTCGGCTTGCGGCAAGACGAATCTCTCCATGATCCAGCCAACACTTCCCGGGTGGCGGGCCGAGACCATCGGCGACGACATCGCCTGGATGAAGATCAACTCTGACGGCAGGCTCCACGCCATCAATCCTGAAACAGGCTTCTTCGGGGTGGCTCCGGGCACTTCAAGCTGGTCGAACCCCGTTGCCGTGGATACCATGAAGGAAAATGCGATCTTCACCAACTGTGCTTTAACAGACTCAGGAGATGTCTGGTGGGAGGAAATGGACGGCCAGGCACCATCACACGCCATAGACTGGAAGGGGCAGGACTGGACGCCGGGCTGCGGTCGGCCAGCTGCACACCCCAACGCCAGGTTCACAGCTCCGGCCAGTCAGTGCCCCCATATAAGCCCAGACTGGGAAGACCCCGAGGGCGTTCCAGTGGACATCATAATATTTGGCGGCCGCAGGGCTGATACTATTCCCCTGGTCACCGAGGCCTTCGATTGGGATCACGGTGTTTTCATGGGTGCATCGGCCTCTTCTGAAACTACGGCAGCAATAATCGACAAGGTTGGGAAGGTTCGGAGGGACCCCTTCGCCATGAAGCCGTTTTGCGGTTACAATATGGGCGACTATTTCAGTCACTGGCTGGAGATGGGAGACCGACTTGGTGACAGGGCACCGAAGATCTTTTACGTGAACTGGTTCCGCAAGGGGCAAGACGGACGATGGCTCTGGCCTGGCTTTGGTGAGAACAGCCGTGTTCTGAAGTGGATGTGCGACAGAGTCGACAGCAGGGTAGGGGCCAGGGAGACCCCCATTGGCAACATGCCGGAAGAGGGGGGTCTGGACCTGGAAGGACTTTTCCTACCAGAGGGCGACATGCGCGAGCTGATGAAGGTGGATGTTGGGAACTGGAAAAAAGAACTTCCTGATCTTGAATCCTACTTCAGTCAGTTTAAAGGTCGTCTCCCGGAGCGTCTCTTTGGGCAGCTGGAGGGTCTTAAGGGGAGGCTGGAAAACCGAAAATAAACGAAGTCGAAAAGTAGGTGCCTGTTTTAGAACACCGGGAACAAAGTCAGTCACGGTTGCAGAAAAAGAACCCGCCCGCAAAAGGCGGGTATTTTTTTAAGGGGCGGGTGCATCATATGAGTGAAACAACATGATCCAACTGATTATTACGGGCTGGCAGGATACATTTTACTGAAGTCAGTGTGTGAAACGGCGGAGCAAAGGTGGTAAGGGTGAGCGTATTGCCGGTGGTAAGCGTTTTGCCGGTAAGAAATATAAAATGGTGTTTATAAAATGCCGTTTTTTTATTGACATGACCGTGGACCGCAATTATAGTGGTCCGACCATCAGGCCACCGTGATTAAAACCTGTAAAACTGAATATAACGGCATAAACGCGGTGGACAGGTTTTTGGAGTTCATTGGTCTGACCATCATACCAGGTGATCCAACATTGATGGTCAGACCAACAAATCACTCTCAGCATCTGGAAGAAAGTGAAAGTCAGACAGAAACCGGAGAAAATAGAGGAAGTGTCGTTGCGAGTTGCCAAAGCCTTTATAGAGGATGAGGGAAAAGGGCTGGCTCGCCTTGACACGATCCACCTGGAGGGCCTCCGGGCTGTGCCGGGTGACGCCCTCGTGATCTCCGGCCGCGGCTCAACGGTTGCCAGGGCGGCCGAAACCACAACCGAGTATACCGGTCAGAACCTCGTGCAGATAGACGGTATCATCAGGGACAACGCCCAGGTTTCGGTTGACGAGTGGTGCACGATCCAGAAAGTAAAAGTCAAGGCGGCCGAGAGCGTCCTTCTCTCGCCCCTGGAAGGTTCAAGCCTGATCCCCAAGGACGAGGAGATGCAGCATGTCCAGCAGCTCCTTTCGGGACTCCACGTTGTCATCGGCGACAAGATCCAGATCATCCTGTACGGAACAAGGCCCCAGTTCTTCTTTGTTGACGGAGCCAGTCCAAGGGGTGTTGTTCGAATAACTCCCGATACTACTATTCACTTCAAGGCCACGGATGTCGCCCACGAGAAAACCTTGAGGGTCTCTTACGAGGACATCGGCGGCCTTGAAAAGGAGCTGTCCCTCGTAAGAGAGATGATCGAACTGCCGCTGAAATTTCCTGGCTTGTTCACCACCCTGGGAATAGACCCCCCCCAGGGTGTTTTACTGTCCGGACCACCGGGAACGGGCAAGACCCTCCTTGCCAGGACGATCTCCAACGAGGTGAGGGCGCATTTTATTCACGTCAACGGCCCCGAAGTGATCCACAAGTTCTACGGTGAGAGCGAGGCTAAACTGAGAGAAGTTTTCGAAGAGGCTCGCAGAAATGCTCCCAGTATTATCTTCCTTGACGAGATCGATGCTCTGGCCCCACGTCGAGCCCAGGTTATTGGAGACGTTGAAAAGCGGGTAGTGGCCCAACTGCTGGCCCTCATGGATGGACTGGTCTCCAGGGGTGAAGTTGTCATTATCGGGGCAACGAACTTGCCGGAGCTTGTTGACCCGGCTCTGCGCCGCCCGGGAAGGTTCGATCGAGAGATAACCATCGGCGTACCCAACAGACCGGGCCGCCTTCAGATACTGAAGATCCACTCCAGCAGGATGCCGCTGGCAGAGGACGTGGACCTGGACCACCTGGCCGGGATAACCCATGGCTATGTCGGGGCTGATATCGCCGCCCTGTGCAAGGAAGCCGGGATGGTCACCCTTCGCCGATTGATGCCGGAGATCAGGTTCGAAGTTGATGACAGGCCGCAGCTTCCCGAGGGCGCTGCCGTAAAAGTCACAGGTGAAGATTTTCTGGAAGCCTTCAAGAGTGTGGAGCCAACTGCCACGAGGGAGTTCATGACCGAAAGACCCAGGCTCAGATTCAGCGATGTTGGAGGTCTTGAGGAGATCAAACAGAACCTGAAATCCATAGTGGAACTCCCCATGCGCGGTATATCCACTTTTACCAACTCGAGATTGGGGCCGCCTAAAGGGGTTCTCTTTACTGGCAGGTCCGGAACCGGAAAGACTCTCATGGCCAGGTCTCTTGCAGGAGAGATGGGCATAGCTCTGATAGTTGTTGATCCTCCCACCCTTTTGTCCAAATGGGTTGGAGAGTCAGAAAAAGGGTTGAGGGAGGTTTTTAAACGGGCCAAGCAGGCGTCACCCTGCATTCTTTTCCTGGACGAGATAGAGGCTATCGCGTCTGCCCGTTCTGCCGAGTATTCAAGCGATGTCTCCCAGAGGGTCGTGAGCCAGCTCTTCAGGGAACTTGACGAACTACACGGCTCCCTCGGGGTGATCGTCGTGGCAGCCACAAACCGTATTGACCTTGTTGAACCTGCCCTGCTGAGAGCAGGCCGTTTTGATTATATTATCGAATTTCCTCTTCCAGGTGAGAAGGAGAGGGAGGAGATCTTTTCCACATATATGCAGTCGATTCCTTTCGAAGCCGACGTGGATCTGCACCTTCTTGCTGAAAGGAGCGAGGGGTGGACGGGGGCCGATATAGAGGCTCTTTGCAAGAGGGCGCTCATGCTGGCACTTGAGGAATTCATGGATAACGGGGGAGAGTCGGATCTCTCATTGTGTGTGATCACATCCAGGCATTTTGATGGGGCGTCATCGCAGCATTCATTCGCTGCCGTTGATCCCTCACCGGTAAAGCACTGACCTTGGTTGGCCCGGACAGGATGGGAAAGGAATAGATGTTCAAGCCGGTAAAGAAGACAAGGGTATACGAAGAGATCGTCCAGAAGGTCAAGGGGATGGTCGAACAAGGGATGCTCATATCGGGAGACCAGCTTCCCTCGGAAAGAGAGCTTTCAGAGGTTTTTAAGGTCAGCAGATCTTCCGTCAGAGAGGCACTCAGGGCCCTGGAGAGCCAGGGTTTTCTCGAGAGTCGGCAGGGAGACGGCACCTACATTGCGAGCCGCCCGGTGGAAGACCTCGTCGACCCCCTTGCTGAAATTATCTTTACCGAAAAGGACGGCCAGATGGAGCTCTTTGAAATGCGGCGGCTTATTGAGCCTCAGCTTGCCTGCCTCGCAGCTGAGCGAGCCACTCCGCAGGATATTGCCGAGATGGAGGAGATCCTGAAGACGCAGCAGGATCTGGTGAGCGCAGGGGAGCCCGGTACTGATATCGACAAGCTGTTTCACGACAAGCTTTCAGCTGCGACGAAAAACACGATACTCATTCGAATAATGGACACAGTAATGGACTCCCTCACTGAAAGTCGTGAGAAGTCACTACAAACAGAAGGAAGGCCCTGGAAATCCCTTTCACGCCACAGGGAGATCCTGGATGCCATCAAAACGGGGGATAAAGAGCGCGCGGCAAATATAATGCGCGAGCACCTCGAAGACATTGAGGCTGGTCTGTTTACAGTGGAAGAAAGGAGGAACCTCGAGACCAAGACCAGAAAGGGGGGCGATAGCTAGAATTATCTTATCGCTTTTTTTGTACGACTATTTTCGATCAAAGGAGGAAAAGTTATGGCCGAAGTCTATGAGATTACAATCTGGGCCCGCGGGGTTATCCAGGATATGGAGGGACGTCATCTGTCGCTCCTCATGGCGAACTCAGCGGACAAGGACGGCAAGTTTGTCCAGGCGTGGGACAATTACGCCGATCTGCCGGACAGAGTTGGAGTTCCTCTTCGAAAGTATGCCCGCATCAGCGACGAAGAGATAGAGATGCGCTACGACTACGAAAACCTGAACCCCAACATGTCCGTAGTTATGGATGACACCATTGTGAAGGGCATTGATATCCTGTACGGCATGCCCAAGGGCGGAGTTCTTGTTGTCAACACGAAGAGAACTCCCGATGAGATCCTAAAGTTCATACCTAACAAGGATATTCTTTCGGCCCTGGTCTGTGTGGACGCCGAAGGCATTTCAGGTGCCATGTCCATGGAGGATGTCGACTTTATGGGATCCGAAGGTGGTGTGGAAACTGCCGAAGTCGGAAAGGGTCTATCCGCGCCGTTAGTTGGTGCTGCGGCCAAGGCTGTCGACCTGCTGACCCTGGACAGCCTGGTGGCTGTTGCCGCCAACAAGGAAGGCGTCAAGGCTGGTTACGAGCAGGCTATGGTGAAAGCCCTTTAGACAAGAAGGAGATGATCATGAGCAAAAAGAAGTATTGTGAAAAGTTCAATGTTCCGGAGAACCTCCAGGTTCCGATGGGCGCCTGCATCAAGGCCCCTGTCAAGGAACAGAGGATGATGATAACCGGAAACTGGAGAACTGTGCGTCCCGTTATCGACCACGAGAAATGCACGCTTTGCCTGAACTGCTTCATCTACTGTCCCGACGGCAGCTGGCACCTTGACGAGAAGGAAGAGCGAATGGTCTGGAACGCAGATTTCTGCAAGGGCTGCCGTATTTGCATTAATGAATGCACAGTTGACGCTCTTTCAGGTGTTGACGAACTGGAGTTCAAGGGCGGCGTTGTCCGGCTGGATGTCCCATTTTAATTTAGGAGGGCTACGAAAATGGCGAAAGAAATGTTTTTGGCCGGCTGTTCCGCTGCAGCGTATGGAGCGAAGCTGGCACGAGTGGAAGTTATATGTTCATACCCCATCCGTCCTTACACAGGCATCATGATGGAGCTCTCCAAGCTGGTCGCTAACGGGGAACTTGATGCTGAGTTCGTTCATGGCGAGGGAGAGCATGCACAGGTTTCAGTGACCTACGCTGCCTCCGCCGCTGGTGCAAGGGCTTTCACAGGCAGCTCCGGTGTAGGCGTGGCCTATGCCATGGAGTGCTACTCCCCGGCCGCAGGCGGACGCCTGCCCTGTCAGATGTCCATCGCTGACCGTGCACTCGATCCTCCGGGAGACTTTGGGTCGGAGCACACTGACGCTATGAGCATCCGTGACCAGGGATGGATCATGGGCTGGGCCGAGACGCCCCAGGAAGTCCTGGACAACACCATCCTGTACTACAGGATAGGTGAGGACCACAGGGTTCTGCTGCCCCAGTTCTGCTGCCAGGACGGATACTTTGTATCCCACATCCCTGACAAGGTTATCATGCCAGAACAGTCCCAGGTGGATGAGTTCCTCCCACCCTACACGCATCCCCATCCCCTGGATCCAACAAGGCCCATCTCACATGGTCCGCAGATCTTCCCCGACCAGGGCCCTGCGATCGACCTTCAGAGAGCACAGGCAATGGTGGATACACCACCGGTTATCGCTGAGATAGTCGGCGAGTTCAACGAAGTGTTTGGGCGCGACTACAGCCCCTTCCTGGACGAGTATAGAACTGACGACGCTGATTTTGTCTTCTTCATCCAGGGTGGACATGCAAGGACAGCCCGCTACGCAGTGAACCACCTGCGCGACAGGGGCATCAAGGCCGGTTTGGTCAAGCTGCGGTTTGTGAGGCCATTTCCAACAGAAGCCGTTGCTGAGACCCTCTCCAAGTTCAAGGCTGTCGGTACTATCGAGACCAGCACATCTTACGGTGGAGCCATGAAGGGTGGAAACCTCATCCATGAGGTTCGCTCTTCCCTTTACGACGTTCCAAATCCACCAGTAGTTACCTCTTTCATGGCCGGTCTGGGTGGAGAGGTTGTCTCCCTTGAGGAGTTCTACAGCATGGCAAAGGTCCTCTCCGAAGCCGCAAAGAAGGGTTCGGCTGACCAGTATGTCTACTGGCTGAACTTCGACAATGGAGTGTAACTCGAATTAACTTTAAGCCTGTCGGTCGCGCCAAACGGGCCGACATGTGAAAAAGGAGAATACATAATGGCGAAACCAGTAGAAACTCAGGATCTCGAGCGGGTCAAATCGATCCGCAGGGTGCCCCAGGAGGAGTACTATGTACCTGGTCACCGGACTTGCCAGGGATGCGGCCCAGCTCTTTGCTACAAGCTGGTGTCCAAGGCCACCGGTCCGGACTCGATCTTCCTCGGACCCACAGGCTGCATGTACGTTGCTAACACAAGCTACCTGTGCAGCCCCTTTTCATATCCGTGGATTCACTGCCAGATCACGAATGCCGGCGCCATGGCGTCTGGTATAGAAGCTGCCTACCAGGTCCTCATCAGGAAGGGCAAGTACAAGGGCAAGCTTCCCAACATCGTGGTAATGGCCGGTGACGGCGGATCTATCGACATCGGCCTGCAGGCCATGTCCGGAATGATGTACAGGGGTCACGATGCACTCTTCATCATGTATGACAATGAGTCATACGCCAATACGGGTATTCAGACATCACCAATGTCACCCTATGGGGCAAACACCACTTTCACACCTCCCGGCAAAGCAATACCCGAGGGCAAGGTTCTCTTCCCGAAGGATGCGCCGCAGTTGGTGATCGGAGGCCACCCTGCAGTGAAGTACGTTGCGACGGCTTCGCTGGCCTATCCGGTAGATCTCATCAACAAGGTTAGGAAGGCACTGAACCAGGTGGGCCCGACTTTCATGCACATCCACTGCCCGTGCCCCAAGGGCTGGCTCTTTGATGAAAGCAAGACTATCGAGGTCGCAAAAATGGCCATCGAGACAGGTATGTGGACCAATTATGAGTGGGAAGACGGCGAGTACACTTACCAGCATATTCCGAAAGAGTACAAACCCGTCAAGGAGTACATGAAGACGCAGCAGCGCTTTGCCCACCTGACCGATGAGCACATCGCAAAGATGCAGGCTTTCATCGATGCCAAGATCAAGGCACCGGGCAAGCCGGTTCCGCTGCCCGTACACTCGCCCCGACAGGCTGACTGATCAGGGTTTGAGGGATTAATCATCCTGGATCTACTCATCTTGTAAAGCGTCAGAAAGCAGGCCCGAGCTGAAGTGCCCGGGCCTGCTCGCTGGCCAGCACGGCTTATATACTTCGTGAATTTCAAGAAGGCCGTGTGTTAGAATCTCGTAATTGCCGAGGGGGCAAAATCGGTTCCATCTATGAAAAGGAGGTGACGGTTTAAAGGTGGATAAATGAGGGGGGAAAACGATTTGCAGTTTTACTGCAAGGAGGGATTAGACCATGAGAACAATGAGATCACATTTTTCCATTTTGCTTGTGACGATACTTGTCGTAGCAAGCGTGTTTCTCTTCGGAGAAATTGCCGAGGCATGGCCCCAGAGGCCTATTGAGTTCGTCATCTCTGCAGGCGTCGGAGGTGGTGCTGACAAGTATGCCCGGTTCCTTACAGGGATCAACGTAAAGCAGAAGTACGTCGACGAGGCGATTCTTCCCGTAAACAAGCCCGGCGGCGCAGGCGCAGTGGCCATGAACTACGTCCTCTCCCAGAGGGGAAACGGCCACATGATGCTGATCACCCTGAACAGCTTCCTCACCACACCGCTGTTCCAGAACCTTCCGTTTACATTCCGCAATTTCACACCAATTGCTCTTCTGGCCCTGGACAACTTCCCGCTGTGGGTACATAAAGACGCCAAGTGGAAGACCATCCAGGAGTTCATTGCCGATGCCAAGACCCGGAACATCCTCGTTGGTGGAACGGGTTCAAAGCAGGAAGACGAGATCGTCTGGAGAGCGATTGAGAAGATCGCTGGTACAAAGAAGTTCAAGTACGTGCCGTTCAAGGGCGGCGGTGCTGTTGCCAAGGCCCTCGTGGGTAAGCACATTGAGGCTTCCGTGAACCAGGTCAGTGAGGCCGGGGGCTTTTTCCCCGAGTTCGTAAGGCCGCTGGTAGTCTTCCAGGACGATCACCTGGACGTTGCGGGCCTCGAAAATGTCCCCACAGGCAAGGAGAGCGGTATCGACTTCAGCTACAACATGATGAGAGCAATATTCGCTCCCCCCGGTATCTCCAAGGACGCCAAGAAGGGGCTGGTCGGTCTCTTTAAGGATATTTCCAAGGATGCCGAGTGGCTGAAGTTCGCCTCGGACAAGGGTCTTAAGGCTACCTTCATGACAGGCGACAAGCTCATGAAGTTCGCTGAGGACTTCGAGGCAGTTCACAAGGACATCATGAAGAAGCAGGGTTGGATCAAATAACTTCAGAGGAGTGAACAGCACCTCAGAAACGTGATTCGTGGTTGTGAGGGCCGATGATCGGCCCTCACAACCTGATAGATCACCCTGGGAGGTCTAAATTGAAAAAAGGTGAGTTAATTACAGCGGTAGTTTCCATAGTCATATCGCTTATAGCCATTATCGAAGCAGTTCGACTTGGTTTCGGATGGGAAACTGACGGGCCTCAGGCTGGCTTTGCCCTCTTCTGGCTGGCTATGATGATGTTTGTATGCTCGGCCGGGCTCCTTGCCCTGGCTGTGAGATCAAAGGATGAAGAGGAGTTCTTTGTGAGCAGGGAAGGAAAGATGGAGGCCATTCGAATAGCCTTCACTTCCGTGCTGGTGACAATCGGGATCATTTTCATGGGAGTCTACATCTCCACGTTGGTCTACTGCGCCCTGTTTTCCCGCTGGCTTGGAAAACATAGATGGCCAGCAGTAATAGCGTTTTCCATCATCACTACTCTTGCCATTTTCTTCGGGATGGAGAAGGGGCTGAAGATCCCCCTGCCCAAGAGTATGTTCTACAATAAAGGATTGTTTTGGTTTTAGCGGGAGTTACGAGTCCAACCCTGCCGCCCTCAGGGCGCTGCGGGACTGTTGCCAGAACGATTCAACGGTATCAGATCTTTTGATAAAAAGAGCCTCCGGCTCGCTCTTTAGGAATTCAAAGTGTTAAATAATTCGGGTTTTTGGCCCCGACTTGACCGTTGATAACTTCAACAGCGAAGGCTTGTAAAATGGATTTTCACGGCTTTAGTAAAGACATCGTATCGGGAGGTATTAATGGAAACTCTAGCTAACCTGATGGTCGGTTTCGGGGTTGCGATGCAGCCTATGTCAGTGATTATGATGACCCTGGGGCTGTTTCTGGGACTTGCGATAGGTGTTCTCCCAGGACTCGGCGGTACCGCCGGCGTTGCCCTGCTGCTGCCCCTGACCGTTCTAGTTCCCAAGGAAGTTGCCATCATCTTTCTTGCTGCCATCTACTGGGGAGCTCTTTATGGAGGGGTTATTACTTCAATACTTTTTGCTATCCCCGGCGAACCATGGTCAGTTGCACTTATTTTTGATGGTTATCCCATGGCGAAAAAAGGTCAGGCTGGTCTTGCCCTGTCTGTGGCATTCCTGTCCTCCTTTGTCGGCATCATGGTCGCTGCGGTATTCTTTGTGGCCTTTGCAATGCCACTTGCTCTTTTCGCCCTGAGATTCGGTCCTCCGGAAATGTTTGCCATCATGATGCTCGCTTTCAGCACATTTGTTGGCCTGGGCACCGGTGGTGCATTAAAGACCCTGGTCAGCACATCCTTCGGGCTCATCCTCACTATGGCAGGCCTGGACGTAGTTACCGGTCAACCCAGGTTGACCTTCGGAACATTTGCCTTTATGTCCGGATATCACTTTGTTCCGGTAACCATCGGCCTTTTCGGGATCGGCGAGATCATGATCGATGGTGAGGAACGGTTCAGCACCCAGATCAAGGAAGTCATTCAGGCCAAGGTGGGAATGCAGGACATCTGGCAGGGTATGAGGGAGATCAAGAAACATTTACCCCTGACCCTTTTCAGCGCATTTATGGGTTTTTTCGTGGGCATCCTGCCAGGAACTGGGGCCACACCGGCTTCCTTCCTTGGCTACGGTATTGCCAAACAGTACTCCAAACATCCTGAAAAATACGGAGAGGGTTGTATCGAAGGTATTCTGGCGCCGCAGGCCGCGGCGAACTCCGCCGGAACAGGCGCCCTTCTTCCCATGATCTCCCTGGGAATTCCCGGTTCCCCCACGGCGGCCGTTCTTCTGGCCGGTTTATACATGTGGGGGCTCTGGCCTGGACCGAGGCTGTTTCTTGAAGAGCCGGTTTTTGTATGGGGCCTGATCGCCAGCCTGTTTTTAGCTGGTTTCGTGTGCCTTATCATCTGTCTTTTCGGGACGCCACTTCTTGCGTCCATCATGAAGGTACCGTGGGGGCTTCTCACGCCCATCATCGTCATTGCATGTTTCGTGGGAAGTTACGTTATGCGAAACCTGATGTTCGACGTCTGGTGCACTCTGATTTTCGGCCTGGTTGGATACTTCATGAAGAAGTTAAAATACCCTCTGGCCCCACTTGCAGTGGCCCTTGTACTTGGTGAAATGACGGAGAGGTTCCTCAGACAGGCACTGATCATCGGTGACGGTTCATTTTCCATATTCTTCACGAGGCCTTTGTCGGCAATTTTCATGGTTATCGCCATTTTGCTTTTCGCTCTGCCGGCGTTCAAGCTGATAAAGGACAAGATGAAGGATAGTGGAGCCGAAGCCCAGGCGTGATCCTGATTTACCTTTACGGGTTAAGGGATACAGATATTTATTGTACACGGTAAAGTTAATGAAGTTGAACCGATATGGAACGAGGTGGAAAAAGCATCATGGCAGATCACAAATTGTTTTCTCAACTCAGTTGGATGGCAAATGCCACCTTGAACCATAATGAAATTTCCGGCACAGAGGGGCGGCCAGACGGTTCGCCAGTGACAGGCATACAGTGCCGCCCCTCATTTTCTCACTGATAGATCTCATGAGTCCTGCAAAAACAATCCCTGTGACAGGTGGACCGGGTCCGTGGCAGTAAAAAGGCCTGAAAAAGGCAACCTCAAGCTGCCGGAAGGCCATGGATCAATTATGCTGAGATCTGCCAGGTTCGAATCGCAATACAAATAGGGGCTGGGAGCCCGATCAACCTCATTTGCACTCCAAGGGAGGGGAGCACCGATGGAACCAACTCAGATAGTCACAGCTGTAATTTTCGCTATCACCATACTTTTTATCATCATCAGGAAAATTGACAGCGTCGTTGCAGCTCTCCTGGGAGTGGCAGCGATGGTTGTCGCGGGAAGCATGACCGAGGTCCAGGCTTTCACATTTGTGGACTGGGATGTCATCATGATCCTGATAAGCGTGTGGCTCATTGCCGGTTATTTTGGAAAGACGGGGATCCCGGAGTACATGGCGGACAGGACCCTTCGCTTCTCGAAAGGCAATATTGCTCTATTCGTTACACTGATCGGGTTCCTTGCAGGGATCATCTCCATGTTCATCGACAACGTGGTAGTCGTCCTTATGCTGGCACCCATTATTTTTCATATCCGTAAGCTCTATGGTTTCTCCGCAACAGGTCCGATCCTTTTTATCGGGCTGTGTTCCAACTTCATGGGAACCGCCCTTCTGCTGGGTGATCTGCCTCCCCAGATGCTCCACAGCGTTTCGGGCATCGAGTTCGCCGGGTTCATATGGCACTCTGGACGGCCATCATCACTGCTCATACTGACTGCAACGTATATAGTCGTCTGCCTGTTCTTCTATTTCAAGTTCCTCAAATCGCCCCTTTCGGCATGTGTGCTCGATGAGGCGGCGGCCCATGAAGCGGCCCAGCAGACTCAGGGCCACATAAAAGACAAACGGGTCGCCATCATCGCAGTGGGAGGGTTCCTGCTAACTATTCTGGGCATGTCCTTCAGACAGGTGATCGGCATGAAACTGGGTTTCATCGCCTTTGCCGGTGCCCTTCTGCTGGTCCTGGCCTTTGAGATCCTCAGGGAACCGCTGGGCCTCGAAATACCCGACCTTGAACACATGCTTCAGGAAATTGAGTGGTCAGCCATCGGTTTTTACGTGGCTCTTTTCGCCCTGGTGGGAGGACTGGAGCACACCCACATCCTCGAGATAGTCGCTAACTGGCTCATACCTTTTATTAAACATGGACTGTTGACCGGTACGTCGGTCCTTTACTGGGTTACAGCTCCGATAGTTGGGATCGTGGAACATGATGCATACATCCTGACGATCCTGTATGTTATCCGGGACCTGGGTCACTCGCAGGCTCTGAACACGTGGCCCTATTACTGGGCGCTTGTCTGGGCAGGTACACTGGGAAGCAACCTGACCATAGCGGGTGCGCCCGCTCTGTACGTTGCCCTGTCCATGGGTGAGAAGGAAGACGGCGAAAAATTCTCCCTGAAGGAGTTCTTCTCCTACACGGTGCCTTATGTCATAATTTCACTGGTTGTGTGTTACGCACTCCTTGTTCTTGTATGGGTGTTGCCCTTCACAAGGTAGCTGCAGCCCGGGTGTGATCTGCCCCGGGTTTGACCAGGGTCGTGTCCGGCACCAGTCATTGCGGGTCGCAAAGTAAGTACTGCTCCCGGACACGACCCCTACTGAAAACAATGGGCTTTGGCCCATTGTTTTTTTTTATGCCCGGAAATGGTCACATTCCTGGATCCAAGCTTTTTAAATGCTGACTTTTTCTCAGATCATAGATTAGACTATTGGTAAAATCTGAAAAAGGGAGAAAGAGATGGTATCAGAAAAAAACAAGGACATAATGGGCAGGCTTCTGGGTCACGGTTCGGTCGAATTTACCAGCAGGCCGGTGATCATGGGCACTAATGGAATGGCTACCAGTGGTCATTACCTTGCGAGCAGGATAGGTCTTAACATCCTTGAGCAGGGAGGCAACGCGATCGATGCCGGGGTGGCGATGGGTTTTGCTCTGTCGGTTCTGGAACCTTTTATTTATGGAATTGGCGGTGAGGTTCCGATCCTTATCTACCTTGCAGCAGAAGGCAGGGTAGTGGCCCTTTCGGGACAGGGTCACGCTCCGGAACGGGCGACGATCAAATGGTTTACGGATAACGGCTACGATGCTGTGCCGGGGGACGGACTTCCCGCAACAGCAGTCCCTGACGCTGTTTCCACCTGGATAACCGCGCTTTCCCGATTCGGGAGTATGTCCCTGGCCCAGGTCCTCGGACCATCCATTGAACTGGCCTCAACCGGTTTCCCCATGTACGAACTGATGAAGATCGCCCTGGAAAGCTACGCCGGGTGGTTCAGAGAGTCGTGGCCCACATCCGCCGCCGCATACCTGCCGGAGGGCAGGACCCCCGAAGTAGGTGAGCTTTACATTCAGGAGGATCTGGCTGATTTTTTCGGCAGACTGACTGCCGCCGAGGCGAAGGCTGTCGGCAGAGGCAGGATCGGAGCCCTCGAGGCAGCACGCTCTGAGTTCTACAGCGGTGAGATAGCTGAACAGATCTTGAGGTTCTCTCAAAACAACAGTTTGCCTGACAGCGCAGGAAGGCGACATAAAGGACTACTGAGGGAACAAGATCTGGGCGGTTATATTTCACGAATAGAGGATCCGGTTACCGTCAATTACAGGGGACTGGACGTTTATAAGTGCGGACCATGGACACAGGGCCCTGTTTTCCTGCAGCAGCTCAGTATCCTGGAAGGTTACGACCTGGCTTCAATGGAGCACAACTCCCCGGAATATATTCACCTGGTAACGGAGTGTGCCAAACTGGCCTTCGCCGACAGGGAGCAGTATTATGGAGACCCTGATTTCGTTGATGTGCCGCTGGACATGCTGCTCTCAAAAGAGTATGCGGAAAAACGCAGGGAGTTGATCGATCCCGAAAGAGCATCAATGGAGCTTCGTCCTGGAGATACAGCATCATTCAGGCCCCAACACAAGGAAACTGATCCCAGGGTATTTAGGGGCGACACCACCCACCTTGATGCAGTCGATCGATGGGGCAATATGATAGCAGCTACACCGAGTGGAGGATGGTTTGCCAGTTCCCCTGTAATTGAGGGCCTGGGATTTCCTCTGGGTTCAAGGATGCAGATGTTTTACCTTGATCCGAAACACGCCAACTCACTCGAACCAGGTAAACGGCCGCGCACGACTCTCACCCCGTCACTGGTGCTCCGTGACGGCAGACCATTTATGGTTTTTGGTACGCCGGGAGGCGACCAGCAGGACCAGTGGACACTCCAGTTTTTCCTGAACTGTGTAGATTTCAATATGAACATGCAGGCTGCTGTGGATGCTCCAACATTCCACTCCAGCCACTTCCCGGCTTCATTTTACCCACACAGTGCCAGCCCAGGCCGACTTACTGTAGAGGGAAGATTACCCGAAGCAACTATTTCAGCGTTGAGAAAAAAGGGTCACGATATCGAGGTTGCCGGTGATTGGAGCAATGGCAGGGTGCTCGGGATAAAGTACGATTCAGGGAGTGGTGTCATGAGCGGAGTGGCAACGGCACGGATGGAGACGGGTTATGCAATGGGGTGGTAGTGGACGACCAGTAAACTGAATAATGGTTCCGGCAATAACCCCTTTGCTCTGCAAGAGCCTTTGAGCGTCGCTTCAGGGGTTTTGCCGGAACCTTAAAGTTCAGTTCCTGGTCGTCCAGGAGTTTGGGTGTTGGTGATTTACGGTGATCCTGGATTTTGGATCTGAGACGTTGGACCTTGGACCTTGGGCGTTGGACGTTGGGCCTGGGGCGTTGGCCCCTGGACGTTGGACAAAAAAACGCCCCTTCCAGTTGGAAGAGGCGTTTTTTGTTGGAAGGGGCGTTTTCTAAGCGACAGAATAATCGGCGAACTTCTTGGGCTTCTTCTTCCTCAGAGTGGCCTGGGCGGCAGCCAGTCTCGCAACCGGCAGCCTGAAGGGGGAGCCGCTGACGTAGGTGAGGCCAACAAGGTAGCAGAATTCAACAGATTTGGGATCGAGCTGTTCTCCGCAGATCCCCATCTTCATGCCCGGTTTGATCTTCCTGGAGCTGTCGATGGCCATCTGCATGAGGAGGCCGACGCCCTTCTGGTCGATGGTCATGAATGGGTCATCTTCGAAAATACCCTGTTCAACGTAAAATGGCAGGAACCTTCCCGCGTCGTCCCTGGAAAGGCCGTACAGTGTCTGAGTGAGATCGTTCGTACCGAAGGAATAAAAATCAGCCTCTGGTGCTACTGTGTGAGCAAGAAGCGCGGCCCTTGCTATCTCGATCATCGTTCCCACGTCGTACGGGATCTTGACCTTGTATTTTTTCTCAACTGCGGTGGCAATACGAATAGTCATCTTCCTCAATACGATCAGCTCATTAACGTCAGCTATGAGAGGGATCATGATCTCCGGGATCGCCTTAATCCCCTTCTTTGCCGACTGGCAGGCTGCCTCCATAATGGCCTGGACCTGCATCTCGTAGATCTCGGGATAGGTGATGGCGAGCCTGCATCCGCGGTGACCGAGCATGGGGTTGAACTCCCTGAGGGCCTTATTCCTCTCAGCAAGCCTCTTGTAGGGGACACCCATGTCTTTGGCGATCTCGCGAAGTTCAGCGTCTGTCTTGGGCAGGAACTCGTGAAGCGGTGGGTCCAGGAGGCGGATCGTTACTGGAAGTCCGTCCATGACCTTGAATATCTGATTGAAATCCTTCCTCTGCATGGGCAGGATCTTCTTGAGGGCCGCTCTCCTGTCGCTCTCTTCATCTGCAAGGATCATCTCACGGACCGACTGGATCCTGTCTCCTTCAAAGAACATGTGCTCTGTTCTGACAAGCCCGATACCCTCGGCACCGAACTTGAGTGCCATGCGGGCATCGGTGGGTGTGTCTGCATTGGCCCTGACCCCAAGCTCCCTGATATTATCGGCCCACTTCATGATGGTGTTGAAATCGCCGGTCATCTCGGGAGCCACGAGTGGTACCTGACCCTTGATGACTTCGCCTGCCGTGCCGTCCAGGGTTATGAAATCACCCTCCTTGACGATCAGGTTCCCGATGTTGAAGTTCTTTTTCTTTTCGTTGATGTTTACCGGGGTGCACCCTGCTACGCAGGGTTTACCCATGCCCCTTGCAACGACGGCTGCATGGGATGTCATACCTCCGCGGGCTGTGAGTATTCCCTGGGCCGCGTCCATACCGCCGATGTCCTCGGGGGATGTCTCAGGACGGACCAGGATCACGGGCTTGTTTTTTGCGGCTGCTTTTTCAGCGTCCTCAGCCGAGAATACCACCTTGCCTACGGCAGCTCCAGGCGAGGCCGGCAGGCCTTTGGCGATGACTTTGTAATCAGCCTTGGGGTCCATCATAGGGTGCATCATCTGCTCGAACTGGTCCGGGTCGATCCTCATGACCGCTGTTTCCTTGTCGATCATACCCTCCTTCACCATCTGGATCGCGATCTTGAGGGAAGCCGCGGCAGTCCTCTTGCCAACTCTGGTCTGAAGCATATAGAGTTTTCCATCCTGAACGGTAAACTCGATATCCAGCATGTCCTTGTAGTGCTTCTCGAGCTTGTTGTAGATCCTGTCAAGTTCCTTATAGGCGGCCGGCAGCTGCTTTTTCATCTCCTTGATGTGGAGAGGCGTCCTGATCCCGGCAACGACATCCTCGCCCTGGGCGTTCACAAGATATTCGGCGAAGAACTGCTTCTTTCCTGTTGAGGGATCACGGGTAAAGCCGACTCCGGTGCCCGAGTTATCGCCCATGTTGCCGAAGACCATTGCCTGCACGTTACAGGCTGTTCCCAGATCGTGTGCTATGCTGTTCAGGTTCCTGTAGGTGATTGCCCGCTCGCCGAACCAGGAGTCGAAAACTGCGTTGATGGCAAGCCTGATCTGCTGAAGAGGGTCCTTTGGGAAATTCTTGCCGGTCTCCTTGCGGTAGATCTTCTTGAACTCGTCGGTGAGGGCCTTCAGATCGGCAGCTGTAAGATCCGTGTCTTCTTTTGCCTTCTTTTTTTTCTTCATCTTTTCGAGAGCATTTTCAAACAGCATCCTGTCAATACCCATTACCGTAGTGCCGAACATGGTAATGAGCCTTCGGAAGGTGTCCCAGGCAAAACGATCGTTTCCGGTTTTATCAATGATAGCTTTGATCGCAGTGTCGTTAAGGCCAAGGTTGAGCACCGTATCCATCATTCCGGGCATGGAGAACTTCGAACCCGACCTTACGGACAGGAGAAGCGGATTTTTTGGGTCCCCAAGCTTCATGCCCATGGACCTCTCGATCTTTTTGAGATTTGAAACGACCTGGTCCCACATGCCCGCCGGGTACTTATTCCCTTTGTCGAAATATGCGTTGCAGGCCTCGGTTGTTATCGTAAAACCGGAGGGTACCGGGATCTTCAGGTTGGTCATGTTGGCCAGCCCGGCCCCCTTGCCGCCGAGGAGGTCCTTCATCTTCGCACTGCCGTCCGCTTTTCCGTCACCAAAATAATAGACATACTTTTTCTTTTTGCCTGCCATTCTCATCCTCCCTGATCCAAGTGTTGAGTAGTCTGGAACGTCAAATTCGGCCTGTAATTCACGATTTACCCAAAATCGACACTCCGCGGTCAGAGGTGAAAACCTCTGCCAGCCTCCCCATGATCCTGAACACAAACCGAGTTCCAGGACCTTGATCTGTACGGTATTCTTGAAGCTCCCCTCCTGCCCCCAGCAGGATTCCAAATGAGGTCGTACTCTAGCATTTATCGTCAGATAAAGCTAATGAAATCAGTGGTTTCATGGGGAAAAATGAGTATGAAGCACTGATTTTTTCGGACTGGTAAACTGCAGAAAGTCACGTCGGCCTGAACACAGGCCTGATATGAACAGGTGTACCTGTTATAATACTAATAATTGGCAGGGGTTATCGGAAAATTTCATCAGGAGGGGGCATTAGTGCCTGCTGCTGGCTGGAAGTATTTCTGTTTGAGAAATTATATGGGCCAGGATGCACCTGCTGCCCGCAGTTTACGATTATAAAACGGGATTTTAATTGACCTGTTTTATATTGTCTGGTATTCAGATATTTCTACTATGTAATTTGTTTGAGCCTTGGTTCACACTGACTGGATCCAGTTGACGCATGATTATCGGACAAGTTCAAATTCACGTTCATAAACGGCAGTTTATTTCGGTTCTCGAAGGGGTAAGGGAATCACTAACCTGGAAAAGGAGAAGAATATGAGCACAAGAGCTTTTAGGATCGCAGTTATCTTCGCTGCGGCAGTCACACTTCTTTCTGTGCCTGCTCTCACACTGGCAGCGGACAAGGTCGTCATAGGCCACGCGGCTGCCCTCTCCGGCAAGTACGCGAAGGCCGGCGAGCAGGCGGTTGGCGGAATTGAAGCCGCCGTCGACTGGGTAAACTCGAAACATAAGGGCGTCAAAGTTGGCAAGAAAAGGGTTCCTCTTGTCTACAAGAACTACGATTGCGAATCGAGGAAGGAGATGGTGAGCAGCCTTCTGGAGAGGTTGATAACTACTGACAAGGTTGACTTCACACTCTCTGCGTACAGCTCAGGCCTCACCCTGGCCGGTGCGCCGATTGCCGAAAAGTATAGCAAGATCTACATGGACCACGGCGGAGCATCTGACAAAATATTCAGGCAGGGCTTTGAGTACGTGGTTCAGACCATCGGTCCCGGCTCGAGTTATCATGCCGGCACCCTTGACATGGTCAAGAAGATCGATCCGGGCGCCAAGAGGGTCGCGCTTGCCTATGAGGACTCCGAGTTTGCAAGGTCAGTTATGGACGGAGCCGAGGCAAAGGCCAAATCCCTGGGCTTCGATATCGTCTTCAAGAGGACCTATCCCAAGGGTGTTACCGATCTGACTCCACTCCTGTCGGATCTTAAGGCCGCCAACCCCGAGATCATTATCGGCGGCGGCCACTTCCAGGACGGGCAGCTTTTTAACAGGCAGCTCGCGGATCTGGACATCAATCCCAAGGTTCTTTCCCTGATTGCCGCAGCGACGCTGCCTGCCTTCCACGAGGCCCTGGGCGATCTGGCCGAAGGCGTCATGGGACCCTCCCACTGGGAGTACGGCGTTACTTTCTCCAAAAAGGCCGCCAAAAAGGCCAAGCTTCCATGGATAGGCCCCAGCCAGGACGAGTTTGTCGCGCTGTTCAAGAAGGCGGTTGGCAAGGATATGCTGCCTGATTATCATGCTGCCGAAGCCGGCGCTGCCGTTCTTGCTCTTGTTATGGCCGTCGAAAAATCCGGAACAGTGGATTCCGATACGGTTCGAAAGGCCCTGGGTGACCAGAAGTTCATGTCCTTTTACGGAACGTGGGATGTTGATGACACGGGCAAACAGATCGGCCACTCCATGGTGGACGTCCAGTGGCAGAACGGAGAAAGAAAGATCGTTTGGCCGTTGGCCGCCAAGACTGGCGACGTAGCTTACCCGAAAAGGAAATTCTAATACCGGATCGGGATAGTCACTACTTGAATATCTGTCCGCGAGAAGATCTTTTCTGATGTTCAATTGCGGGCGGGCTGTAAAATAATTTACCGGGCTCTTCACCTTGAACTGTAAATAAGGTGGGGAGCCCTTCTGTTGCTCTGTGTCTACTGACGCGGCCAGGATGAAAGAAAGGAATAGCTAGTGCTCTTTGAACAGATGTCCGGGAACCTCCTTCAGGGAATCATCCTGGGCGGTATTTACGGGATGGCAACAATGGGGCTTTCTCTCATCTTTGGCGTACTGAGGATCGTCAACGTTGGGCACGGCGCGTTTATCATGGTGGGGGCCTACATTACCCTTTGGATGTTCCAGTACCTTGGTCTGGCTCCGCTCTTTGCCATACCGATCGCAATGGTGATCGGTATGCTGCTTGGTCTTTTATTCTATTTCACTGTCATCAAAAGACTCCTGAAGGCTCCGGAACTTGCCACACTCCTCGCGACCTTTGCGATCGGGGTCATCCTCGAAGAGACCCTTAAACAGATGTTCACTTCAGAGGCGAGAGGGTTTAACTGGAAACTTGGAAAAATAGACCTGGGCATCACTGTACTTCCCTATTCGAAGATCCTGGCTTTCGGTGGAAGCATCATTATCGCAATCCTCCTGTATGTCTGGTTCAACAAGACGCGGGCAGGAATGGCGATGAGAAGCGTGGTGGAAGATGACGAGGGTGCCAGGGTGTGCGGTGTTAATGTCGACTGGCAGTACGCACTCAGTTTTTCCCTTGGCATCGGCCTTACTGTTACTTCAGGGGTGCTGCTCACGATGTTTATTCCGGTCGGGATCAACCCCTATATGGGCGGGAGCTATACTCTCAAAGCATTTGTTATTGCGGTCCTGGGAGGGCTCTCTTCGCCATACGGGGCCTTTTTCGGCGGACTTGTTTTCGGACTTGTTGAGAACGGCTCCTACACCCTTTTTGCCAATATACCCGGGGTCGAACCGTTCGCCCTCACGCGGTTTTTTTCCTTCGTCATGCTGCTGGTCATACTCCTTGTAAGACCAACGGGTATCCTGAAGGCCAAGTGATCACAGGGGCAATTTATCCATGGATAAACACACTAAATATTTACCAATAATCCCGGTGATCGCCTGCTATGCGCTGCTTTTTGCGGCGGGAATAATGTTCCCGGGCAAGTGGCAGCTCGTCTCCCAGCTTGCCTTCTACTGCGCTCTGGGTCAGGCTTTCAACATGTTCATGGGCATGACCGGATACGTCGATTTCGGCTACGTTGCCTTCATGGGCGTCGGTACTTACGGAATGGCCATATCCATTACAGGCCTTTACGACAAGGGCCTGGGCGTTGGGATAATTATCATCGGGCTTCTGATGGCTGCTCTTTTCTCCACACTTCTCTCACTGGCAGTCGGGGCTGTGGCCCTGCGTCTCCGGGGAGCATACTTTGCTATCGCGACCATAGGGGTTAACGAAGGGTTCCGTTATCTTATTGAGGGTGCGCGGATCTGGAACGGTGCAGACGGGATCATTTTTTCCAGGCACATGAAAACAGCCTTTGGCCGGGAAGCCGCTATGGCTATCTCCACCTTCTGGGCAGAAGTGCTTATTTTCGCTGTCGCACTTGGTGCTGCGATCTTGACCCTGATCTTTATCAGGAACAAGGTCGGTTATGCCCTGACTGCGTTAAGGGAGGATGAAGACGCGGCTAAGGTAATGGGCATTAACGTGACCAAGTACAAAATTATAGCATTCATAAGCAGCGCAGTATTTGCGGGTCTGCTCGGGGCAACTGCCTGGGCGCTGGAACTTACATATGTGTATCCTGATGATGTATTCGAGATTCATTACACAGTTGAAGCGATAATCATAGTGCTCCTCGGCGGTGCCGGTACTCTGACCGGACCGGTGGTTGGGGGCTTGATATATGGGCTGACAAAATACTACCTGGCGATCACTTTACCGGGCTTCCAACTGCTCATATTCGCACCGCTGATTATTGCCATTATTATTCTTTTCCCGGAGGGGACCGTGGGGATGTTGAAGTCTAAGTGCCGCGGGACGGTTCTGGAAAAGTATATTATCTGAGGTGATCCATGCCCCTGCTCAAACTTGAGAATGTTACTAAACGGTTTGGCGGCCTGGTGGCTGTTGACGGTATATCCATGGAGATCGCCCAAGGTGAGATCATGGCCATTGTCGGACCAAATGGTGCAGGAAAAACCACATTATTCAATCTTATCAACGGTGTTTACCCCATCGACGAGGGCAGGATAATCTTCGAGGACCTTGACGTCACCGGTTTTCCCGCTTTCAAAAGAGCTCACCTCGGTATCGGGCGCACATTTCAGATACCGCGCCCTTTTGCCTCTGCAACAGTCCAGGAAAATATTGCTATCGGAGCAATGTTCGGCGCTCAGGGCAGCGAAATCAATGTAAAAAAATCAATGGAGATGGCAGACCACTACATAGAGCTGATCGGCCTTTCCGCACACCGCGATAAGCCAGCCGGCGGACTGACTCCCATTGAAAAGAAAATGGTTGAGATCGCAAGAGCACTTGCAATGCGGCCGCGGCTTCTGCTGATGGATGAGGCAATGGCGGGTATGAACCCGAAGGATATTGACGACATGATGGATTTCATCCGTCATATCAGGAACACGGAGGGGATAGCAATAATTTCCATGGTTGAGCACATAATGAGGGCTGTGGCCGGACTGGCCGAAAGGGTCCTGGTCATGCACCAGGGAGCCAAGCTTGTTGATGAGCCGACACAGGAAGCTTTATCCGATCCCAGGGTCATAGAAGTTTACCTGGGACGTCCGGTGGAGGAGCATGATGCTTAAGGTTCAGAAACTGGAATCAGGGTATGGCCCCATGCAGGTCCTCTGGGGTCCTGATATGGAGGTGAAGAAGGGAACTATCACCTCTGTGCTGGGTCCCAACGGTGCCGGTAAATCGACAATGCTCTGGACTATCCTGGGTTCCGTGTTGCCCCGTGGCGGCACCATTATCTTTGAAGATGACGACATCACAGCTCTTGCACCTCACAAGAAGGTCGAACGGGGAATAACTCTCGTTCCCGAAGGTAAACATCTGTTCAAGGAGATGACGGTTTATGAGAACCTGATGATGGGGGCTTATCTCAAAGAAAACATGGCCAAAAGAGATGAGACCATCGAGCTTGTGTATAAACTCTTCCCGATCCTGAAGGAGAGGGCAAAGCAGATTTCGGGTACTATGTCCGGGGGACAGCAGCAGATGGTAACCATCGGAAGGGCGCTCATGACCAGGCCCAAACTTATTATGCTGGATGAGCCAAGTCAGGGTCTTGCTCCAAAGCTTGTAATGGAAGTTTTCGAGACAATAGTGAAGATGAAAGATGAGGTTGGACTTACCATCCTGCTTGTGGAGCAGAACTCGGCCGCATCCCTTGATGCAGCTGATTACGTCTACGTCATGCACGAGGGATCCATCAAGGCAGAGGGCACTCCGGATATCATCAAACAGTCAGATGAGATCAGAGAGGCTTTCCTCGGTCTTTAACCATTTTTTCCGCCTGATACCCAGATCCTGAATTTTAATTATGAGTGCACATGGTTGTGTGCAGTGCTGCACACGATCGTGTGCAGTAATCCCAGTTTCTGATTCCGGTAAAAAATATATAAGCTTTAAAAAACAGTAGGTTACAAAATAATGCGGCATTGGCTCGATTTTTGCTAATTAAACACCGGTTAGTTGCGTTTTGCCCGAAGCGACATCTGTGGTCTTGCTCGAGAGTTGGTCAGCGGCTGCCCGGATCGGTAGTCGTGTGGGCCGGGA
>CAYVSA010000028.1:0-12050 GCA_964454175.1 uncultured Pseudomonadota bacterium
TTTTTCCAGGCTGATTCTACCAAGTTAAAATACCTTATCCAAGAGGCGATATTGCCCAAGGTTGATAGGGTCGCAAAAAGTCCATTATTGGCTTTTTGCTCCTTGGAAAGGAAAACAGTCATTTGTTTGGGCGCCCATACGGGGCGCTTTGATGGACTTTTTACGAGTCCATCATGATTGGAAACTCATAAATCCTGAATGCGTATAAAAAACAGATAAACTCGCCAGGCGCACCCGGGGTGATACTGACATTATTTCTTCCTCTATTTTACCTTTGCTTTTCCCTGTTCAGTGAACTTGCAGCCTTCTTGACACTGGGAAGAAGTTTTAGTCCCTTCGATGCCAGCAGGTCCATCATTCTTTCTGCCGTATCGCTGTCATAAGGCCTGAGGATGTAGGCCCTGCGGTAGATTTTTTCAGCATACGGCTCTAGCCTGTCAACAACCTGCCTCTTCTGGCCAGCAGACAGGAGAGGAATGAAAGGCTCGATCAGCCTTGAAGAGCCCTCAATATCGCCGTCACTGAAACGCCTTTCGGATGCCTTCAGGGCTTTTGCCAGTGATACGCTGATATCGTCTTGCTGATGAGAAAAAGATGAAGAGTCCATCTTTAAGCGGAAATGAGTTGCCTTTTTGATGCTGTTTCTATCGGTAGGTGACTGTTTGTGTAAACCCTTTTTTCTGGTCAAGGTCGGTTCAATGGCCGGTATTTTGGTATTTGCAGATCGGACCGAAGCGATCTCCTGGGAGGAATATTTCTCAAGCTGTGAACCGAGACTCACTGTAACTTCAGGGTTTGCGAGCCCGTGATACTGTGGTTTGGGGGGGTGCGCCATAGCCATCAGAACAGAAAGTGCGGCTGTTCCAATGAGGATTAGAATTATCGTTCTGCCTCTGTTTGCCGTATCACCTGCCGGATAGTTCCTGGTGGAGTCTCCTCTTTCCAGCAGGTAGAGTTTATAACCGAAGAATTTTACCGCCTCGCCCGTCTTGATCTGGTGGACAAGCCCCCTATCGTTTTCCTTTGCAGAAAATCTTAAAAGCGGCAGCGGATCTGTCACTAATTCGGCAGCTTTTCGAGGGAAATAGGGATCATCAATTTGAAGGTCAGATTCCGATGAACGCCCAATTAAAACCTTGGGACCGGTTGGTCTGTGAGTAAACTTGACATTTCTTCCCCTCTTAAGAATCACGAAATACCGTGACCCCTTGCTGTTCTCACCCAGGTCCAGTGGCTGAAAAATTTCGGTAACTTCCTCAAAACCAGACAATTTATTTTTCTGATTCATCAAAGATCCTGTGTCCCTGGCGCCATTCAACCGGGATGAGTTTCCTGATCCGGGATAAATGTTTTTTAGCTTCTGGCCAGTTGTCTGATGATCGAAACGATCTGACTATTAATAACTCCCTGTCCAGAAACTGTCTGATTCTCTCCTCGGCTTTTTTCCTTTCGTCAAACAGTTTAATTGCCAGCCTGGTGTCCTTCTCTGCTTTTAACCTGGATGAAAGGCGCTGGAGAACGATCCAGAAATATGGGCTATCTGTTTTCATGTCAGCAAGCCTGAAAAAATCACCTTCATTAATCTGTGAACGTTTACCACCGGAATTTGACTCAAGGGCACCGGGGATAAACTTCACATCCCTGACTCCCCAGTGCATTAAAGTATTTGAAGTTTGGATCGTCCTGAACTCAATAATTCGCGGATCTTGTGTCCTGGATTCCGGGATCTCAATTGCCAATTCCTGTCCCCAACCCTCAGGTATTGGAATTCTGTTTGCGTAAGGTATACCGTCAAGAAGTAAGAGTAGAGATCCTCCGGCTATTTCACCACCAGGGGTAAAAAGGATTTTTCCGCTATTTTCATGGGAAGCTGGAATAACAACTCTGAGTCCGTAGGGGTGGCTTTTATCCTGCCTGCAGAATCCGAAAGTTTCATCAGCAGGAAGGCTGACTGGAGTCCAGTCCTGCTTTGGAACTTTATCGTGGAATGCAGAAAACCAGGTTATACAAAATAAAACCAGCGACACCATTATGAGCGGTATAGTCCTTATGTGGAGTATCTTGATCAGAATATCATGGGATGAATAACTGTGATCGTTTATCCTGTTCCCTGATGTCTGGTCTTTGATGATACAGCCATTTTTGACATCAAGACTCCCGTGCTTATTTCCCGGGAAATTCACGATCACATCATCGTCTTTGGTACAGCCTATTGAAAACGTGCTCTTTCCAACGAAGTGAAATCGTCTTGACCTAAAATTTCTGATACTCACAAGGCATACACCCATTATTTGATCCTCGCGGAAAGTGAAAAACGGTCTCCAGGCTCCGCATCAAACACAGTGTGTGATGGTTTGTGAGGGACTTCCAGAATGTGTCTGCAACCGCTGGGTGATGAAGGGATTCGGTTAGGCTTTACACATCGCTCTATCGTTAATAGATGAAGGCCGCTGTCAAAAAAATAAAGATCTAATAAAAAGGACATCCCGAATGTGTGTATCCTTGGGGTGTTAATGAGCAGTATGCCATTACAATTTACTACCTGATTTTGCAGCAGATATCCTGTCAAGCGGCCCCAGAAAGAGGTCCTGACTGATATGTTCTCGAGAATTGTTTGTCCTGTTGTAAAATTAATTAACTTCACCACGGTGACTGCTCGAATAAAAAAACAATGATAGGGCTTAAAATAACCAGAAACGCAGCCGGAAAAATGAACAATAAAAGGGGGATAAGTAATTTAATTGAAAGAGTGTTTGCGTATTTTTCACCTTCCATTATTAAAAACTCTCTATTCCTTTCAGACTGTTCCCGCAAAATTTTCGCTATTGGGGTACCAAGTTTAATGCTCTGGGCAATAGCATCAACAAACAGACTGAACTGTGAACCACTATGATCGGACCTCATTTTCTCAATGGCCGCTTTTTTTGAAAGCCCAAGTTCCAAGTCGGTTTGCAGGGTAACAATCGCTTCTCTGATGTAGCTATTTTCAGATAAAGTCTTTTGTGCACCGAAAAAAGCAGGCAGAAGCGACTGTCCTGCCTCGACACTCAAAACCATGGAATCGAGAAGAATTGGAAGGTCCTTTCTCATATGGATTTTTTTTGTCTGACGTCTGTGCCATTTATACGCCAGACGAAGCATCGGTAACGAAATCAGACAAAGCGCCAGACCTGTGAGGACTTTGTTGATCGATGGAGAAATAGCCAGATAAGCCATCCAGAATGCAGTGAGTGAAAAAATGGTACTTAGTAACACTGTGAACTTTCTTTTTCCCCTGCGTGATGAACAACGTTTAAAGTAAAGATCCTGAAACAGGACAAACAAACCTGATGATGCAAGAAAAATAATTATTGCTGCAAATTGATCGGATAGCCTGCTCACAAGAAATCCTTTTTTACAATTTGTCGGATAATTAATGCACCCGCCAGCTGCAAAGTGAACGAGAATGACAGCACTGCTCTGCCAACACTATTTTGAAAAACTGGTACAAGAGTTTCGGGACTGACAACAAAAAGCCCCAGCATAAACAATGCCGGCACGAGGGAAATAACAAGTCCCTGCAATCTCCCCTGAGCGCTCATCGTATCCAATTTTCGTTTCAAAGATTCACGGTCCCTGGAAACTTTTGCGAGTAGCTTTAGTGCACCAATGAGATTTGTTCCGGACCTGTGAGCAGAAGCCATGCTGAAAAATACCATCTTCAACGATCGTTGATGGCAAATTGATGCTGCCCATTCCAGGGATTCATCGATAGTGTGCCCGGACGTTACACGGTTCAGGATCAGACTAAAAACAGGCTTCAGGGCACAACTCTCAGATTTGCAAGCTTCCTCAATTGATTGCTGCAGGCTGTAACCGGCGCTCATGCCGCTTGCAACTGCCCCAAGGGCTTCAGCAAGCCCTGCCTCCATCTTTTGGGCGGCTTTTTTTGACAAAATGCCGCCCCGCTGATTTTTCAGGTGTTTGACCATTACTATGATCAGCAGAATTGAGACAGCACCGCCTGCCAACGCAGCGCCAATAACCTCAAGAATTATCAATCAATATCCTTTCCGCCATATCATTTTCCATCGAGTCATACTCGAATAATGATCTGAGGCCGGTTCCAAGCAGCCTTGCTTTTTTTTCATCCGTGGAAAATTTGAAAATATCCTGTGTGAGTATCTGCCCGCTTTCCACGCGGTCAACTTCCATTATGTTTCTGACTACTCTCTTGCCTTCTGCGGATCTTGATATATGGACGACCATATGTATGGCGGAAGCCACCTGTTCTCTGACAATTGCGTGGGGGATATCGAGCCCCGCCATCATGGCCATTGTTTCAATACGCTTCAGAGCGTCTCTGGGAGAATTTGCGTGACACGTGGTCATGGAGCCAGCATGACCGGTGTTCATTGCCTGGAGCATGTCCAGCGCCTCTTCTCCGCGGCACTCTCCTACAATTATCCTGTCCGGTCTCATCCGCAGGGAGTTCCGGACAAGATCTCTGGTTGTGATCTCTCCGCTGCCCTCAATATTGGGAGGCCTTGTTTCAAGGCTTACGATATGGTCCTGGTGAAGATTGAGTTCTGCCGCATCTTCAATGGTAATAATTCGTTCGCTGGATGGTATGAAGCCAGCGACGATATTCATAAATGTAGTTTTCCCAGAACCAGTTCCTCCTGAGATAAGAATGTTTCTTTTTGCTAACACAGCCCGCTTTAAAAAATCAGAAGCTCTACGGGTGATCGATCCTGATTCAACGAGATCATTCATGGTCAATTTGTTCCGATTAAATTTTCTGATAGTGATAATTGGACCAGCCAGAGAAACTGGGGGCACCGCAATATTCACACGAGATCCATCGGGAAGCCTGCCGTCGGCATATGGAACACTTTCATCGACCCTGCGTCCTATAGGTGCGAGGATGCGTTCGATGATGCGATAGAGTTCCTGGTCTTCAGTGAACACTGGATCCTGTAGGCATATTTTACCGTCGATCTCCAGGTAGATCTGCTCACAACCGTTGACCATTATTTCACTTACCTGGGGATCGAAGAGCCACTTTTCCAGGGGGCCAAGGCCCATTGACTGTGTGACGGCTTTTTCAAGAAGTTCAGCAGCATGGTTAAGGTTCATCTGGGGGGGCATAAGCTCAAGGATCTTTTTGTAGAGTAGTTTTTCAGCTCGTGAGGTGACAAGCGCATTGCTCGTATCTTTTCCCTTTTCATCGGGGACATACATGTCCGGTAAAGAATTTACAGCCTCACGGACAATGGAGTCAGCGACTTCACTGGACATCCAAGCTCCAACACAATTGCCTGTATTATGATAGGTTTGTGGGGTTGAGCAGATAGTGAATTTAAATGGTCCGATCCCGATAACCTGATCAGGGTAGAGTCGTACTCTGGTGCTAAGCCTGACTCCATCCACATATGTTCCATTTGCGCTTCTGTGATCTTCGATGACAAGATGTGATTTTTCGTCGATAACAGAGATTACCGCATGTTTTCTTGAAACGGACGAATGGTCAAGGGATATGCACGAATTACTCTCTCTCCCGATGTCCAGGACATTATTACGGGATTTTATGCGCTTGCTCTCATTTTTAGGTGCTGAAAAAGACAGAATAAATTCCACTGAAGCTCCTTTTTGGGGGCGGTTTAATCCGCCCCCTCCAAATTATTTGCCCTGAACAGTTATCATTTCCCTTATGCGATCGAGCAGCCTGGAGCCGAACCCTTTTACCGCCACAAGATCCTCCGTGCTTGTAAATGGCCCGTTTTCTTCCCGATAGGAAACTATCGCTCTGGCTTTAGCGCTTCCTATACCTGGCAGCGATGTAAGTTTTTCAACATCAGCTTTGTTGAGATTGATTAACTGCCGGACTTGCTGTCCATCAGCCATTAATGGTTGGGCGCTCCATGCGATCACCGCAATGCAGATAAGCAGAATAACCATTCCCGTACCGTTTCTGTTGATCAGGTTCCTTGTCATTGTTTTCTCCTTTCAAAGTGTGCCGGTTCCGCCTGCCGTTTTATCCTGTTTCGCATCCCATTTATCGGGTTGTTCGGATAAGGGGTCGGACGGATCGGCAATTTGGGGGGTTAGGAAGACGAGAAGCTCCGTCTCACGCTTCCTGAAACTGTGTGATCTAAAAAGCTCTCCGACGATCGGTATGTCTCCCAGCAGTGGTATTTTGCTAATGTTATGGGCATCTTCGCTGCTGATGAGCCCTGACAATACAGCTGTCTGGCCAGGAGCAAGGCTTAAAAAAGTTGCAACTCTTCTCGATAATATTCCCGGTATTCCATCGATAGAGTTGGCGTGGTCAATAGTGCTAATCTCTGAGGCGATCCTGGCGTGGATAAGACCGTCATCACCCAACTGCGGTTCGATTTCCAGGATAATTCCGTACCGCTTCCAGGAAACAGAGAGTTGGCCGTCTTTGTCCTTTTTTGGAATTGCGATCTCACCACCAGCCAGAAACGCTGCTTTCTCCCCGGACCTGCATACGAGTCGAGGCCGGGAAATAATGCGAGCCTTTCCGTCTTGGGCTGCCATTGAAATAGTCATTTCAAGGGACTTTTCGGGTGATAGCCGTCCCAGCCGGAACCCGCCTGGGTCACTTAAGGAAACCGAAGCCGGCCATGAGATACCGAAATCTTTGAACGCCTGTTTGTTGACTTCAGTGAAGGCGATCTCGAAAATTACCATCCTGGGGTTAGTAACCGAGTCTTCTGTGCCATCAATAAATGTTAGCCCCATGGCTTGGCTTATTTTCTGGGTGCGTTTTACGTCATCTTTTGAACTGGGCTTACCGGAAAGGAAGAGACTTGTCCCCACAACTCGCATTGATAGATTATCAACCCCTATAGATTTCATCTGACGATTTATAAATACGGCTGAGGTTTCGAGAGCTTCCCTGTGGAGACTGCATAGATTTATGACATTGGAGAATTTCTCTGCTACCAGACGAACACGTCGTAAGTCCTGGGCCGTCAGTAGTTCACCTTTCAGGACAGCTCCTCCAGGGAAAATTTTGATCTGGAGATTTTCAATCTCACTGATGGAATTCAGAATACCAGCCAGGCTCTGGTCCTCAATCAGGTTAAGGGGAAATATTTGAGGTGACCTGGTCCTGAATGGCGTGTCAATTTGTGCACTCATGTTTATATCGCTTGCAGAGGACAAATGAGAGGATATGAGAACAAAACCAATAGTAATTAGGCGACAAACTACAATCTTCATGATCTTTATCTCTTCCTCTTATCCTTGGTGTGAAGTCCTGACGATTTGGAAATTGAGGCGGGGATGTCTCCGCGGTACCTTCCGAACAGTATTATTTCCCCGCCCTGTGAAGCCCGGGTTATTTCCAGAGCGAGTTCAGGAGACACGAGAAGTGTAATTGATGATGGAACGTCGTTTATGTCACCTGCTATCTCTGCTGCATTCACCCTGGATCCGATTGCAAGAACATAGATACTCTCCCCGATCAGACTGCATTCAATCGAACCGGTAGCATCGTTAATTCTCGACCATGCGATATCAACCCGGTCTCCAGGGCTCAATAAATGGATCAGTGTCCGGGTCTCATCAGCGGGAAGTGCCAAAGCCCTGTATCCCGGGGTGATCTTCTCGGTGGGATAATTAACACGTGGCCCTTCTGGAAGATCAGTCCACAGGATCGGGTCACCAGCGGGAACAGGGTGGGTTAATACCCTGTCTATTATAAGTTCGAGGTCTTCGGACCGGATCGCCCTGCTGGGCAGATAGGCGATCGGAATTCGTGAAACGCGAAGATTATTCTCAGACAGTCTTTCTCCAATTTTCAGCGATTCGGAAGCAGTGAGCATCTCCATGGGCTGTTCAAGACGGGCGATATCGTGCCTGATGGATTGGAGCCTTAGTAAATAACCAGTTGCAGTCCCCAGTCCGACCAAACAGCATATGATAATTGTAGTGACTTTTTGTGTATTCAACTTGAATCCTTTTACGGCAAAGGAAGACTGACGATCTTCATAGCGACAGACGTAAGTTTTTCCAGAAGCTGTACCAGAGATCTAACAGTCACCAGCAAACCGACTGCCAGAATTGCGGAAGTAACGATTGTTTCTAAAAGCGATTGTCCCGATTCATTTTTTAGATTCATTTTTTTTACCGCTGCTTGCCGAGTCTGGGAGTGCGTTGAAGTTAAGGTGAAACAAACTGATGCCTGACATTTCAAGTTGGTTCATAATTCGGCCCATGGTCAGGCCGGACATGAAAACTTTTCGGACACGAATACTCGCATCTTTTTCTGAAAGGTTTTTCTGAGCCGTAAAGGACATTTTGGCTGTGGCGGATTCATAGCCTTTAAAAACTTTTAGAATGGAAAATGGCGTTCGCTCCATGGTTTTAGACCAGAGGAAATGTCCTGATATATCCAGTCTGTTAATGGGATTTGCCATGTGAAGCGGGAGCGGAAGGACTCTACTTTTGAAGACAGAGCGTTGTACGTCGACCTCGTCCTTGTTGAAATAAGGGGGAAGGGAACTGGTTTGCCTGGATCTTCCCACGGCTTCCAGTAGCTTACCGGGGTTTTTATCTGAAAGCTGCAAGGTGAGGATCTCCTCCATCCAGATCGGGAGACTCGAATACGAAAGTATGCTTACCAGTGCAAATGAAACAAATAGCAGGGCCGGGATGAGAACTATTGCCTCAACCAGCGCCTGGCCAGATAAACCATTTGCCAGATTGCGAAGGTTCAATGTCTTACCTCCGCAAGGATGAATTTCGGGATGAATTTTTTTGCCGAACTCTCTTCACGCACCGGAATCAGACGGCTGTGCCAGAAGGGATTCAGGAGATTTGCCTTTTCGTCTGGTTTGCCCGGCCTGTTGAAATAGACTGTCCCGGAACTAGCTGCAGTTAGAGTCGGTAGTTTGTTGTTTTTATCTCCAAGGAAACTGGGAAGTTTTTTCCTGGTTATAAGTGTGTGGGTAAGGGGAATCTCTGAATCTTTTAAAATGAAGATTTTTGAGGTGTTTCTGTACTTGAAATCGGTTGCTGAAGACTCTGCTGATATGGCTGTTTTCCACTTTTTGCCGAACAGGCTAAATCTTCGGACCTTCAGGATATCAAACGCCTTATGGTCGGCTGTTTCGACCCTGCTTCCTCCAGTTTTTCTAAAAGGTAGAGATAAAATCCCAGTGCCAAATCGCCAACTTCTGTTAATTGTGTGTGCATCCATGGTCTTCCTGACAAGCATCTGTGTCTGTTCGGATGAAGCGTATCTGATCCTGTTGGTCAGATTACCGATCCTCCCTATGATCTGTATCTGGACTGGGTGTATGATCCTGGCTTCAGGGTCAGAAATTTTAAGAGAATCCCTGGCCGATTTAATTGCAGCCAGGGGGAGTTCTTTGAGCATCAGGTTCCTTTCATGTGCCAGTATCCTGTTCAGGGTGCAGGCAGCAGGGATCAATACAGCGGAGATTTTTTTCAGGGCGATCTCCACAAAGTGTCCCCCTTTAGCCAAAGCCCCGGCGAGAATGGGCCCGTATCCTGGCAGGAGCTTCAGGATGCTGCTAAAGCCATCTATCAACTTCCGGCTGAAGATACTTTCACTCACCAGCGCGTTGGCCTGTGCCGTCATGGCTTCGTGGGCCAGTACGGCCCTGTTGCCTATTGCCAGGGAGTTGAGGAAGTTTGATTCGGTATTGAGAGCAGATCTGAGGGCAAGATCCGTTGCTATTTGCAACTGTATCTTTTCTTGAACGCAATAGGATAGCTTGAAGAGAATTCCGGTCAGGAAGATGCCAGCAGAAATGAAGATCAGAACAAGCAGGGCAGTCATTCCAGATGAATTTCGAATCAAATTCATATCAGATCCTGTGTGCCGCTGCGGCATGTGTTTCACGAAAAATATTCCAGGAAGCAGTAAGTTTGATTTTTCGATACCCGGTCACAGATCGCTTCAATGGATTCTTCTGCAGTATTTTCCCGGCCAGCGGGACTATCAGCGGAAAATCCCAGGCTACTCTGACCTGAATCGGCAGTACTCTTTTCACAGCTCCCGGTCCATGCTCTCTTTCGTCATCGGATTTAACAGTCGCAATGGTGACCTTGCAAACAGCAGTGCCTGATGAAAGTGTGCCGGGAACAGATGCCAGGATTCTCTCAGCTGTCTTAGTCATCTCATCAAGATTAAAATCGTTGACCTCGCCAGTACGTGCTGCGCTGAATGCAGAGTACTGCAGCATGATCTTTCCCATACCGATAAGGGCCACCTGGATCATCAGAGTCGCAGTCAGAAGCAAGACAGGGAGCACGACAAGTGCTTCGATCGCTCCCTGTCCGCATTCTGAAGCTGAGAGTTTGGGGGAATTTATAAAGAGAGGAGCCATCAGACTGAAACCTCTATCGACCGGATGCCGAAAAGTCGTCCAGATTTCTACCCCGCTTCTCTCTCTCAGCTTTTTTCACAAACTTCCCTGCATCGCTGTGGGAAGAAGAACCTGCCAGCGAAGCTGTCATATTGTAAAACTGGTTCCGCACAACATCCCCAAAGAAACCCACAACTGCGATAGCTGCGATGGCTACAAGAGCGACAATAATTATGTACTCGGTCATCCCCTGTCCCTTTTCACTGTTTCTTCCGAATATCTTTCTCATGGTTTGCCTCCTTTCAGTGCCCTTCATATGGCAAGGGACATGCCATGTGTGTCGGGATGCTGTATCGCTTTGAAATTGAAGGGATTTTGATGGATTGACCATCAGTCGTTAAGCTTTAGGTGGCCAGGATGTGTCCGGATTTTGTCCGGAGTGTCCGGATTTCCGGACAGTTTACCTGCTTCTTACACCAGCCTTTTCTTTCCTTGAGATGGACATGTCCGACCGTATATAATCACCACTATTGGAATTTACTTAACTCGTACCGCTTGAGAGAAGAGATAGGGAGGGTAACAATGAAAAAGAGGATGTTCAGGATCTCGGGAGTAGTGATTGTTGTTGTCGGGCTTGTGTTTATTACAGGATGTTTCACACCCGCACCGCTCAGGTCTGGTATCGGGCTCTACCCGGATCAGCCGACCCCTGTCAAGATCCCAGGTTCAAATAAACAGTTCAGCTCCTCGCGGAATTTCCCCTTCTCTTTCGATGACGTCTTCCAGGCAGCCAGCGATATTGCTTTTGAAAAGGGGCTTGTCATCGAAAAGAAAAATGAGGAGGCGGGAACCATCACCGGCAACGGTTACTGGCAGTTGATCTGCGGCGCCGGCCCTTGCAATATGAACATAACGTACATCATATATGTCGACGAGGTTGACGATAGTCCTACCACAAAGCTGACCTTCATGTTCGACAGATATACAACGACGGGGTGGGGTGGCGAGGCAGGTGTCGCCACCAAATTCCTCATTGCTGTTCAAAAGAAACTGGCCACATACTAACTTGACCTATGAGATACAATTGGTCTCTCATGCCTGCTGTTTTACAGCAATTCAGCTTACCTGCGTTCAGATCTTTTTTCCCGGCGCGGCGCCTTGCAACAGGCGCTGCGCTCTTTTGTCTGTTACTATCTTCTCCGTCCATAGCCCAGTCATCGGGAATAGCCAAGAAGGTCACTCTGACTACAGATCCTCCCGGGGCCACAGTGTGCGAGAGGAAAGGGCGTAATCTTGTCTGTCCCGAGATGACACCTGCAAAATTCACGGCAAATTTCAGAAGCGAGAAAAGTACCAAGCGCTACTATTTAAAAAAGCTGGGTTACAAACCTGCCTCGGTTACGGTTCGTGTTTCGAACCCCAGGGGCAGCCTCAAACTGAAAAAGAAGAAGATCCTTCTGGCGCCTGCGAAGCACACTTCCGGGAAAATGAAGTCACTCCAGGGGAAGATCAACAAAGCCCTCGATGCCCTTATCTTCGGAGGCAAACTGGGTCTTCCCGGCTACGTGTTTATCGGAAAAGTTCAACCTGTGAACATTGCCGGGAAGATATACGTGAAAGTTCAGATTCTCCTTGACGATAATTTCAGGAGAGGCCCGTATAGAAAGCTTTCCAGGATAAGGAAGGATGCTGAAAAGTATCCGA
>CAYVSA010000028.1:12150-22765 GCA_964454175.1 uncultured Pseudomonadota bacterium
AGAGGCCCGTATAGAAAGCTTTCCAGGATAAGGAAGGATGCTGAAAAGTATCCGAAGTTAGTGGATGCAGTTCTGAAAGCTGACACAGGAAAGCTCCTGGCGGCGCTGAGGGGGGCTCTCAGGGGCAAGGTTGACGTCCACGGAATCATGCTAGTGGTTAAATATTCCAGGATGCAGCTTGTCGCTGTGGATGACGACACCACATTTACACATGTTTACAAACAGTATACTGGCCAGACCGTCAGCGGTGGATATGTCTACAACAATTATCTTGTCACCTACCAGACCCTTACTACCGGCTACACGGAACTTGAGCAGCGGTCAAAGATCCAGACAGCAATATTTTATACTCCTCTTTCAGGAATCCCGTCAAAGTACGACTCTGATACATCGCCAGCCAGGTTGGTAAAAGGATCGGGGATTTACCTTAACGACAACCGCAAAAGTGAGATGGTTGAGTTCGTGGGGAAAGGAAAGTAGTATTTTTGCGAGAGATTTATCACTATCCAGGAAGACCTGCAAACCGCCTTCGGTGTGAGGCGGTTCTTGTTATGTCTAACAGGGAGTCGATCATGAGGCGTGTAATTACCGTATTAATTGTTCTCGGAGTTTTAACTGGGCTTTTTGTTCTCGGCGCTGGATGCGGTGGCGCAGGGGGCGGGGGAGGCGGTGATCTGCCAGACCTGCCTGAAACACCGGGATCTGTTGGTGGCGGAGTTCAGGAAGGCACCTTCACGGTAACAGCTTTGGATCGGTATTCCGGTTCGCCAGTCATTGGCGCCAATGTCTATGTGGCCATTGGTTCAAGTGCTTTCCATTTGCCGACAACCAGCACCGGCACCGCGGTGTTTCCTGGCCTAAGTCCGGGGCCGGTTACTGTTACGATCATCGCTGCTAGTTACATTCCCATCACGATCGTCGATATCGATGCAGCTGCAGTTACAATTCCCCTGGATGCAGATAGTTACTCATCAGCTTCTCACACAATCACTTTAAACGGTTTGACGACCCCAGTTATCGACGGCAGGGGGGCCATTGTCTGGAGCAACCCACGTGCAGGATTGGCCTTCAGTGTGATGGATGGAGGGTCAGGTAACCCCGTTACTTATCCCGATCCGGTCGTGATCGATCTTGTGGATAATTGGCCCGTGGCTATTGTCAGCTACGTGTTCGATGCTTCCGAAGATCCGGACAACATCCTGCAGGCTTATATGGAGTACACGAGCGGTCCACCTTCCGGCGGCATTGAATTAAACCTCACATCAGGGAGCATGAAGCAGGTCTCCGGTTCGGTAATCGTGCCAGGAAGCTTTGATCTGACGATTCCCGGGGTAGATATAAATATTATTCCCTCAGCTCACCTCAAAGCTCTTGGGGATATTTTTGTGGGAGATGTTGTTGATCCATTTATCACCAGCAGCACTAATGCTGTTTTCGGTACACCCTATGCCAACGATATGAGGGTTGCCAGGATACCAAGGGACGGCGAGTACGCGTACGTCGCATATCTGGCAGACAGGAGCATAACTGATGAGGACAGAGTGACAATTCATGCCGTCCGTGGGAGTTATGACAGCCTTGGCACCACGGTAAACTTCGACGATTTCAGGGCGACTGCCACCTCGTTGAGCGTTACTACAGGTACCCTGACTCCCACCATTTCCTGGACCAACACGGAAGCGCCGGGATTCAGTGGAGGTTACTTCCTCGTGGTTCTTGCGAATAATGATGCTGGTACCCTTGACTGGGCATTTATGGCCGATGGTGCTACCACATCGGTAACATTACCTGCTTATACAGGAAATGCGCTTGCCGACAGCACTGATTACAAAGCGTTCGTCAATGCGCTTTATATTCCCTCCTTCGATTTCGACAATTTCACCTACGAAGAATTTGAGGGAGGCTTTACGCATCAGACCAGCAAGGAATATAGTTTCACAACGCCGTAATATCTGGGGATTGTTTATGGGGTCGGACCTCTAGCGACCCCCCAGGAAAAGTAAGAATGTGAGGTCTGACCCCAGGTATGCGTTTCTTGTGGAAACATTTGCCATGTGATAAAAATGTCTAGATAATCTGCGGTTTTGCGGTCTTTTCCGAGAGGTGAATCAATGAGAAAAGTCTTCTTCTCGCTCCCTGTTCTTCTTTCTTTCCTGTTCTTCCTTGGAGGCTGTGGCACGGTTGGCGACGATGTTGCCCCCACTTCTGCGCTGACTGATCCTCCGGACAAGGTGTTCTTCAACGGTTCATCTGGAAAGGTCAGGTTCTCCGGGACCGCTTCGGACAACCTTTCCATCGATATCGTCCAGATCTCCTTTGACGATGGCACCACCTGGAAGACAGCTACCAAATCAGGATCAGGTTCATCCGTCACCTGGAGCTATCTGGCGACAGCAGGCCTCTTACCAGCCGGGGCCAATACGGTCAAATCAAAGGCCTTTGATAAAGCAGGCAACGTGGGAACTCCGGCAGATGCTGTGTCTGTCGATAGCACAATCAGCACCTCCGTTTCCACCCTCGAATCCATCGTCAGCAGCGGCACCTGGTCCACGATATACTTCTCTTCCGGCAGCGGCGATGCCTACGGAGACAGCTCAACAGCTGTTGTCCTGGAAAATACGGCTGCACTTATGATCCAGGGAAACGGCTACGGGCAGGCGATCACCTCGGCCAACTATTCGGCCTCTGACATGACTCCGGCAACCGTCCTGGAAACAACCTTTGCAGCCTCCCGTCTATTTTCCGTAGGACACGATCTGAGTATCAAGAACCTGAGAGTTGTTGGCGCCATCAGCGCTGTCGATGTTGCGGATGTTATATCCACCCTGGATGTGACTGTGGATGACAGCGTATTCACGGGACAGAAAGGTTTTGCCATCGATGCAGCAGACAGTAATGCTGGCGACTCAACGACTGTTTCGGTAAGTGTGACCGGCACAATGATAGACAACACTCTTTCTGATGCCAACGACAGGGGCGGAATTTCCCTCCAGAAAGTCACCTTCGCCGTGGAAGATTCCATGGTTACAAACCAGTGGGCATTGCCCATCGGTGTGGGAGGTGGAATTTACGTTGATCTGGGTTCTGGTTATATCAACAGCAGTGTTTTCGTTGATAACTCCACGGCTATCTATGTTGCCAATGGTTCTCCGAGGATATCGTCATGCGTCATCACCGGATCAGGAACGTCACCATCTAACGGGATAAGGTTTACCGGAGTGAGCGCAAGCCCCATTATCAGGTACAATACGATAAGCGCAAACACCGGCTTCGGTGTTGGTCTCCTGGGTAATTCCAGGCCGGTTTTCACCCACAACACGATTGCCAACAACGGCAACGCCGGGATTTATATCGATTTTGACTTCACCAACGCTAACGACGTGCCAGTGCTCGGAGATTGCACAGTCTTCAATATATGCCAATCCGGTGGAAGGAACGGTATATTTAACAACTCCCCCTACGAGGTCATTGTCACCAGCACCAGTTCCACCTGGATCCCCATAAGTGCGGAAGGAAACTTCTGGGGAACGGGTAAAACCACTTCGGCCCTTGTGGACCTGGTGATTCAGGACGGGGACACTACACTTAATGGCGGTTCGGAGGATTTTCCCCTGGCGAGAGCATATCTGGACTTCTCACCCTTTGATCCCACTGATCCCAACTGAGGCACGCTGATGCTGGAGTCAACCGTCCACTTCACAGATCTGCGGTCGAGAGTCGGCTACAACCTCCTGGACAAGACCAGGAAGCTGTTTGCGGCCAGCGGCTTTGCCGACTGTATAGACGAGGGCGACAGGGTAGCGGTAAAGCTCCATTTCGGCGAGGCTGGAAACACGGCCTTTTTGCCCCCGATGTACGCCCGGGTGATCGTCGAGGAGATTATAAAAGCCGGCGGCAAGCCCTTCGTCACCGACACGAACACGCTGTACAAGGGCAGCCGCGGTGACGCTATCGACCACCTGGAAACAGCAATTAAGAACGGCTTTACCTACGCGACGCTGGGCGCCCCTGTGATCATCGGAGACGGTCTGATCGGCCTCGATTACATCGCTGAAAGGATAAACGCGAAGCGGTTCGAGGAAGTGAAAATAGCGTCGGCAGTCTACCACGCAGACGCCATCGTAACCCTTGCCCACTTCACCGCCCACGAGCTGTTCGGTTTTGGAGGGGCGATTAAGAGCATCGGCATGGGCGGCGCCGCCCCCTCGGGAAAGCAGGAGATGCACTCGGACGTGCTCCCGGTGGTCGACTCTGAAAAGTGTACATCCTGCGGCAGATGCGTGAGGTGGTGTCCGGCAGATTCGATCAGCCTGCAGGAGGGAATGACCGCTCAGATCATCGAGAGCATCTGTATCGGGTGCGGAGAGTGCACGGTGGTGTGCACCGACGGGGCGATCGCAGTGAACTGGAAGACGGACGTGCCGGCGCTCCACGAGAAGACGGTCGAGTATGCCTACGGCGTGCTGAAGAATAAACCGGGCAAGCACCTTTCGTTCAACTTCCTGGTGAACATGAGTCCGGACTGCGATTGCTATGATTTTAATGATCCCCCCTTCGTGGCGGATGTGGGAATAATGGTTTCAACAGACCCTGTGGCAGTTGATCAGGCCGCAGTTGACATGGCAAACCGTGCGCAGGGTCTGGGAGGCAGTAAACTGGAGGAGCTGGACGCTAAGGACAAGTTCAGGAGCGTTACCGGCATCGACTGGGAACCGCTCCTGGCCCACGGTGAGGAAATCGGCCTGGGCAAGAGGGAGTACCGCATTGAAGAGATCGAGTAGGCTGATCGCGTCAGCTGCACTAGCTGTTTCACTGGCCTTATCGGGTACGGCCCAGGCCGAGGAGATGAAGAAAACCATCAGGGCCGTACTGGTCCCGGAGCGAAACATCTTCAACCAGCACATTAAGTATAACTACATGTGCGACTACGTCTGTGCGGTGATGCCGGTCAAGTTCAATTTCGGGGTCATGAAGGACTACAGGGATACCCTTGCCGCCCTTTACGACGGTGATGCCGAAGTGGCTGTACTGGGAAGCTTCCTCATGGCGCACGGGATCATTAAACACGGCTTCATCCCCCTTGTAAGGCCGGTCTGGGAGTCTGGAGAGTCAACATACAAGTCCGTCATATTCGCAAGAAAAGACTCCGGTTTGACCCGTGACCTGTCAACCTGGAAGGGCAGGTCCTTTACCTTCGCTAACAAGCACACATCCGCAGGGTATTTCTATCCACTGTACCTGCTGAAAAAAAACGGAGTCGGCATGGAGCCGGAAAAATTCTTCTCCGTCATGAAGATAGCGGGGAGCCACGATGCCGCTATCTGGATGGTCTCCAACGGGTTTGCAGAAATAGGCGCTGCAAAGAACACCGTTTTTGAAGAGACGATGAAGAAAAATCCGGACCTGGGGAATATAATTGATGTGTTGTACGTTGGCGGAAAATTCCCGGACGCCACCTTTGCGGTATCGCCGGCAATGGAGCCAGAACTCAGGGAGCAGCTGCGAGATACCCTGCTCAATATGGACAAAACACCTGGAGGACTTAAAGCCCTTAAGAAATTCGGGGCCAGGAAGTTCATCCCCTGCGAGCTGAAGGATTACGACACCGTCCTTGACGTAGTAGCAGCCGCCGGCTTCGATATAAGTACCATCGATGTAGTTGACCACTCGCCCAAAAAGCAGGACACAGAGGGCGGAAGACCTTGAAACGTAACATCGTTATCGGCCTATCGGCCATTTTTTTCGTAGTTCTCGTAGGGGGAGGATTGGTTGCCTCCTTCATGAACACGTTCAATAACTATTATGTCGCTTACTACCAGATGGATGGAGTCATCAGGGATATACAGGACCTCCACACCAGAACACTCATAGCGGTAGGTGAGATCGAGAGGGCCAGGTTCGATAAGGACAGGCTCCAGGACCTTCTGGACAGGGTGACCAACATAAATCTTTCTCTTTCCAGGCTTGAGCAGGAGGTCAATCCGGACCTGGTAACCAACAAGGGGTGCGGGATGTGCCATGATAACCCGGAATCCCTGGTTTCCGACCTCTCACAGGTCCTCAGCCTTTTCGAGTCCGCCTTCAACGATTTCACGATGGCTGCCAGCCTGCTCATCACCAGGGGCGAGGGAGTGAGCCCGGAGGATGTCAAAACCAACCTGCAGCATGACCTTGATCTTATCTACGACATTGTTTTTGAGCTCAACCAGGTTACGACACCCATGCTGGAGCACATCCACATCGAGATGGACAACAACATTGCAAGGATCGGCAGGTTAAACACCGTAACGGTGATAATTACCATAATCCTTGTCCTGGGAGGGATGATCCTGACGGCAACAGCAGTTACCAAGCCGATCCGGAAGCTCACAAGGGGCACCGAGGCTGTCGTCCAGGGCGACTACGACTTCAGGATAGATCTCCCTGGCAAGGACGAGATGAACCTGCTTGCAGAGCGGTTCAACTACATGTCCGAGGTCCTTTCGAACAGGGAAAAACGGCTGAACGAAAAGAAAGAGGAGCTGCAGGAGCTCAATGAAACTCTGGAAAAAAAGGTGCACGACAGGACTGTGGCCCTCAGGGAGAAACAGGAGGAAGTAAACAGGAAATACCTGGAACTGGAATCCACCAACGAGGAACTGCAGGCATCTTACGTTCAGCTCCAGTCCACGGCTGCCGAGCTGGAGGAGGCTCAGTCCAGGCTTCAGGAGAATTATGACATCCTCCAGACCATGAACAAGGAGCTCAGGCGTGCCAACGACGTCAAGAACAAGTTCCTATCCATAATGTCCCATGAACTCAGGACACCCCTGACAGTCATAAACGGATATCTTTCACTGGTGCTCGAAAAAAACTACGGAAAGCCGTCAAAGTCGTTAAAAGATGTTCTGGCTGTCGTCAAGGAGCAGGGCGTAAATCAGCTCAGCCTTATCGAAGACCTTCTGGATCTCACCAGGATCGAATCGGGAGAATTCAGGCTCGACCGCCAGCCGTGTTATCCGGAAGAAATGATGAAGAAGCTCATCGAAAGTTTCAAGCCGAAGATGGACGAGAAGGACATCACGGTTACCCTGGATGTGGAGGGTGAAATCAGCCAGGTCTTCTGGGATTATCAAAAGATCCTGCAGATCTTCCAGAACCTCATGGACAACGCTCTCAAGTTCACTCCCAACGGCGGTTGGGTGGCTATCAGCATCAGGCCGAAGACCGATTTTGTAGAGTTCAGGGTCAGCGATAACGGGATAGGTATTCCGAAGGAGCAGCAGAACAGTATTTTCGACCGGTTCTACCAGGTTGACAGTTCGTCCACCAGGAAATTCGGAGGATCAGGGCTGGGGCTGTCCATTGTGAGGGAGATCGTGCTGGCCCACAACGGCAAGATCTTTGTAGACAGTGAAGAGGAAAAAGGAACGACCTTCCTCATCCTGCTGCCTCCGGGCGACCCGGCGAGTGTCACCACCCTGGGCGACGAGCACGTCGAGGACTGGAAGGAAGAGGTATCTTCAACCAGCCTGGTTGAGGGGAGAGGCGAAAAGATCCTGGTGGTGGACGATGATGAAGCCTTCCTGAAGATGATGTCCATGATCCTCACGAAATACGGATACGATGCCTATACAACCACGGACTCCAAAAGTGTGATAGGAGCTGTGAAGGAGAACGGGATCCAGGTCGTATTGCTCGATCTTATGATGCCTGACCTGGACGGATACGAGATCACCAGGAGGATGAAACGAGATAAGGTGACGAAAAAAATACCGGTTATCATTGTCTCCGCTTCCGGCGGCAAGGAGATCACCAGGAAAATAAAGGAAGCCGGTGGTGACGATCACATTATCAAGCCTTTTGATCACGAAGAGATCCTTAACCTCATCAGCGGCAGCCTGAAAAAGGAAAGCGGAGATGACGGTGAAGCCGCTACAGACCCGGGGCAGCAGGATGGCGGGCAAGACGACACATCAGGTTAAGTTGACCCAGGACATATTTGAGCCGTTGAAGGCTCTTTCTACACAAGCAGCCCGGGCCGCGTCACAGCTTGGGCTGTCAGTGTTTCTGGTGGGGGGGTCCGTCAGGGACCTGCTTGAAAACAGGCTTCCTTCTGATTGGGACCTGGTAGTATTCGGGAAGGAAGAAGCCGGGGTTGACGAGCTGGCATCGGTGCTTGCCCAAACCTGGGGGGTCAGGGAACCGGTATCTTTTCCCCGATTCGGAACTTATCTGGTTCTTGGACCTTCCGGCCAGGTTGAGATCGCCCACGCAGACAGAAGGACCGGTCTGGTCCCTCAGTCAGACGACCCGCTTGTGCGTGATGCCCTGTCCAGGGATTTCACGATCAACGCACTGTACATGGATCTGGAACAGATCGGATCTGATCGCGGCAGAATAACTGTCCTGGACCCGGCCGGTAATGGACTTGCCGATCTATCCGCTGGTCTGCTCAAAACGCCTCTCAACCCGCTGGTAACACTTGGGGATGACCCACTCAGGATTCTCAGGGCGGCAAGGCTTCGGAGCACCACCGGTTATCAATTGGACCGGGCTTTCGGCTCTGCAGCACGCAGGGCAGTCAGGCACCTGACGGGGGTAGCTACGGAAAGAGTCAGGGATGAACTGGAAAAGATCATGGTGTCAGAGCGTCCCTCGCTGGGGCTGTCCTCCCTGGGGAAATGGGGGGCTTTTTCAGTGATAGCTCCTGAGATCCATGAGATGGTTCACTTCCGCCAGCGCACCCCGCATCATTATCCCAGCCTGTTTAACCACACCCTTCGCGCAGTTGACAGAGTCCCCCCGGACCCTGTTCTCAGGTGGGCAGCCCTGACCCATGATTGCGGGAAGCCTGCTGTGAGGAGCAGGTCCGGTGAAGTGGACAGGTATTTCGGTCACGAATCAACAGGTGCTGTTATGGCCTCTGAGCTCCTGACCAGGCTGAAGTTTGGTAAACAGTTCATAAAGGATGTTACCGATCTGGTCGGGCTTCACATGGTCCAGTACGACTCACAGTGGACTGACAGGGCGATTCGAAGGTTCATGGTAAGAGCAGGTGACCACCTCCCCAGACTACTGGTGCTGCTGGAAGCTGATGCTTCGGCCCTTCGGCTCAGGGCTGATAAACTCAGATCTTTAAATGTCATGAAGAAAAAACTGGAGGAAATGGCCGGTACCGAACCTCCCCTTACCTCCCCCCTGGATGGCGAAAGGATCATGGATCTTCTTAATGTTGAAGCGGGCCCGGTGGTTGGTCAAGCAAAAGATGCCCTCGTAAGGGCAGTGGTGGATGGGGACCTGAATCCGGACGCAAAAGAATCTGAGCTTTTCCTGCTCAGATGGTTCGAAGGGCGCAGCGGTAAGCAGCTTTAATTGATTCATCCAGTGTGGACGAATCGTCCAGTTCAACCTTTGAACTCTCTCCCAGTTCAACCGGGCGTACAAATGAATTCATGTGGTCTGCCAGGACCTCCACTCTCCCGTCAGATATGCCCCCTTTTTTCCTTCGCACCGCAAGGCGTTCTTTTAAAGTGTTCTCGCTTGCCGTGAGGTGCAGGACCAGCAGTCTCGCACCGGCCTCCGCGGCAGTCTTTGCCGCCGCCTCCCTGTGTGCTCTTTGAGAGAAGGTCGCATCTGCGACAACGCTGCCTCCAGCCCCCAGGGTTTTTAAGGCCTCATCGTTGATCTTTCTGTAGGTTTTTTCTGTCATGTCGGGTGAATAGATCCCACTTTCGAAGGGAACCTCGCGGCTCTCTTCAGGATCGATCCCCACCAGTTCTTTTCTTACGCGGTCGGATGAAAAAACGGTCAGATCAAGCTTGCTCGCAAGGCCGTTTGCCACAGAGGATTTGCCGGAACCTATTAATCCGCAAGTCAGAAAATATGTTAGGGGACTGAGTGTCCTGGCGAATTTTTCGGCAAGGAGCATAAAGTCAGCGGCGTTATCCCGGGCCTGTGCGGCTTCGGATCCTGACACGGATGGATCTTTAAAACGGTAACCCTCAACCTTTCCACGGACGACAGCTCTGTAGCATTTGTAGAAGTTGTAGAGTGCTTCGTTGCCCTCCTGTCCGGCCTCTTTCAGGTAGGCTTCCGTATATGTGGATGCCAGCTGTAGGTGTCCGAGCTTTTCAATGTCCATAGACAAAAAGGCTGCGTCGCACAGTATGTCCGAGTACCTGAAACGCTTGTTGAATTCAATGCAGTCGAATATCTGTATTCCGTTGTCCATACATATGTGCTGGGAATGAAGATCGCCGTGCCCATCCCGTATCCAGCCGCCAGTTTCCCTTTCGTCAAACAGCCCGGCATTCACGCTCCTGAAAGTCCTGGTGTACTCTGCCAGCAAGTCAAAGGTCTGCTTTGACAGGGTCTGACTTATAAATGGTTTTATCTGGGCGAAATCCTCTTCTGTATTGATATCTACAGCCGAGGTACCGCCAATTCGGGTGATCTCTTCTGAGGACGGGGCTGACAGGTGGAAGTGGGAGATCTTCCCTGCTATCCTTTTCATCATCATCCCGGTCGCCTCTCCTTTTTCAAGGAGGTTTGAAAGGATGCGGTCCTCGGGAAGACGAAGCATCATGACCGCGTATTCAACAGGCTTGCCCTCGCCGCCGATTTTCAGGGTGCC
>CAYVSA010000028.1:22865-26724 GCA_964454175.1 uncultured Pseudomonadota bacterium
GCATCATGACCGCGTATTCAACAGGCTTGCCCTCGCCGCCGATTTTCAGGGTGCCGCCCTCTTCAGTTACCGCGACTACATCGAGATAAATTTCAGGACTCAGCCGCCTGTTGAGGTTAAGTTCCTCCCGGCAGAAATGGAGCCTCTTTTCCAGGGTCGTGAAATCCAGGAAACTCAAATCGACGGGCTTTTTGACCTTGTAGACCAGCTTGTCCGTCAGGAAGACCACCGAGATGTGGGTCTGGATGACCTGGACTTCTGTTACTTGCTGTGGATAGGCTTCGGGTCTTGAGAGTTCTTCAATTATCCGCTCGGTGGGTATGTTCATCTTTTTTTCAATCTATAATGCTCAAATATCTGATGTTCTACTGCTTTCCTTAAACTTGAGCCTTGAACACATCTGATTATATACTCACGCCCCGCCAACATTGCAATACCCACTCAGACCTGATAAAAAAAGATAACCTATGGAACGTTTTATCCGCCTTATCCGTATCCTCATTATCAGAAAGATCGGCGACAGGGTCGATGTCCTGATGCGTGAATCAAAAGGGTCCCACAGTCACACGATGACCCTGTATCTCATCGCCAGGGAGATGATGACCATAGGGGAAGAGCATGCTCCATACCTGCTCAGGGACATAGTCATGAAGGCAAGCAGGAGGGTGCCTGGTTTCGCTGAGCTGGTCAGCCACATTGGTGACATAAGGACCGTAGCTTCCTTTACCGGGAACGACTTTATGAGCTCGGTCCTTGGCCGCTGCAAACGCCTTCAGATGGACGATGTCACCGCCCTGCTCTCGTCCACCCCGCCCCACAGGAAGATCTATCACTCGGACGATATTTCTTCAAATACGTCCGCTCAGGATTACGTTCCCCTTGGTGTACGCAAGTCTCTGGCAAGGCGCTCTGACCCCAACACATTGAACACCCTGATCACCGATCAGGACCCCACGGTGGTCAGTCATTTGCTGAATAACCCCAGAATGACCGAGGAAATAGTATTGAAAGCTGCCGCCCTGCGGCCTACTTCGCCCGATGTGCTGGAAGTTATCTTTATCCACCAGAAGTGGGGGAGCCGATACAGGGTGCGAAAGTCTCTAGTCTTTAATCCCTACAGCGCTCCGCGCATATCCCACGCCCTGCTGCCCCTGCTCCTGATGCAGGACCTCATGGACGTATCCCTCAGCACGACCCTTCACCCCAACCTTATAAGCTCTTCCAAGAGGGTCATCCTCCACAGGATCGCTGAAATGGGAGAATCCGAGAAGAAGGACTTTTCCCGGTCCTACTCGGGAACTCTCAAGAGGATCTTCCTGGAAGTTGGGTAATTAGAAAATAGAGCATTAGAAATGGGAAAATGGATTAACATTGAAGGTTGAACACCAATGTAACCACCTCGATCGTTGGACATTGGACATTGGACGTTGGACTCGTTCTACGTCAGCCCCCACCCAGCAGCGAACTCACCGATCCCACCGAATAACCTTTTCCCTCAAGCTGGTCCAGGAGGCTGGCCAGGTTAGGGTAAAAGGGGTCGTCCACCCGCTCTGACCCCAAGTGTAAAAGGATAATACCCCCGCCGAGTCCTTTTTCTGTATTACTGTCAAAAGACATGATCTTGCTGATAATCTGGGATGAGCTGAGGTAAAGCCGGGATTTGCGGTCTGTTACCCAGTCAAGTGTGTCCAGGCTCGTTCTGGTTTTGGGGTCGTAGGTCCAGGATACGTGCCTGTACCCCGCAGCCAGTGCCCACTCGCGTATTTCCCTGTTGTGCTCACCGTAAGGCGCACGCCACATGGGGATCATATCCTTGCCCGTGATCTTCCTGAAAAGAGCGTTGTTGCGGACAAGTTCTTTCTTTATCTTACCTGCGTTGATACCGCTCAAGGTTTGGTGCCTGCTGTTCTTTTCGTATGTAGTCAGGTGCGGATGGTCGTAGGTGTGGTTGCCAACTTCGTGGCCCTCCCTGGCTATTCTCCTGGTGATCTCCGGGTAGTGTCTGATAAAAGTGCCCGTTAAAAAGAAGGTGGCAGTAAGGCCTCTTTCAGCGAGGAGGTCAAGGATCCTTTCTGCCGCGTTGCCATGACTGCCCCCGTCGAAGGTAATTGCCACTTTCATCTTGCGCGGATCACCACGGTTGATGTCGCCTGGACCGGAAAGAAGGGCCTCTCTCATACCAATTCTGCCCTGAGAAACGGCAGTTGGCACCCCTGACTGTATGGAAGCAGATGCAGAGCTCCTCAGGCTCGATCTTCGTAATATCTCGGGAAGCCTCACTGCCCTGGAGTATATTGCAGGAAGGTCGTTGCCGTAGACCTGGACCTGTACGGAGCGGTCAGACTCTTTTCGGTCCATGGAAAATTTGAAACGGCCCGATCTGACTGTTTCCACGTCCCTTTCGGCGCCATCAACCAGGAGGATGACAGTTGCGAAACCCTCAGCCCTTCCCGCCAGGATCATGCTGCCGTCCTCGTTTTTTACCTCGAGGGTCGGTGACATCATGGCAGCCCCCGGAGCTGCACGAGTTGCTTCCAGTTCTCTGACGGCGTTATTGAGTGCCAGGACCTGGTACAGGAGAACAAGAAGCATGGAAATTGAGATGACCCTCAGTAGACGGCCGCCGGAATATCGCTCAAATTCCCGCTCGAACTTTTTTATGCCCAGGGAGAATCGAAGAATATAACGTTTTACCTGAGAGAAACTGTCCTGGAACCAGAATGCGGTCTTGCATTTGGGTGAGCAGAAAATGTGTCCCAACGCCCTGATCTGGCATTTGGGGCATATGGAGGCCAGACACTGGAAGCACCGACGCCTGGCCTTTGTCTCAGGATGGTTGGTGCAGTAGGAGGTCTCCTTGCCCATATCTCATCATAGTTGATTGAGGTGTTGGGGGCAACAACATCGAGTTGAAAGTTAAAGGTTGAAGGTTGAAAGTGCCGAAAACTTTAACCATGTTCCATGTCCCAGGTGAAGAGCCCTTACGGACCGAACCTCCACAGATCGTTGAACTCGGTCAGCGTCCCGTCATATCCAACACCGCCAAATAGCCAGATGTTACCCGCACTGTCCTTCCAGATAATGCTTTGGGTCCTTGCTCCTGGAACATTTGACTCGTCAGGTGAACCCATGGTGCCGTATGCGCCCAGACTGTTTATCGTGCTGTTTCCCGATATCCATGTCCAGTTCGTACCATCGAATCTCCATACGTCGTTCAAACGGCCCGAATTAAACGTTCCGGCAGTTATCGCATATCCGCTGCCTCCGAAAAGCCAGAGGTTATCCATGCTGTCTACCCATGACACGGCCCCATCTCTTGCGCCAGGCACGTTTGAAGGATCCGGCAAACCTTTGGCTCCGTAGACCCCGGTACTGAAATTAACATCACTTCCCGAAACCCAGGTCCAGTTGGTACCGTCAAATTTCCAAAGGTCGTTAAGTTTACCTCTGCTGGAAGTTGTCCCTGCATGTCCGGAACCGCCGAACAGCCAAAGGTTGTCTGCACTGTCAATCCATGACACGGCTCCGACTCTTGCGCCGGGCACGTTGGACGCGCCGGGTGAACCTTTGGTGCCGTAAAAGCAGAGCTCGTCAAATTTATTGCTTCCCGACATCCAGGTCCAGTCGGTCCCATCGAACTTCCACAGGTCGTTAAGACGGATTGAGAGTCCTGTCCCGTCCGGTCCAAGACCGCCGAACAGCCACAGGTTGTCCGCGCTGTCTATCCACGATACACTGTAACTCCTCCCCCCAGGCATGTTAGACGCATCGGGCACACCCAGAGTTCCGTAGACGCCAAGCTGTTGGACGGTGTTGCTTCCCGAAATCCAGGTCCAATAGATCCCGTCGAACTTCCACA
>CAYVSA010000029.1:0-1419 GCA_964454175.1 uncultured Pseudomonadota bacterium
TGCTGCCGTGGAAGTGGATGAGCAGGACCTGCCCTCATGCTGCGGGTACGGCGGGAGCATCAACACCCAGGACCCGGAACTGGCCGACGAGTTCACATCAAGAGTGACCACGGACTCATTCGGTGCCTACATCGTCACTTCCTGCATGGGCTGCGTTAACCGTTTTGTCGGCAAGGGCAGGCAGACCTGGCACATCCTGGAACTGGTTACTGGAACTGAGCCCATCAAAAAACCCGTGTCTGCACTGAAAAAATGGGGAAACCGCCTGAAACTGGCGAAAAGAAAGTAGAAATACAAACATTTGTGGAGGTATTTTTCCTGTTATTTTCTCGAGTGAACATGGTCGAATTTATTATGTTAATTAGAACCTTAGATATTTGACCTTGGACATTGGACGTTGGACATTGGACGTTGGGCATTGGACCTTGGACATTGGACCCTGGACTCCAGCCATTAACCTGTCGTGCTTCACTTCGTGAGCGCCCGGAATGACTTCCGACAATAGTTGAGCGCAGACACAGACCCAGAAAACAACTTGATATATGTATATTTCAGACATATACTTTTATTATGGACATCTGGGAGAGGCTTCGTAACGCTACCGGGTTTGATTGGGACGATGGCAATGTTGATAAGAACTGGGAGAAACACAAGATCAGGGCTTTTGAGTGTGAGCAGGTCTTTTTCAACCGGCCAGTTGTGGTCAGTGATGACGAAAGACACTCGCAGGACGAGAGAAGATATTACGCTTTGGGAAAGACAGACACAGACAGGATGCTGTTCCTTGTGTTAACGATGCGAAAAGACCTGATCAGAGTTATATCTGCCAGGCCTATGAGCCGGCGTGAACGGGAGGTGTACTATAAATATGAATGATAAAAAACCTGAATTCAAAACCGAGGATGAGGAACGGTCATTCTGGGCCGAAGCCGATTCAGTCGGCTACGTCGATTGGAAACGAGGCCGCAAGGTCTCCTTCCCCAAACTCAAACCTTCGGTTAAGACTATCTCCCTCCGCCTGCCCGAGATCATGCTGGAGGAGTTAAAGCTCCTTGCCAACCGCCTGGATGTTCCCTACCAATCCCTCATGAAGATGTTTTTGGCCGAGAGGATCAGCCGGGAGATGAGGAGGAGAGACTCCAGCGATCCTGATCATGTTTCCGCTGTTCACGATGGCAACGAGCCCGAGTATGGGGGTGGATGAGTGATGTGTGTGTAAGTGTCGAAGTGTCGAGGTGTCGAAGTGTCGAGGTATCGAAGTGTCGATGTACAATTAGTTGAAAGTTGAATGTTGAAAGTCGGGACAGGACACCTTAAAACTGAAACCTGACTCCTGACTCCCATCAAACAAATAACTGGAAACCAGAAACCAGAAACTCCGCACTTATCCTACTTCATTCAACTCCCGCACCCTGAACC
>CAYVSA010000029.1:1519-23920 GCA_964454175.1 uncultured Pseudomonadota bacterium
CCGAGGCCGTTGGTGTTGAGGCGGATCTTTCCCGCGCCGGCTTCCTTCAGGCGTTTTCCGATTTCCTTAACTTCTTCCAGCCGCATGGTCGGCTCACCGTAGCCGCAGAAGACCACCTCAGAGCGCTCCTGCCATTTTTCCTTTTCCAGGGCCGACACCATCTCGTTTACGGTGGGATCGGCTGCAAGGCTCAGGTCGTGGCCCTTGACGACGGGGTTGGTACTGCGCTGACAGTAAGTGCACTCATTCGTGCACCTGCCAGTGACGTTAAGGTAGACAGAATCCCGTATCGTGTAGGCCACCCTGGCATCAGGATCTGAGAGGGGAAGGCTGAAAAAATGAATTGCGTTCCTCGAGGTGATCCGCGCCACGTCAGCTACGGAGAGCTTCTTGACCTGCGCGATTTTCTCGCCCACAAGGGTCACGTTTGCCGGTTCGTTGCGCTTTCCGCGGTGCGGGTGCGGCGTCAGGTAGGGACAGTCGGTTTCTACCATCATCTTTTCCAGCGGGACGGTGGAAAGTATTTCGTCGGCCCATTCGCGGTTCTTGCTGGATGGGAAGGTTATGGTCCCGGTAAAAGAGAGGAATGCGCCAAGATCGAGAAAAGCGTGAGCGTCGTTAACTGTTCCGGAAAAACAGTGGATGACGCAGCCACGCTCAGGCAGGCCTTCATCCCGCATTATGTCCAGGGATCTTTCATAGGCGTCCCGGACATGAACGACCAGCGGTAGAGAACTTTCCTTCGCCAGCCTTATGTGCTTTCTAAATGAATCTTCCTGGACGGGCCTGGGAGAACGGTCTCTGAAAAAATCGAGCCCGGTTTCGCCGATCCCGACTACTTCCTGATTGCCGGAGAGCTTCTTGAGTTCGGCCAGGGCGCCTGTATCGAGCTCTGCCGCATCGTGGGGATGGATCCCGATGACAGCCGAAACGGTCTCCCTTGCCTCAGCGATCTTTACAGCCCGTCTGCTCTCCTCAAGAGTTGAGCCTACAGTAACGATGTGAATGACCCCCGCTGAATGAGCCCTTTCGACGACCTGATCAAGGCCGTCGCGGAACTGTTTCATTTCCAGGTGGGCGTGGGAGTCAATAAACGCGACATTGTCCATATGGGCGACCGGTAGCTTTCCGCGGTAAGGCTCTTGTCAAAAATTAGGCTTTCAATACTGGAACTTGAAACCTGGAACTTATTTTATACGTGTTCCAGGTTTGACACTTTCGTCAAAAGTCAGAACATGCACGCCCGTGTCGTCCTCGGCGGCCAGGATCATGCCCCTGGACTCGACACCCATGAGCTTTGCAGGTTTCAGATTGGCAACGACAGCTATTGTCTTCCCGACGAGGTCTTCCGGCTCGTAGTGCTCGGCGATACCTGCGACGAGCTGTCGCTCCTCCCCTGAATCAACGATCAGCCGAATGAGCTTTTTTGATTTAGGCACCCGCTCCGCTTCCAGCACCCTGGCAGTCATCAGTTCAACCTTTGCGAAATCCTCAATGGTGATCATGTTGTCAGCTCCTTTTTTATCCTGCATGTCGTCCTGTTTGCCTGAAGTCTCCCCCTGATTCTCACCGGCAGCCGTTATACCGGGAACCTTCTCGATCCTCGGGAAGAGAGCAGGTCCCCTGAAGGTCTTTGTATTGCCGGGGATAAGTCCCCATTTCCCCAGGGATGTTACCTGCTGAAGGTCTTTTATCGGTGCCAGCCCCAGCTGCCTGAACATCTTCTGACCCGTGTCAGGCATGAAGGGGCTTATCAGGACCGCGGTCTGGCGAATGGCTTCAAAGAGTGTGAACATTACCTTGTCCAGATTCTTCGAGTCCTTCTCTTTGGCAAGCTTCCAGGGGGCGGATGAGTCTATGTATTTGTTTGCCCCACTGATGAGATCCCATATCGATTTCAACGCCCTGTCGAAGGCAAGCTCGTCCATGAAGCCGGCGACTTCGCCGGCTATCCTGTCTGCGTGGGCAGCCAGCGCATTCTCGGCATTTCCCAGGGCGGCCTTGCCCGGTTTCTTCGGGATCACACCCTTCATGTACTTGTCCAGCATTCCCAGGGACCGCTGCAGGAGGTTCCCCAGGTCGTTGGCAAGATCCGAGTTGATCCGTCCAACGAGAGCCGAATGCGAAAAATCACCGTCCAGGCCGAAGGGGACCTCCCTGAGGATGAAGTAACGGATAGCGTCGATACCGTATTCGTCGGCAAGGAAATTGGGCTCGACCACGTTTCCGATGGATTTTGACATCTTCTGTCCTTCAACGGTCCACCAGCCGTGGGCGAACACCCTCCCGGGGGGCGGCAGGCCGACTCCCTTGAGCATGGTGGGCCAGTAAACAGTGTGTGTTGTGAGGATGTCTTTGCCTACGAGATGAGTGGAGTTTTTCCAGAAAGACGCAAACTTGTCGTCATCCACATTATAGCCGGGTGCAGTGACGTAGTTTATCAGGGCGTCGAACCACACATAGGTCACGTAATCGCTGTCGAAGGGGATCTCGATGCCCCAGTGAAGCCTCTCTTTCGGCCTGCTGACGCAGAGGTCGGAAAGGGGCTTTTTAAGAAAGCCCAGGATCTCGTTGCGCCTGGTCTCAGGTCTGATGAAGCCGGGGTTGTCCTCGATGTGTTTTAAAAGCCAGTCGTGATACTTGCCCATCCGGAAGAAGTAGTTGGACTCGTCTATCTGGATGACCTCCCTTCCGCAGTCGGGGCAGTTGCCGTCCACGAGGTCCTTTTCAGTCCAGAACCTCTCGTCCGGGACGCAGTAAAGGCCGGTATAAGTGCTCGAATATATGTCGTCCTTTTCCTTCAGGATGTTCATGAATTTCTGGACGACATCCATGTGGCGCTTTTGTGTTGTCCTGATAAAATCATCGTTGCTTATTGCAAAACGCCGCCACAGATCCTGAAATCTGACTACCATCTCATCACAGTGCTCAGCAGGTGACATGCCCCTTTGTTTGGCTGCCTGCTCCACCTTCATGCCGTGTTCGTCCGTACCCGTCAGGAACATGACATCCCTGCCTGAAGAACGCATATAGCGGGACACCACATCTGCGGCCACTGTGGTGTAGAGGTGACCTATGTGGGGAACATCGTTCACGTAGTAGATCGGTGTCGTCACATAGAAGGTCTCGGTCATTTGATCTTCTCCTGAAATTCATCGATGCTCATGACCAGAGTTTCCCTGTCGGGCATGTCTATCGTAATGGTCATTGAAAAGATGTCCCAGCCGCGGACCCTCCCCGTACCCTCTGGAAGATTAACCTTCTTGCCCACTTTGGGCAGGTCCCTGGAAACTTCCTGGTAGTTCTCATACTCGTAATTCAGGCAGCATAACAGACGCCCGCAGCCGCCGGAGATCTTGTTGGGGTTGAGGATGACGTTCTGTTCCTTGGCCATCTTTACTGAGATCGGTGCAAACTCTTCAAGGAAAGTGCAGCAGCAAAATGCCATGCCGCAGGGACCGACCCCTCCCATGAGTTTTGCTTCATCCCTAATCCCTATCTGGCGCATCTCGATCCGAAGTTGGAACTCCCTGGCGAGGTTACGCACCAGTTCCCTGAAGTCAACCCGTTTTTCGGCGGTAAAGAAAAAGATGGCATTGGAGCGGTCCAGCAGGAACTCAACCCTCACCAGGCGCATTGGAAGCTCCCAGTCGTTAATGATCTCGTTGCAGTAATCGAAAGCTTTCTTTTCAAGGTCCCTGTTCTGGGCGTCGCGCTCCAGTTCGTCCGGCGTTGCTTTGCGCAGCACCCTGGGTTGATCGCATTTGACGCATGGCAGGGTAACGGGCTTTTCCATGACCACACCGAGAGCTTTGCCCTTGTTACCCTCAACAACAACCTCATCGCCAGGTTTCAAGTTGTGTTCCCCGGCGGCAAAGTGCATGGTTCGGTTCTGTCCCCTGATCTGAATTACGACGGAACGAAGGGTTGTCTCCCTTTCCTGATCATCTCCCGTAGTCCCGGACTCGCTATTGTCAACTGTCTCAGTCATATTTATTTCCTCGGCTGCTTTTTTGAAAGTGCTTCCTGGTTGATCATATGGACAAGCTGGCGCGGGCTCTTATGGTCAGCAGAAGCCGGTCCAGTGTCAACTCAACATTTGAATTCCTCGAAAGATCCTCTCTGGCGTCTTCTACAGCTTCCAGAATAAACGGCAGGGCATTCCTGCCGATTGCCTGGACACCGTTTTCCAGGGCCTCGAAGTGGCCCTGGTGAATGACCTGGTCCCTTGGCCCTCCCACTGACAGGATCATCATGTCTCTATACCACTGTGCCATAAACTCCAGGATGCCGGTGGCATCGTTTCTCTTTTTCCCCCAGCGCTCTGCCAGATCGAGTATTAGACTGTCGTCTGCCGAGTGCAGTGAGGCCAGGGGCTCGAACTCCGCTGCCAGCTTTTCTGGAACTTTCTGCGCGTGGTAGGCGAGAGCTCTGTCCATACTCCCACGGGCCATACCTGCCAGAAGGTTTGCCCGTTCCTCGGGCAGCCCAGCTTCCAGCAATAGCTCAATCAAGACCTTTTGTCCTAGCGGAGCGAAAATGAGCGTCTGGCACCTTGAAGAAATGGTGGGTAGAACAGAATCACGATTCGGCGCGATAAGGATGAACCGTGAAGTCGCGGGGGGTTCTTCAAGTGTCTTTAAAAAAGCGTTGGTAGCGTTAAGGTTCATCGTGTGTGCATCATCGACGATAAAAACCGAATTCCTGCCCTGCATGGGCATAAGGCACGCCTTCTCGATTATCTCTCTCACCTGGCCAATGACGATCTCCGTCTTTCCCGGAAGGGGAGAGGCAAGATGAAGGTCGATGAAGGTACCTGCCGACTGCTGGTGACACGCCTGACAGGTGCCGCATGCAAGGGGCCCATTCTCGCAGTTGAGTGACGCTGCCAGGGCCAGGGCGACCTGCTTTCTACCGCAGCCGGGAGGGCCGGTGAAAAGATACGCTGTTGGAACCCGACCACTTTCCAGGGCCCTTTTAAGGATCGCGATAGGACCGTCCTGTCCCTTTATGTCGTCAAAAAGTGTGTTGTGCATCTAGTTTCCTATTTCCGGTAGTCTTTTACCTGGAACCTGGAACTCTACCCACATGCCTCGACTCCTGGTAAAGTCAATCGCTAACACTTTTTAATCTGGCAGTGATCTCACTAACGACCCGGACTGCCAGCTCCTCCGGGGGAAGCATGCCGTCCAGGATCAGGAATCTTTCAGGTTCGCTGCCCGAGATGGCCAGATATCCCTCTCTGACAGACCTGTGGAATGGGAGGGCTTCGTCGTCGAACCTTGATTCGTCGGGGGTTCCATCTCTTTCGTTCCTGCTCCTTGCCCTTCTGATACCGGCTTCAGCCGTTATGTCAAGAAGCACGGTGAGATCAGGTTTGAGGCCGCCGGTGGCTGTCCTGTCAACCTCTCGAACCACGTCGAGGGGCAGGCCCCTTCCATGACCCTGGTAGGCTATTGTCGCGTCGGAGAAACGGTCGCACAATACAACTTTGCCTTCTGTGAGTGCAGGCACGATCAAATCATTTACGTGCTGGGCCCTGTCTGCCGCGTAGAGGAAGAGCTCAGCGATGGGAGAAACAGCCGCAGCGGCAGGGTCGAGCAGTGCTTTTCTAAGTGACTTTCCCAGATCGGAGCCGCCCGGTTCCCTGGTCACCGTCAGCGCGATATTTTTTTTAGCCAGAGCACTGTGAACCAGGGAGATCAGGGTTGATTTTCCTGAACCCTCAACACCCTCAAAAGTTACTAGCAGACCCTTCAAGTTTTCTCCCGGCGGCCGCTGCTTCAAGAGCAGCACTCCGACGGGTCTCCCTTTACTTTCTGGATCAGATGGACCAGCAGCGGTTTAATTACCTGCATCCCTTCCCTGACTGCTTTTGGGCTTCCGGGAAGGTTTATTATCACGGTCTGGCCCCGGACTCCCGCAACGCCCCTGGCAAGGGCGGCTGTTGGAACGTGTTTTGAGCCGTCAGCACGCATCGCCTCCGGAATCCCGGGGATCTCGAAATCAAGAACGGCGATGGTTGCCTCTGGTGTTCGGTCTCTGGGAGCAGGACCTGTTCCACCTGTTGTCAGGACGAGATCCAGCTTGGCCTCATCTGCCCATGTTTCCAGAGTCCTTGAGATCTGCTCCTCTTCATCAGGCAGGATCTCAACTTTGGACCATTCAATATTCAGGGAGGAAAGCTCTTCCATGATGGCCGGCCCGCTCCGGTCCTCGTATTGGCCAGCCGAGGAACGGTCGCTGAGTGTCAGGACCCCGGCCCTTATCAGCATGTCTGCGCCTCCCCGTTCAGGACTTTTATGTAGTCGCCTGTTTTAATAGTTCCGCTCTTGAGGACTCTTGCAAAAACGCCCTCCCTGGGCATGACGCAGTCACCTGCCTGGTAATAAATGGCGCACTTGTCGTGGCACTCCTTGCCGATCTGGGTGATCTCGACCAGTGAATTTGTTCCCAGGCGGAGTCTTGTGCCGATCGGAAGCTCACATAGATCGATACCCTGCGTCGTAATATTTTCCGCAAAATCCCCCGGCCCGACGTCGAGCCCGAGATCAACCATTTTCGCAATGCTTTCGCTGGCAAGGAGGCTCACCTGCCGGTGCCACTTGCCCGCGTGGGCATCTCCTTCAATCCCGTGATCTGCCATCAGTTCAGCGGTCTTCACGTTGTCTTTCCTGACACCTTTTGTGTCGCTGACAGATATTGCTGTGATCTTCATTAAATCGTGTCTCCGGTTTTTCGACAAGAAACAAGCGTCACAGGATACATTAAGTAGTCAGGGTATTCAAGAAACCTCACCGCGGTTGCAGAAAGTCTGAAGATAGATGTATCCAGGGAGTGGGCATGAAGCTTCAGGTGTTATTTATTTTTTTTCCACCTTGGATGCTTGATCCCGAACTGTTTTATCTTGTAGTGGATGACCCTTTTTGAGATACCCAGGATCTCAGCTGCGTCCTTTTGAACGAAATCAGTCTTACGAAGCGCTTCGAGCAGGGCCTCCTTCTCAAGGTTTTTCAGGTCCAGTTCCGACGCGGGAGACTCCGTTGATTCTCTCCGGCCGCCCACTGCTGCGTGCAGGTTGAGGTCGTCCGGTTCAAGCTGGTCGCTTTCGCAGAGAAGAACCGCCCTTTCCATGGTGTTTTCCAGTTCCCTGACATTCCCGGGCCAGTCGTGGTAGATGAGGGCGTCCCGACCTTCCCTGCTGATCTCTGTGACCTCCCTGCCCATCTCAGCGTTGTATCGTTTCATAAAGTAATCAGCCAGGGGGAGGATGTCATCTCTTCTCTCCCGTAGCGATGGTATATGGATACTTACCACGTTTAATCGATAGTAAAGGTCCTCTCGAAATCTTCCTTCTTCGATCTCTTCTCCGATCTCCTTGTTCGTTGCTGCAATTATTCTTACATCCACATCAATTGTCCTGCTTCCACCCACCCTTTCAAACTGTTTTTCCTGCAGTACTCTCAGGATCTTGGCCTGTATCATCGGGCTCATGTCGGCGATCTCATCTAATAGGATCGATCCGTCCCCAGCCTGTTCAAAGCGCCCTGTTCTCTGGTTAATGGCCCCCGTAAAGGCCCCTTTTTCATGACCGAAGAGCTCGCTCTCCAGGATATTTTCAGGCAGGGCTGCACAGTTGACCTTGATGAAACTGTTCCTTGCCCTTGGGCTGTTGTAGTGTATCAATCCCGCGATCAACTCTTTACCCGTTCCTGTCTCGCCTGTTATCAGCACGCTTGATCTCGAGGGCGCGACTTTTTGAACGGTGCCGAGAACCTCCTTTATCTGTTCGCTATCACCTATGAACTCCTGAAAATGAAACCTGGCATCGGTCTTTGGAGAAGGCCGTTCATCGCCTTCTTCCATCCCCCTGTTCTGAATGATCTTCTTTACCCTCATCTCGAGTTCTTCTATCCCGAAGGGTTTCTGAAGAAAATCGAAGGCCCCGATCTTCATGGCCTCAATGGCGTTCTCTATGGTTCCGTAAGCAGTCATTACCAGAACTTCGGTGTCGGGGTTCAAAGACTTGGCGTGTTTCAGTACGTCCATCCCGCTCATATTGGGCAGCTTGAGGTCCGTAACTACGACGTCGTAGATGCGTTCGTTAAACATCCTGACAGCTGTTTCACCATCCTGGACATCATCCACAAAATAGCCGCAATCCTTGAAAACCTTGACAATGCCCTTTCTGAGCACCGCCTGATCTTCAACGATCAGTAGACTGATCATCGGACTCTCCCTTATGCGCCTGTCGGTAGACCGGAAGGACAACGATGAATTTTGTGCCCTCACCGAATTCACTTGCCACGTCAATAAAACCCCAGTGATCTGACACGATCTTCTGGGTCAGGGACATGCCAAGCCCCGATCCGCCGCTTTTTGTTGTGAAAAACGGGGTAAATATCTTGTCAAGCTCTTCACCCTTAATACCTTTGCCGGTATCTTCGATCACTATCTGGATGTTCCTGTCTTCCCTTACAACCTGCTTTGAAACACCTTCAGGAACCTGGTCTCCGGCACTGGATGGTGTAAACCGGGTGCTAACTGTTATGGATCCTCCCTCAGGCATCGCCTCCAGAGAATTCTTAATGATATTTCCCAGCGCCTGGGCGATCTGGCTTGCGTCCAGCAGCAGCGTCCCGACTTCTGACAGGGAGTACCAGACATCGATCCCGTCATATCTGTGGATATATTTGTCAAGGCCCTCGCGGATAATCTCATTTACATTGCACTCATGGAGGTTTATGGGTTTTTGTTTCACAAAATCAAGGGTTTGGGTGATGATCTTGTCCAGTCTCTTTACTTCACTGAGGATCTCATCTGTGAGCTGAACCTTTTGAAGGTTCTCCTCGCCCTTGTGCAAAAGCCCTGCATTGATCTTGATACCCGCAAGGGGGTTCCTGATCTCGTGGGCCATCCATGCTGCCATCATTCCCAGGGCAGCAAGCCTGTCCTGGATCCTTTCCTTTGTTTCCTCGTGTTCAACCGTGGTCAGGTCCTTAAAAAACATTGCGGTGGCGATCCTGCCGGAATCATCATCCATGACCGGCGAAAGGGTATAGCCGATCGTTTTGCGCTCGCTGCCGTCAGTATTCCTGATCTGAAGCTCTGCGCGATCCGGCAGCGTGTGCATTTCAAATGATATTCGGAAAAGTTCCAGAAGGCGGGGATAATGTGCCAGGACCTCATCAATTTTCCTGCCCGAAAACTCCCTGTCCTTATCCAGCTTGAGAATTTTTTTGGCGGATTTATTGATGACGAGGATAGCGCCCTCGGTGTCGGTGATAATGAGGGCACTTTTCATGTGCCTGAGAATATTGAGTGTAAAATTTTCAGACAAGTTCATGGTAATCCATCGAGTTTACAACCTCCCGTTATTGCGGGACATTTTCCTGAACATGTTGAAAGCCTATGGACAGGGCGAATACCAGCCTCTTCATTACGTCCAGATCGGGGTCCCAAAGCATGGCGGCATCAATTGTACCATTCATGTCCCTGTATGTAAGCCCGAAGGCATACCTGGTCTGATTCCCGGCAAGGTCCTGGTACCCGGCTCTCAAAACAAGGGCGTTGAGGGGACTGAATACCAGGCCTGCCCTCGTTTCTCTTTCTCCCGGATAGGTCAGGTTAGTAGTCTCATCCAGGTCAGCGGCGAAAGAAACGCCCCATGGAAGCTTCATTGTGATGCCGTAGGCGCTTGATCGGCCGGAAAGTACTGCGTCACTCCTGTAAACATTCCTGGCCAGGTACCCGAGGGTGAGCTTCGGCACGGGTATTAAAGTGAATCCCAGGTCAAGGCCCGATACAGCTTCGGTCTTGCCGGAAGTGCCATTTATGTGATCCCCCGAGTGGAAGCTTTCACCCAGTACAAATGTCGAGCCTGCGGACTGGGCAAAGGCTACTCCCCACAGGTTGTTCTCGAAACCGGCAAAGGCGGGTTCGCCTATGTAGATTAAAGCTCCACGTACCTTTGATTTGGTATCAACAACGCTGTATTGGAATGTTCCGTCAGCCGCAGACCTGTCTCTTATGAAATCCCCTCCAACATAAAAGGTTCCGTAGTGCCTCAGGGTCGCCGGGTTCCCAAGTACGGAAGAGGCACCCCCTGTAGTTGCCAGCGCAGTTCCCCCTCTTCCCAGGGAGCGCGCGTCCGTTCCAGGTGCGGGAAAGGAAAGTGAGGCACAATACGCCGGTCCTGCAGTGATCGCTGCCGCAAAGGTGATCACCGCAATTACCCTCTTCATGATGCTGTTGTTATAATCTCCTGATTGGGCTGTCAAGCACATTAAATTTTTACACCGGTCCGGGGCCCGCAAACCGGCCGAAATGCTTTGAAGTACGTTTAATTTAACTGGACACGACGGTTTAAATAAAGTATCTATCTTCTATTTTCAGCAGGACGGGCGTGAAAATATGAAAAAAAAACATCAAAAACACTTTGAAGCGAAACTCAAGGCCTGGAAGGAAGAACTTGTCCACGAAGCGGGCAGAACCGTTGACGGGATGGGGGAGGAGAAGGCTCAGTTCGCTGATCCTGCTGACCGGGCGACAATGGAAACCGACCGAAATTTCCTGCTGCGGATAAGAGACAGGGAAAGAAAACTCATATCCAAGATCGAAAAAGCACTTGAGAGGGTTGAGGACGGGTCTTTTGGCCTCTGCGAACACTGCGGAGAGGACATCGAGCTCAAGAGGCTTGAGGCAAGACCTGTCGCGACGCTTTGCATTGACTGCAAGACTTCTCAGGAAGAGGAAGAGAAGCTCAACAGATAACCCTGCTCTCCACTGAGAGGTTACGTGGCTTCTACTCCATCAAAGCAGCCGGCCGCGATCCCGCCCCCTTTAAATAGTTGTCTTACTCATACTTTAAACCTCGTAGTTCATTCGGGCTGAACCTGCTGCAGGTGCCATCGCTGAAACCAGCCTGGAGGATGATCAATGAAAACTGTACTCGTGGTGGATGACGAAGAGAGTATTCGCCTCCTTTACAAGGAAGAGCTGGAAGATGCCGGATACGGGGTTCTCATGGCGTCCGATGGAAAAAAGGCCCTCGAAGTCATTGGCAAAGATCGTCCAGACCTTGTCACTCTTGACATCAGGATGCCTGGCATGGATGGTATCGAGGTGCTCCAGAAGATCAAACAGTTAGACAGGAGTATTCCAGTCATCATGTCCACGGCCTACGGCGAATACCGGCAGGATTTTAATGTGTGGGCCTCGGATGCGTATATTATCAAGACGGCAAATCTGGATGAGCTCGTTGAGACGATAGAAAATCTCCTGATGGAAAGGCAAGACATATCATGATCGCGTCCAATGTCCAACGTCGAACGTGGCAGTAGGTAAGAGTCACTGGTTTTGAAAACCAGCTGCTCGTTTGCAGCCGATAACCTCTGATAACAGTCCTGGAAATAATTTGAATATCCTGATTAAAAACCTGCTGGCTAAAAGCTTGATCGCGCTGTTTGCCGCTGTATCCATTCTGGTCGTGAACGGCTGCACGCAGGCCCCTCCATACAGGGAGTCAAGGTTCCTGATGGGGACGTTGATCGAGATCGTCGCTTATCCTCCAACCGACAGGGTTAAAGGGGCCGTGGATGGCGCTTTTTCCAGGATGGAGGAGATCGAAGCCATGGCTGACCATCGGAGAGAAGGGTCAGCCCTCGAAACACTGCATTCCAGCAGCGATGCCGAACTGCCTGAAGAGATGGTCACCGTCATCAGTGCGGCTCTGTCCTTCGCATCAGCGAGCTCAGGAGCATTTGATCCGACCATGGGCAAGGTGGTGAGCCTGTGGGGTTTTGACCGCGATGCTCCAGGATTACCCGAAAAGGGAGAATTGGCCAAAGCCCTTAAAACAGTTGGATATGAAAGGCTCAGGTTAAACGGTTCCCGAGTGCAGGCCGACGGCCCGGTCTGGCTGGACCTGGGTGGGATCGCCAAAGGCTATGCTGTGGACGAAGCGGTAAAGTACTTACAGGAAGATCATGTCCAGTCGGGCATCGTGAATGCCGGTGGTGACCTGAGGGTCTTCGGCAAAAAGCCCGGGCGGGAGGCCTGGAAGATCGGCGTTCAGGACCCTGATGATCATCAGGGCCTTGCAGGGGTTATGACAGTCAAGAGTGGCGCTGTAGCAACCTCCGGGGACTACGAGCGGTATTTTGAAACGGGTGGTAAGCGTTATCATCACATACTCGATCCCTCAACTGGATATCCTGCTGACTCGGGCCTCAGGAGTGTAACGATCCTGGCACAGGACTGTCTTACTGCCGACAGCCTCGCAACAGCAGTGTTCGTACTCGGTTCCGAAAAGGGTTTGAGGCTGTTAAAGAATTATAAGGGATCTGAGGCGGTTTTAATAACCGTTGCTGGAGATATTCTGACCACCGACGGAGTCGAAGATGAGAAGGGTTTTGAGCGAAAATAAGAATCCGTCTCCATCAGGGAAGAGGCGAAACCTTGTCCGATCTCCTACCTTCTGGGACGGGTGCCTTTTCCTCCTCGTCGCGGTTCTCACGTTCACGGTTCCTGGCGTTCTGCCTGGAGCAGGAGGGACGGGGCCTGGCGGCGCTGAGTATCTTCTGGTGAAAACGATCGATGGTACTGCAAGGGTGCCTCTTCAAAAGGATGCTGTGCACACGGTCAACGGCCCTCTGGGGCCGGCGAAACTGATCGTGAAGGACGGGCAGGCCAGCATGGAAAGCGCCCCGTGTCCGCTGAAGATCTGCGAGGCCATGGGCCCGATCAAAGATCCAGGACAGATTATTCTGTGTATCCCGAACAGGATATCCGTAAAAGTCGAGGGGAGAAGAGCAGTCGATGCGATCTCAAGGTAAGGTGGCCTACCTTGCACTTTTAATCGCCTCTGCCTTTGCACTTGCAAGTATCGAGAGGCTGGTTCCCAGCCCGGCGCCCATGATACGCTTCGGCCTGGGCAACATAATGACCCTCACGGCATTTGCAATCTTTGGTATAAGGGACGGGATCTGGGTCACGATCGGACGGGTTGCCCTGGTCTCCCTTGTTTGGGGAGGTCTTTTTTCTCCAACCGCTGTCATGTCTGCGGCGGGAGGAGCGGCCAGCCTTCTGGTTATGGTTCCACTTGCCATGTCCGGCGGAAAATTCAGCCTCTACGGGATCAGTATCGGAGGAGCCTTTGCCCACATATTTGCCCAGCTTGCAGTGGCGTCGGCTCTTTACGTTCAGTCTGCCGATCTATTCAGGCTGCTTCCCTTCCTCGGTTCCATAGCTGTTGTAACGGGTGCCATTAACGGAGCCGTCGCAACCCTTATGGCAAAGAGGCTGGATACTTTTTTCCCCGATCGGTCACTGTGATGCCGGACTTTTTGATCCGATGAAGGAGGTCATCCGTTTGTCGGTCTTTTCTCCCCGGAAAGAATAGAAAAGGTCCCTTTCACACGAAGTGCAGTGACCAGTAGATTCAATATTTTTCTCTCTGATACCCTCGGCCACCAGCTGCGCTGACGCGGCATTTCCGAGACTCGCGTAGGTACTGCCGCCGCGGCGTTCCAAAGACAGCGAGCTTCCCGGAATATTCATGAAGGCAGCCCTGACATCCTCACCCACTTCGTAGCAGCAGATATCGATCGCGGGACCAAGTGCTGCTGACAAACCCTCAGGGTCGCTGCCGGTGACCTTCAGCAGGGTCTTTACAGCCTTTGCGGCTATTCCCGCTGCCAGGCCCCGCCATCCGCAGTGAACAGCTGCGACGGCACCGGTTGAGGTATCCGCTATCAGGACGGGGAGACAGTCGGCGGTCCTGATCCCAATGAAAATACCTGCAAGAGTGGCAACCAGCGCGTCTCCTTCCACAAAACACTCGCTTTTTTCCGGCATGGTTTTGCCGAGGGATATAATTCTATCGCCGTGCACCTGTCGGAGTGTGTATAACTCCCGCGGCAGCTCATCAAGGGCTGTTTTCCTTGTGCCGAACCCGTGGCTGAATCCATGAGAACTCAAGAGAGCCGATCTTATAAAAGACACTACGCTTTCCCCTGTATCCAGCTGAACAAATCCGCGAGGTCCCCAGGCGGTGGGGCCTGGAAGGTCATTTTACGTCCCGTTGACGGGTGGCAGAATCCAAGTTTGAGTGCGTGGAGGGCGGGGCGCTTCAGCGCTTTCAGAAGCTTTTGTGCAGCGGGATCCTTCATGTGCAGGGCCCTGACTCCCCCTCCGTAAGTGCTGTCTGCCAGAATAGGATGACCTGTGGAAGCCATGTGGACCCTCAACTGGTGGGTCCTTCCTGTGGCCGGGATAAGCTCTATAAGAGAGGTGCCCTGTCTCCGTGCAATTACCGTAAAATCCGTAACTGCCCTGCGCCCCCCCTCAACGACAGCGATCTTTTTGCGGTCCTTCCTGGACCGCCCCAGCGGTTTTTCAATATGGCCGGAATGATCGCGTACTGTACCCAGTACCGCTGCCATGTAAACCCGGTCAATGGAGTGATCCTTGAACTGACTCGCCAGAGAAACGTGAGCATGGTCATTCTTGGCAGCCACCATTACCCCGGAAGTGCCCATATCCAGCCGGTGAACTATGCCGGGTCTCAGTACCCCACCCACTCCCGACAGGTCGCTGCAGTGGCCGAGCAGCGCGTTGACAAGTGTTCCCCCGCTGTGGCCGTATGAAGGGTGCACAACCATGTGCGGCGGCTTGTCAATAACTACCAGGTCTGTGTCCTCAAACAGCACCTTCAGCGGGATATTTTCGGGGGTAAGCCTGGAAGTTTCAGGCTGCGGAACTGTGATAGATACTTCCCAGCCAGCCTGCAGAAGAGTGCCTGGCTTGGATCCGCGGCCGTTGATCAGCACGCAGCCGGAATCGATCAGTTTCTTTATCCTGGATCGGGTAAGTTCAGAATGTTTTAAGGTGAGAAAGATATCAAGCCGGCTTCCGGCCTGGCCATCATCAACGGTATGAGTTGTGCTCCCCATGGGGATGAGTTTACCAGATATCGGAATCTATATTCCCGAAACGTTTCACCAGGACATCCACTATGGCCCTGTTGTATGGTGTCCAGCGCTGGGGCATACCCTTATCTACCCGGGAATCGTAGAGTTTTCTTCCCTCTTCCAGCTGATCGCTGAGATCCTCGAAGAGAGAGTCGTTCTTGATGCTCTTCCTGATAACATCCTGATTATAAAGAGCGATGTCGGACATGATGGTCCTCGCCAGGCGTACAGCGTCCTTTGGTTCGATGATCAGGTTCATTTCAGCTAATCCCTCCCCTGAAGGATCCTGGTAATTGTCGGCAGCCCTTCACCTTTTGACCTTCGGCTGTAAATAAAGACAAATAGAAAGGAGGCTGCAAAACCAACCCCCGCACCAATTATTGCCCCCATGTCAGTGCCGGTCCTGGACCACCCGACTGCAGCTCCAGCTACCATTATGAACGCCGGGAACAGGTACGTAAGTGTCGTTGCCTTGAGCAGTGACGATGCCGGCAATGTTATCAATACCCTGTCGCCGGGGTGCGCCCCCACAGAGTTCTCAACCTCCATCTGCATTGTCGTACCCGAGGTGGGGTGGCAGATATCCCTGGCTCCGCACTCGCCACAGGCCTCTGACCTGACCATGGCAACTGTCGCCAATCTTCCGTCGACGGTCAGAACCTGTGCTGTTTCCTCAAGCATCCCCGGAATGCTATGTGAATTTAAAAATTAAATCAAGGTTTGTGGTATGAATTCCAGATTCCATGAAAGCTGAAACCCGGACTTACTTAAAGTCACGTCCTGTCAGCATACGGTATGCTTCAAGGTACTTCTCTCTTGTTTTTGCAGCAATCCCGGCCGGCAGAACCGGAGCCGGGGGCGTCTTGTCCCAGTCCAGACTCTCCAGGTAATCCCTTACGAACTGTTTGTCAAAGCTGGGGGGACTTTGACCAACGCTGTAACTCTCAACCGGCCAGAACCTCGAAGAGTCCGGTGTCAGGACCTCATCAATAAGAATTATCTCACCGTCGATGACTCCGAATTCGAACTTGGTGTCCGAGATAATGATCCCCTTATCCAGAGCATAATCCCTGGCTTTTTCGTAAATCTGTATGGTTACATCCCTCAGTCTGGCGGCGGTTTCCTTGCCAATAATGTTTGCGGCTTCCTCAAAGGGGATATTTTCATCGTGGCCAGAGTCAGCCTTGGTTGCGGGTGTGAAAATGGTTTCGGGAAGAATCTGGGCCTGCTTTAGCCCCGCGGGCAGCTTGATCCCGCAGATGACCCCGTTATCGAGATAGTCTTTCCAGCCAGAGCCGGCCAGATATCCCCGTGCAATACACTCAACAGGGAACGGCGAGGTCTTTTTTACGAGGAGGCTTCTTCCTTCAAGCTGGGCAGAGTATTTTCTCAGGGAAGGCGGAAAGTCTTCCACTCTGTGGGCGATAAGGTGATTCGCGATGATATCGCTGGTGAACTCGAACCAGAACAGGGACATGGCTGTCAATATTCTTCCCTTGTCCGGTATTCCGTTGGGCATTATGCAGTCGAAGGCGGAGATGCGGTCCGTGGCTACAAGAAGCAGTTCGTCTCCAAGGTCGTAGACATCCCGTACCTTGCCCTTCCTGAAGAGTTCGAGTTCGGGGATGTCGGTGCTGGTAACTTCCAGACCGTTTCCCTGTGAGGATGACTTTGACATTGGTGCCTCTCCTTCCCCCGATGATAAAAAATTCACTCTTACATGAAATATATCCCGTTTGCAATTGTATTGGTGGGTTAGCAGAAGGCAGAAGGGGTAAGTTCAGTCCAACGTCCAATGTGTATGTACTGATCATAAATCAAGGTGGAATTTGGATGAATAATTGGCTGCACCAGAAACTATCTTCAGCATCGTCTTGGGATTGATGATGGATGTGAGAAATGGTATGTTTTCCGGTGTCATACCGGATTCAGTCATATTGCGGTTTTCTTGAGAATAGGATACGGACCTGATTAAAGAACCCACCAAAAGCGAATCAGCCGGAAGGCTTGTCTCAGAACTGGTAAAATCCTTCAAAGCCAGGGGAATTTATCCTGCCGGGCATCCGGCACGGGGCCGCTTCCTCGGAAAACTTCTTCGAAGTGTTGAAACCTTCCTGGAAAAATACAGCAATCTTGATCTGAGCATTAAAAAGGAAGGTGTGTGGATGGAAGGGGAATTCCTTAAAACCAGTGATGGAGCCCATCTCTTCCTGGCAGAGGAGTGTTTTGCCCGTCAGATCAACGGGATAAGGCTCGATAGCGGGTTTTCCGGACAGGATCTCGATGGCTTGTTCTCACTCCTTGCCGAAGACCCTGAACAGGTGAGAGCCCTGGGGGGGGCTGCCGCGTATATCAGCGCCCGATCCACCGATTCCCTTACTGTTGCAGAGGTTGACTATTCCGGTATCCTGGAGCGCAGGAAAGAGACTTCGCCGGAGAGGGGCAGCAGCTACGCGATAGACGGCCAGGCAAAGCAGCCGGCGATGGAAAGCGGCGTAGCTCCCGGTACAGATAACGTGTCTCCAGAGTCCCTGTCACCTGCTGTTTTCGACGATCCAGGGGTTGCCGAAGTTTCTCTGGAGGACAGGATCGGTCGTAAACTGAAGAAGCTTGATGAAGCTGCTGACCCTGCTTCCTACAAAAGCGCGCTCATGGAGATCAGGGAAAGCCTCAGGGCAGTCGATGCAATGAGCCTTGACAGGTATACTGCAACTGTATTTCGACACCTGGGAAGCCATCTCACCAGTGAGAGGCCGGGTGAAATGCTTACCCTTGTACAGCGAACGTTAATGGGTTTTTCTGTCCAGGGCCCTCTCGAAGATCTGGCAAGGGACCTCAGTCACCGTTCTGCTGTTGAAAGGGACCGGGCTATCGCCGTGCTGCAGGCAGTCGGCGACACTTCCATCCCGGCACTACTAAAATGCCTGTCCGAAGAGGATGAGGCTTTCGGGCGCAAAGCCATGATCACCGCCCTGGGAGAGTTCGGCGAGGCCATGAGACCCCATCTCCTGGAGTGGCTCGACGATGACAGGTGGTACGTCCTGAGAAACATTATCGACCTTCTGAGCCTGGTCCATACGGATGAGGACTCTTCGAAAGTCATCTCCTTTTTGGACCACAACAACAAGCAGGTGCGGTTAGCCGCTCTCAGATTCATGATGGGGCACCCCGCCAGGATGCCGGAAGAAAGGATCCAGGCGCTTCTGGCGGACACTGACAGGGATGTAAGGGCTCGAGCCATCTACGCAATTGGTGTGCTCAAGGGCGAAAGAGGGCTCGGCCAGCTTTTTGACCTTGCAAAGAAACCAGCCATAGGCCAGGGTGACATAGCCACCAGGGAGGGCGCCATCAAGGGTATTGGCCGAGTGGGGGGGAACGAGGCTATCCGTTTTCTCGAGGGACTCCTGAACAGGAAGTCAATACTGGATCCGGATGGAAGTAGCAGGATCCGCAAGGCAGCAGTTGGCGCTCTGGTAAAGATCGGGGGTCCCGGGGCAACATCGGTGTTAAGGGGAGCTGTAAAGATCCTGAAGGGCGAGGCGCGAAGGCAGGCCGAGGTTTTCCTGCGGCAGGGCGCCGAAAGGGCAGAGTGAAGTGACCACGGAAGCTAAGCTCGTGGAAAGCTACAGGAACGTTATCAAGTTTCTGGATAATACGACCAAGAACGTAGGCATGTACCCTGCCGAGCACCCGTCTGTTGCCGCTCCTGCGGGAATGATGTTCGAAGCGCTGGGAGAAGTATACTCTCACAGTGATGAAGTGCTGATAGGCGTTATCAATAGTGTGCTGTACATAAACGATTACCTTTTTTACGACAGTACTCCCAGTTCCAGGCATATTCTGGAAAAACTTGAGAAGTTCGGGATCGACGATCTGGTCGTCCGCAAAGGCGTTACGCAGGTGGAGATGCTGGAACTGGCTGGAATTCTAAACGCCAGGGGAAGCACCAGGGAAGAGTTCATAAAGCTCCTGGAGGAAAAGAAGCTCGATTATGTGGGCTTGAAAAGTTTCACCCTGGGAGATGATGAGGATGGTGACCTGCCTGTAAAGGGGCTGCAGCTCTACCACGACGCGGTTTCCACGATGACGGACCTGTTTTCAAGGGTAAAGTCCGGAAAGATGCCGCCCTTTGGTGAAACAGAAGAGGTCGTTGACGGGTTCGTGGACAAACTGTCTTCTAACAGATCACTCCTCAAGCTTCTTTCCAGCCTCAAGAGCTACGACGCGTATACATATCAGCACTGCGTTAATGTCGGTATCCTGGCACTGCTCCTTGGTGAAGCCGAAGGGCTCGAGGACCAGAACCTGAGGTGGGCCGGTGTTGCCGGCATGATGCATGACGTGGGAAAGGTGAAGATAATACCTGAGATCCTGAACAAGCCTGGGGGGCTGACTCTCCGGGAGTGGGAGACCATGAAAACGCATCCATCGTTTTCCGCCGAGATCGTGCAGGGAATGGGTGGTTCAGGTGAAGTTGTTATGGCTGTCGGGGGCCACCACATGAACTTCGATGGGTCAGGTTATCCTGTTAGATCGGATGGCCTGGGACCATCTAACCTGGCGAGCCTGGTGTCGGTCGTGGATGCCTACGATGCCATTACCACCATCCGTTCATACAAAAAACCCATGGATCCTGTTGAGGCCCTGGAATTTCTGAGGAACGGCAGGGGTTCGAAATTTAATCCACTTCATGTAGATACCATGTTGAAAGTTGTCGGTGAATATCCTCCGGGGACCCTGGTTCGCCTGACAAGCAACGAAGTCGTCGTTGTGGTTGAATCAGGAGAAAGCGCCGGAAACCCGGTCGTCAGGATGATTGTCGATGAAGAGGGAATTTTGGTTGACGAGCGTGTGGATCTTGACCTCGCAGGAGAGGGGGCTCAGGGAAGAGCGGTCGCATCGGTGGTCGACCCCGTCCTCTACGGTTTTGACCCGGCCCAGGTACTGGCCTGATCCTTAATCGGCAGCTTCAAAAGGGTAGAGATTGCCAAGAGCTTCGGCTGCCTTTGACCTCAGGAACGGATCCGATGTACGTGCAAGGACCTCTACCAGCGATGTCTCGGCCTTTGGGTCGCCGTTCCTGCCCAGGGCCTCTGCGGCAACACAGGCTGTGTCCGTGTCCGGGTTTGTCAGAAACGGGATCATAAGGTCCGTTGCCCTGTTGTCCCTGAAATAGGATATGGTTTCGAGGGCTATCTGGACAACGGATGGGTCCGGGTCGTCCATACAGGTGGCCAGGGGTATAAAGGCCTTCTCCGGCAGGTTCACCTGGAAGGATTTGATAGTCGCCACCCTTATTCCTGGATCCGGGTCCTGAAGGAGAGCAAGAGCCGTATCGACTGCATCGGAAGTCCTGAGGTATCCCAGGAAATGGATAGCTCTTATGCGGTTCTGGGTGTCACCGCCTCTGGCAGCTTCGAGAATTCCCTCGATCCTCTCCATTCCTTCGATCCTGTTCAAGGCTCTGGATGCCGCGCCCCTCACGATCTCTTCAGAGTCTTTCAGGGCGTTAACGAGGGCCTTTTTCCTGTTATCCAGGGACATAACGGATCTCCTCAGTGATATTGAGATGAGAATGAAAATTATATTATTGAACCCTGACACAAAAATTATATGGTAATTTTGGACGGTTAACAAGGTTGTGTATTTGACCGGGTGGCGGAGCGATAAGGACAAGAGGATGTCTGGCCACAGGGTTATAATGGTCCTGGGGCAGGTTCAATGTGAGTCAGGCCCGAAGGTCAGTGAGCAACACTGGAAATTTCATCAATAACAGCAGGGAGGATCTAGTGCCGAAGATCAACGCGATAACCATTATCCTGGCTTTTGTAGCATGCCTGGCATTGTCACCGGCGACGATCCATGCCGCGGGAAATCCTTCACCCGAAGGGGCCGTCGAGGGCGATTGGCTGGTCAGGCGGCTTTCTGCGGAACCCGCAACGCTTAATCCCATAACGGCTACTGATGTTTACGAGTCTACCGTGAACAGTTTTATTTACGAAAGCCTGGTGAAAAGGGACAACAGGACCCTGAAACTGGTGCCTCTGCTGGCCGAATCGTGGGATATATCAGCTGATATGCTCCAGTACACCTTTACCCTCAAGGAAGGGTTGAAATGGCAGGACGGCAAACCCCTCACGAGCAGGGATGTGGTGTTCACCTTCGAGACGGTAAAGGATCCCAAGGTCGATGCTCCGCATCTGAGGAATTACTACCGCAGCCTGAAAAAGGTTGAGGCCATTGACAACAGGAGAGTGAGGTTCACGTATTCCGAGCCATATTTCAAGACTCTTGAGATGACGGGTGGGATGAGCATTCTGCCCGAGCATATTTTCAAGGAGGGCGATTTCAATACCCACCCTGCCGGCAGGAAACCGCTGGGTTCGGGTCCCTACAGTTTTGTCAAGTGGGACACCGGCAAGGAGATCGTGCTGGCAAGAAATGAGAACTACTGGGGACAGAAACCGAGTTTGAAAAAGATCGTATTCAAGATCATTACGGACGAAACTGTCGCGCTGCAGGTGCTCAAGAGGGGAGAGATGGACCTGATGGGACTGACGCCCATACAGTGGGTCCGGCAGACGAAAGGCAAAAAGTTTACCCGTATGTTCGATAAACTGCAGTATTATCTACCGGGCTACTCCTTCCTGGGCTGGAATCAGAAAAGGCCCTACTTCGCGGATAAAAGAGTCAGAAGGGCGATGACGATGCTGATAGACCGGGAAAATATCCTCGAGAAGCTGCGCTACGGCTTCGGGAGGGTAATTACTGGAAACTTTTTCTACGAGAGTCCCGACTACGACAAGGATATCAAACCATGGCCTTTTGATCTAAAGGGGGCGAAGGAACTCCTGGAGCAGGCAGGCTGGACAGATACGGATGGAGACGGCATAAGGGATCGTGAGGGAGTGCCTTTCCGCTTTGATTTTACTATTTCATCCGGAAGCCAGTTCGCCGAGCAGATGGCTACGATCCTTAAGGACAGCCTTGGAAAAGTAGGGATCGAGATGACGATAAGACCCCTGGAGTGGGCCCTGTTCACAAAGGTTCTGGACGACAGGACGTACGATGCTGTGATCCTCGGGTGGAGCCTCCCCCTTGAAGCGGACCCCTACCAGGTGTGGCACTCGTCTCAGGTGGAGAAGGGCTCCAATTTTGTCGGCTTCATCAACCAGGAGGCGGATGAGATCATTGAGGTGGCGAGGGTTACTTTCGATCGCGAGAAGAGAAAGAAGCTTTACAGGCGGTTTCATCAGATCATGCACGATGAGCAGCCCTATACATTCCTCTTTGTGAACAAGAGCCTCGTAGCCCTGGACAAGCGCTTCAAGGACGTGATGGTCTATCCACTGGGCCTTGACCCGACGGAATGGTATGTACCGGCTGAGAGGCAGAGGTATAAGTAGGTTGAAACGGGGAAGGGGAGAAG
>CAYVSA010000029.1:24020-26329 GCA_964454175.1 uncultured Pseudomonadota bacterium
CGCCGTTTCACCGACGCACCGATTCTCCGGTTCATTAGTAATGACTCTGCCAGGTAATAAAATATGACACTAGGCCAATACATCTCCAGAAGACTTCTGCTGATAATCCCCACATTCCTGGGAATCACGCTCATTACTTTCATGGTTATCCAGCTTTCCCCGGGGAACCCTGCCGCCATGAAGGTCCGCATGGGAGAGCAGGGGTTTCTTGGTGACGATATGACCCGGGAGATAGTGGAACAGACAAGGGCACTTTACGGACTCGACAAACCAATTTGGACTAGATACGGCATATGGCTCAAGCAGGTGGTCACGCTTGATTTCGGTAATTCCTACAAGGACCATCGCCCCGTGATGGACAAGATCGCGGAGCGGCTCCCCATAACTATTGAACTGAATCTCATATCCATCTTTCTTGTGTATCTCATAGCTATTCCGGTGGGTGTTTACTCGGCAGTAAGGCAGGGCAGTCTTACCGACAGGATCACCACTGTAGTTTTGTTCATTCTCTATTCTCTGCCGAATTTCTGGGTGGCTGTTCTACTTATCATGTTCCTCGGTGGCGGGGATTTCCTGGATATCTTTCCTATCTATGGCATCGCATCATCCGGCATGGCGGGCGCCCCTCTGCTGGCCAGGATCAGCGATCACCTCTGGCACATTGTCCTGCCGGTATTCTGCCTCACCTACGGCGGCCTGGCAGCCCTTTCGAGGTACCAGAGAGCGGGTATGCTGGAGGTTATAAGGCAGGACTATATCCGTACTGCCAGGGCAAAGGGGCTTTCTGAAAAGGTCGTGGTCTTCAAGCATGCCCTGAGGAACTCCCTCATTCCCATAGTGACTCTCATGGGGTACCTGCTCCCGGGGATGTTCGGGGGCAGCGTGATCATTGAAAATATTTTTTCCATACCGGGTATGGGTCAGCTCGGTTTCGAGGCAGTGCTGTCCAGGGACTACCCTGTCGTGCTTGCCATCGCCACGATCTCCGCTTTCCTGACCCTGATCGGGATACTCATTTCGGATCTTCTCTATGTGTGGGTGGACCCTCGAATAACATATGAGGCGGAAATATAAATGCGTGTTCCAGGTTCCAGGCTCAAGGTTCCAGGTTTATTATCGAACCTTCAACTTTCAACTTAAACTATGTCAAACGGGACAACAAAAAGCAGAAGTTATAAACGCATGGTCTGGGACCAGTTCTCCCGGGACCGGATCTCCATAATCGGTCTCCTTTTTGTCCTGTTCCTGTTTGCCCTTGCGTTGTGTTCACCATTTCTGGCCGGCAGTAAACCGATTGTGGGTTACGTTGGAGGAAAAGTATATTTCCCTGTCTTTTCCCATATCCAGAAAGTCGACTGGAATGATGTGGAGAAGTCGGGTGAGGGATATGTTTTATTTCCACCGATCAGGTACGGTCCAACTGACATTGATCTGGATGCACATCTCCTCCCTCCGGGGAGAGATCACCTGTTGGGTACTGATGACCGCGGCCGGGATGTTCTGGCGCGAATGATCCACGGATCCAGGGTGTCCCTATCGGTGGGTTTCGTGGCAGTTTCTATCTATACTTTTATCGGTATTTTCCTGGGTGCGCTGGCTGGGTATTACGGGGGCATGGTCGATGTCGTTATATCCCGTGCCATTGAGATCATGATGTGCTTCCCCACTTTTTTCCTCATACTGGCCGTCCTGGCCTTCCTCAGGCCGAGCATCTACAACATCATGGTGATAATCGGGATCACCGGCTGGCCCGGAGTGGCCCGTCTGGTGAGGGGAGAGTTCCTCAAGCAGCGGAAACTGGATTACGTATCAGCCGCAAGGGCGGTCGGAGCTTCCGACGGCAGGATAATCTTCTATCACATCCTTCCCAACTCTCTGGCACCGGTGCTCGTTTCCGCTACTTTTGGTATTGCCGGGGCCATCCTGGTGGAATCCTCCCTGAGCTACCTTGGATTCGGGGTCCCACCACCCACTCCTTCCTGGGGGGAGATCCTCTCCCAGTCAAAGCACTATATCGATTTTGCCTGGTGGCTGACTATCTTTCCGGGGACTGCTATCTTTCTCACGGTTACGGCCTACAACCTGGTAGGTGAGGGGCTGCGGGATGCGGTGGATCCCAGGCTTAAGTAGGTATCGAGGTATCGAGGTATCGAGGTATCGAAGTGATTAGAGTTGAAAGTTGAACGTTGAACGTTGAAAGTCGGGTAGGACACCCGAAACCTGACCCCTGACTCCTGACACTCCAGTGTTACATAACCAGAAACCAGAAACTCGGTTCAGAGCCTTGCACGCAGGGTACGCAGGGTTTT
>CAYVSA010000030.1:0-20097 GCA_964454175.1 uncultured Pseudomonadota bacterium
ATTTTCCCTTTCCTCTCGAATCAACAACTTGCGCTGCAAGTAATTGATTCGGGCGCCCTTTATTCAGCCGAGCCTTTATATGCTCTGGTTCGTATATACGGTCGAGCAGTATGCGTTGCATGGGATCTTTTAAGGGAAAAACCTAAACACAATGAGCACTGGATCAGGCCATATGAACAGCGACGAAAGCTCGCTTTCGCTCTACAAGATAGAGCTGGAGAAATTTCAGGGGCCCCTGGACCTCCTTTTACACCTGATCAAGAAAAACGAGCTGGACATCTATGACATCGAGGTCGCAGAGATAACGCGACAGTATCTGGTATATCTGGACATGATGCGCGACCTGAACATGGAGGTGGCCAGTGAGTTTCTGGTAATGGCTTCAACCCTGGTTTACATAAAGTCCAGAATGCTGCTGCCGCCTGCCGACGATGAGGAGGAAGAAGAGCTTGAGGACCCGCGGGAAGAGCTTATCCGGCGCTTGATCGATTACCAACGCTACAAAACATCGGCCAGGGAGCTGGACGAAAGGCCACGCCTGGAGCGGGATATATTCCTCAGGCCGGAGCTTGAAAATACCGGTACGCCTGAGGACCAGTTCCTTGAAGCATCTCTTTTCCAGCTGATCGACGCGTTCCAGAAGGTTCTGACTCAGGTGGAAAAGAAAAAGCCCCACGAGGTCTTCCGTGAAGCATTTCCCCTGGAGGAGGGGATGAAGGCTGTCAAGGCAGCTTTCCGGGACAGGAAAAGCATAAGGTTTGGGGACCTCTTTTCCGGGAGCGACAGCAGGCACAAGATCGTCACGCTTTTCATAGCAGTACTTGAACTGATCAAGAAAGGGCAAATGAGCGCGGTACAGAAGGGGTTCGGCGAGCCGCTGCGCCTGATCGCCGATGATATTGACAGTGATAAGCATCCGTCCGCAGCAGGGGGGAAAGTCGACCATGAAAAATGACAGGAACAAAGCGCTTATCGAAGCGCTGATATTTGCCTCACCTCGACCTCTGAGCACCGAAATGATTCAGGAGGTGACCGGTGTTAACAGGGACAAGATCCTGGAAGGGATCCAGTACCTTTCGGCAGATTATGAGGAGAGCATGAGAGGGTTTTACCTCGAGGAAATAGCCGGCGGCTACCAGATCAGAACCAGGCCGGAATTTGCCGTACAGGTGGGCAAGCTTTTTCTCGCCCGCGCAAAAAGGCGTTTTTCCATATCCAGCCTGGAAGCTCTTTCCATTATCGCCTACCGTCAGCCGGTTCTGAGGTCTGAGATCGAGAACATAAGGGGCGTTGACAGCGGAGGCGTCCTCAAGACCCTGCTTACACAGGGCATGGTAAGGGTCCTGGGAAGGAAAAACGCTCCGGGGCGCCCTATCCTGTATGGCACATCAACGGAGTTCCTGGAGTATTTCGGGCTCAGAGATATAGAGTCCCTGCCAACCCTGCAGGAGGTTGTTGAACTAGAGCCAACCGACGAGGTTGGCGGTGATAAAGTTCCTTTGCCGGAAGAGCCTGTCGAACTTGAGTAACCGATGAAAAAGACCCGACTGCACAAAGCTATAGCAGAGACCGGGGCAGCTTCCAGAAGGAAGGCGGAGGTTCTCATCTCCGAGGGAAGGGTCAGTGTTAATAACACACCGGTAACGCAGATGGGGATCATGGTGGACCCTGCTGTTGATATGATCGCCATCGACGGAGTGCCCATATCCGGGCCGACTGAAAAGCGCACTTATCTGCTCAACAAGCCTGCGAAGGTGATCTGTACCAGAAGTGACCCCCAGGAACGTAAAACCGTCTACGACCTGATGTCAGGGGACGTCAGGGAGGGCCTCCACACGGCTGGCCGTCTGGACTACGATGCCGAGGGGCTTATTATCCTCACGAACGACGGTGATCTGACTTACCGCCTGACGCACCCAAAGAGCCATGTCCCAAAGACCTATATGGTGAAATTGAGGAAAAGTCTTCGCCCGACTGAAATCAGAAAATTAAAAAAAGGCGTGCTGATAGACGGAATCAGGACCCTCCCTGCGGATATAATCGATGTTCCCGCCGGCGGCAGGAAAGAGCACTGGTACAGGGTCGTCCTCCGTGAGGGCAGGAAAAACCAGCTCAAACGTATGGCGCAAGCCGTTGACAACACCGTCCAGAGGATCATCAGGATCAAGATCGGGTCTATTGCTTTGCCCGAACGGATGAGGCCCGGCACTTACCGCCGCCTGAAAAATCAGGAGATCAAAGCGCTGAAGGGACGGGTAAGACCTCATAAAGATTGACATTAAAACATCGTTTGGTAGAATCCACTAAACTCGTTTTTATCAGGGAAAGGAGGTTTTACCTTGTTAAGTTCATTTCGGAACATTAGCAGGCGCGATTTTCTGAAATTCTGCGCCGGTACTGCTACCCTGCTGGGCCTCTCTGAGGCAGCGGTTCCAGGGGTGGCCAGGGCTCTTGGCGACGCCGCTAAAAAACCGCCCGTTATCTGGCTGGAGGGCCAGGACTGTGCCGGATGCAGTGTTTCCTTCATCAACTCTTCCAACCCCGGGACAGCCGAGATCGTTCTTGATACCGTATCACTCAGGTATCACGAGACGCTCATGGCTGCTTCAGGCCATGTGGCCGAAAACGCCCTGCACGAAACGATTGAGGAGGGCGGATACGTCCTGATCGTAGAGGGTTCGATCCCGGAGGCTGACGACAGGTTCTGCACCGTGGCCGACGTTCCCTTCGTCAAGACGCTCAAGAAAGCTACTGCCAACGCTGCGGCTGTCATCGCCATCGGCGCCTGTGCCACCTACGGCGGCATTCCGAGAGGCACTCCCAGTAAGGGGCAGGGGGTTGGCTGGGCGATGGAGAACGGACACATCCCCAAAAAACCTCTGATCAACGTCAGCACCTGCCCGGTTCATCCTGAGCATCTGGTGGGAACCATAGTGTATTACCTGCTCTTTGCCAAAGCCCCGCCCATGGACAATGTCGGGCGGCCATTGATGTTCTTCGACAAGCTCATTCACGATAACTGCGAGCGCCGCGGTCACTTCGACAATGGTGAATTCCTGCAGGATTACAACAGCTTTGAACAGCGCAACTGGTGCCTCTACCTGAAGGGGTGCAAAGGGCCCTTTACACATTCGGACTGCCCGAAGCGACGCTGGAACGACGGCCTGAACTGGTGCATTGGGTGCGGAGCTGGCTGCCAGGGATGCGCCGAGCCGGAGTTCTACACAGGGATGTCTCCGCTTTACGCTAAAACCAAGGACATCGCAGGCGTAAAGATCGAAACTGTCGGTGCAGTACTTGCCGGTGCAACCGCAGTGGGACTGGCTGGGCACTTCATAGGCCAGGCCGCTACAGGGCGTCTCGGAAAGGGAGGTCCACCTGAGGAAGGGGGTGAGAGCTGATGGGTCGTCGAATAACAGTTGATCCTGTAACCAGGATAGAAGGCCACCTGAAGATCGAAGTGGAGCTCGAAAACGGAAAAGTCAAGGACGCCTGGAGCAGCGGCACAATGGCCCGCGGCTTCGAGGCTCTCCTCACAGGTAAAGATCCCAGGGACGCGAGCTTCGTGACAAGCCGTTTTTGCGGAGTGTGCTTTTCGGTCCACACGATGGCGTCTGCGGCAGCACTGGACGAGGCATTCGGAGCCGAGGTTCCGGACGGCGGACGCATACTGAGAAACCTCATCATGGCATCGGAGTATCTTTACGATCATATAATCCACTTCTACCACCTGACTGCTCTTGACTATCTGGACATCATGGCAATAGCTAAATACAACGGCAAGGACAAGGATCTGCTCGCTGTCAAGGACAAGGTCGTCAGCCTTGTAAAAAGAGGCGACACTTATCCGCTGACTCCCAGGTATGAACCTGACGATTTTTCAGTTGCGGACCCCGAGATCGTGACCATGGCAGTCAAGCACTATCTTGACGCCCTGAAGGTCCAGGTTACCGCAAAGAACATGGGCGCTATTCTGGGCGGGCGAACTCCTCACTTCCAGAGCATTGTCGTGGGTGGAGTAACTCAGGTTCCCTCAGCAGAGCAGCTCGGACGTTTCAGGTCCATGCTCAACGAGGTTACCGCCTTTATAAAGAACGTCTACATGAAGGATGTGCTCCTCTTCGGTACAGGGCCTTTATTCCCGCTTGCCAAACTTGGCGTTGGCGGAGGTCACCTGAACTACCTGTCCTACGGGTCGTTCCCTGAAGATTCATCCGGCAAGGATCTCTTCTTCAAGTCAGGCGTCATCAAGAACGGCAATATTCCCAAGCCAGAGACTTTTGACCAGGAGAAGGTCACCGAGTCAGTGAAGCACGCATGGTACAAGGAAAACGGCCCTGTCCATCCATTCAAGGGCGAGCAGATATTCGACCTTGACAAGAAGGACGCCTACAGTTTTGTCAAAGCGCCGCGTTACGACGGAATGCCCATGGAAGTAGGTCCGCTTGCTAGAATGCTCATCATGCAGGAGCCAAACCTCATGGGCCTGGTTAAAAAGGGCGTGAAACCGGGTGCAGTGGCAAGACATGCCGCCAGGATGCTGGAGACCGTAATGCTTGCCGACCAGATGCAGGTCTGGCTGGGTCAGCTCATAAACCTCATGGGCAAGCCGGGCTTTGCGGTACACGACACCGACAACTACGAGCCGCCAGGCTCGGGACAGGGCGCCGGTTACTATGAGGCTCCGCGCGGAGCCCTGGGACACTGGATAAAGATCAAGGATAAGAAGATCGAGAACTACCAGGCCGTAGTGCCCTCCACCTGGAACGCTTCACCCAGGGATGAGAAGGGCCAGAGGGGTCAGTACGAAGAGTCCCTGATCGGCACACCGGTTCCCGACCCAGAAAACCCCATCAACATCGTCAGGGTGATACGATCCTTCGATCCGTGCCTCGCCTGTGCTGTCCACATCATTCATCCGAGGACCAACGAGATCCTGAAGTTCAGGATCGAGTAGGAAGGGGGCTGACTGATGGCGTATACGAAGGAACACCATCCGATACCTGCCAGGGTAATGCACCAGGTCAACATGCTATCCATGATCGTCCTCGCTGCGACAGGATTCTTCATCCACAAGCCGAATTTTCCACTGTTAGGCATGTCCATGGCGTGGGCAAGAACCCTGCATTTCTGGGCAATGTTCATCGTTGTGCTGAACCTTGTTGTACGGTTTTACTGGGCACTATTCGGTACAAATGGCGATATCAGGGAATTTCTCCCCCAGAAGGAGAACAGGGGAACACTCTTTTCGCTCCTGGCGTACTACACATTCATGAGGAAGACGCACCCCGCGACTGCCAAGTACAACACCCTGCAGAAATCAACCTATAGTTTATGGTTCTTTCTGCTGATATTCCAGGCTATCACAGGTTTTGCCATGTACTGGAAGGGCAGCGCGCTTTTTGCACCTGTGATAGGGGCAGCGGGCGGACTACTGAATCTTCACGTCGTACATTATCTCACCATGTGGGTGTTTGTGGTCACAACAATGGTCCATGTGTATCTTGTACTCTTCGAGGATTTCAAGTCCTTCAAACTGATGATACTCGGCGTGGAATCTGAAGGAGCCCACCATCATCATTAACTTTTGTGGTGGCGTGAAAAGGAGATGGAAAAAGAAGAAACCGTAAAGAAGACCATGATCCTGGGAGTGGGAAACCTCCTCCTCAGGGACGAGGGCGTGGGAGTCCATATCGCCACGCATTTGAAAACCGTTCCCCTCCCGGACCACATCGAAGTCATAGAAGGTGGCACAGACGGCTTCAAACTTTTTCATCTGATACTGGGCACTGACAGGCTCATCGTCGTGGATTGCGTTAAGGGCGGCGGTGAGCCTGCATCTCTTTACAGATTTGACATAGACGAGTACAAGCACTTCCCGGATACTTACAAGACATCAGTCCACCAGATAAGCATTGATGAAGTCGTAACTCTCTCGGGAACCATGGGAGATCCCCCGAGGACAACTTTCGTTGGTGTTGAACCGGCCCAGATCTCCATGTCAATGGATCTGTCCCCCGAGATCGAAAAAAAGATGCCAAGGATCCTGGAAACCGTACTGGAGACGGCGGGCCTTGATCCTGCCGAATACAGCGAATACCTGACGGGCCCATACGTAAAACCAGGCCCGCCGGATCACACCCGGTCCCAGGCTACCTGAATCCAGAGGAACCCGTAATGCACGAACTCTCCATTGCCATGGAGATCCTCCACATTGTCGTTAAGACTGCGGGGGAAAACGGTTCAACAAGTGTAAAAACCATCAACCTGAAGGTCGGCGATCTTTCCGGTGTCGAGGTCGATTCGCTCTCTTTTTCCTTCGACGCGATAAAGGGCGAGAATGAGGTCACCGGTGGTTCTGAGCTGGTCATAAAGAAGGTCCCTGTGGTGGTCAGATGTGCGGACTGTGATGATGAATTTGAAACGAATGAACGCTTCCTTGCCTGTCCCGCGTGTACGGGCTTCGACACTCTAATGCTCCAGGGCGACGAACTGTCGATAACCGATATTGAAGTCGAGTAAGTGGTTTAGAACCGGTTCCATGTTCCAGGTTTCAAGTTCCAGGTCATATTGGGCGATCATACAGCTTGAAACCAGAGACTTGAAACTGTTACAGGGATGAAAATGACGAACATCAAACTTGAGCAAAAAGTTCTGTCGCGTAACGATCTGATCGCAGCACAGGTGCGTGAGATCTTTTGTTCCAACGGAATTGCTGTTTTCAATATGGTGAGCTCACCCGGTTCTGGCAAGACATCACTCCTGGAGGCGACACTCAGGACTCTGGCGGCAGATCTTTCAATAGGAGTCATCGAAGGGGACATCCAAACCAGCAACGATGCCGAGCGGATCGCTAAAACAGGCGTTCCTGTACACCAGATAAATACGGGCGGCGCATGCCATCTCGAGGCCGCTATGATCATGGACGCCCTTGAAAATTTTGATCTGGAGGGTACCGACCTTATGATTATCGAAAATGTGGGCAACCTTGTGTGTCCGTCAGCTTTCGATCTTGGGGAGGGTGCAAGAGTCGTACTCGTCAGCGTCACGGAAGGCGACGACAAACCCTTGAAATACCCGGCCATGTTCCACTCTTCGGACATTCTGGTGATAAACAAGACGGACCTTCTTCCCTATACTGATTTTTCAGTGGAAGTGGTTGTTCACAACTCCAGGTCCCTCAAACCGGACCTGAAGATCCTGAAAACCTCCTGCAGAACAGGAGACGGACTCCCCGAGTGGATGGACTGGGTCCGGGAGTTTGTGGCTGATTCTCGGCAGAATAGTTAACAGTTCCCGAAAAAAGTCCCTTGAAAAAAATACGCTACAGGATTGAAATACAGGGAATTGTGCAGGGAGTGGGATTTCGTCCCTTTGTTTACCGAACCGCCCAGGAGCAGATGCTGAAGGGCTGGGTTAGCAATACCTCCAATGGAGTAATTATCGAAGTGGAGGGGGCAAAAAAGGAACTTGACTCCTTTCTAAAAACCCTTGAGGACTCGCCTCCGCCGCTGTCAAGAGTATCATCGATCAGCAGTGAGCGGCTGCCTCCTGCCGGGTACGGTGAGTTTACGATCAGGGAGAGTCTGGCAAATCCGGATTCTACCGTACTCGTATCACCTGATGTCTCCATCTGCTCCGACTGCAGGACAGAACTTCTCGATCCCGAAGGCCGGCGGTACATGTACCCGTTCATTAACTGCACGAACTGCGGCCCCAGGTATACTATTATCAACGCGGTGCCCTACGACCGTCCCAATACATCCATGAGCACTTTTAAAATGTGCAGGCAGTGCCAGGAAGAATATGAGGATCCCGCCGACAGGCGGTTCCACGCCCAGCCCAACGCCTGTGCTGCCTGCGGACCCACACTGTCCATCATGGGGCAGGGAAGTGATGGCAGTGATCCCTTTGAGACTGCCGTAAAGATCATTACAGGAGGGGGGATCGCGGCAATAAAGGGTCTTGGAGGGTTTCACCTTGCCGTTGATCCTTCGCGGGATGCGGCTGTGTGCCTCCTGAGGGAGAGGAAGGGCAGGGATGAAAAGCCCTTTGCCCTGATGGTAAGGGATGTGGGGACTGCTCGCATGCTCTGTGACGTTGACGACCAGGGTCGGCGGTGCCTGGAAAGCATTGAAAGCCCCGTCGTCCTGCTGCCGAAAAGAACAGATCCGGAACTGACTCTCTCTGGCCTGGTTGCCGGCCGCAGCCGTTATCTCGGCCTCATACTGCCCTACACACCCCTCCATGTTATGCTTATGGAGAAGTTTCCCGCACTGATAATGACAAGTGCCAATCTCAGCGATGAGCCCCTGTGTGCAGGCAACGACGAAGCAGTCGGCAGGCTGGGGGGGATCGCCGATACGTTTCTCGTTCACGATAGAAAAATAGTTCTCAGGTGCGACGATTCCATCGTACGTCCGGATACAAAGAATCCTGAAAATGGGAGGCTGGTCCTTCGCAGGGCCAGGGGTTTTGTTCCAGCACCTGTATTTCTCCCCATGAAGGGGATCCCGGTCCTGGCCCTTGGGCCGGAACTCAAGGGGACTGTCTGCCTGACGAAGGGTGACAGAGCCTTTATCGGTCAGCACCTCGGGGACCTCAAGAACCTGGACACAGTCAGCTTTCTGAAGGAGGTTGTCACGCATTTGATGGATATTCTGGAAGTTGCGCCCGAAGCCATCGCCTGTGATCTTCATCCCGATTACCTGACGACACACCTGGCCAGCGAGGATCAGGACACCCCATGGCCTTCCGGCCTGCCTCTTTACAGAGTACAACACCACCACGCACACATCCTGGGCTGCCAGGCAGAAAATGAACTCGCTGGACCTGTTATCGGATTCGCCCTGGACGGAACCGGGTACGGCCCGGACGGCACCGTATGGGGCGGAGAACTCTTATATGTTGACGGCATCAGGATGAAGCGCCTGGGCCACCTGAGACAGGTCTGGATGCCTGGGGGCGATAGGGCAGTCACCGAGCCCTTCAGAATGGCACTGTCCTGTATGTACGAGGTTCTTGGCCCCGAGGAAGCCCTTAAAAGAGCGGAGGAGGTATTTCCTTCAGTATCCGGCGAGAACATCAGCATCCTGCTGAAAATGCTCGAGAAACGTTCTCACGGCATATTTACATCAAGTACCGGGCGGCTTTTCGACGCCTTTTCCGCCATGCTGGGTGTATGCACGCACATGAGATATGAAGGACAGCCGGCCATAGAGTTGGAGATGTTGACTGACAGGACAGTAACGGATACTCTCCCTTTTTCCATTGATGGGGGAGGCGGTGAAACATTTGTGCTGGACCTGCTCCCTGCATTTAAAAGCGCTATGGGACTGGTTAGCGATGGCCGCGACGCAGATGTTTTAGGGGGAATGTTTCACAGGACGCTCGCAGCGGCCCTCGGGGAACTGGCCGAAAAGGCCCTTGCCGATAACTCACACCTACCGAGAATAGCGGCGTTCAGTGGTGGAGTCATGCAGAATGAGACACTTTCGCTTATGATAAGAGAAGAGCTGGAACACAGAAAGATAGTGCCTGTATTTCACAGGTCCGTACCCCCTAACGACGGTGGCATATCCTTCGGGCAGGCAGTGTACGCAATAAACGCATCGATATCAGGAGGTTGACTGTATGTGTATTGCAGTCCCCGGTAAAATAGTGAAAATTGACGACATTAATATGGCGACTGTGGATTTCGGCGGGTCCACCAGGATAGCCTCCGCTGATCTTGTACCGGATGCTGCGGTTGGGGATTATGTACTCGTGCACGCAGGGTTCATAATAAACATACTGGATGAAACCGAGGCCGAAGAGACGTTGAAGCTCTTCGACGAATACATGGGGATACTGGACGATGAAATATCTTGATGAGTTCAGAGACCCTGATGCTGCCAGGGCCCTGAAAAAGAAAATTGAAGATAGTGCCTCGAAACTGCCCGACCCTGTGAAAATAATGGAGATCTGCGGCAGTCACACCGTGTCGATCTTCCGCTCAGGTATAAAATCACTACTTCCGCCCAACGTCACCATGGTATCGGGCCCCGGGTGCCCGGTCTGCGTGACTGCCATGGAGGACATGGACAGGATGATCGCGCTTGCTGGTCCCGAGAGGCGGGAAAACGTGACAATTGCTACCTTCGGAGACATGGTGAGGGTTCCCGGCTCTTTTTCGAGCCTGGAAAGGGAACGGGCCGAGGGCGCCGATGTGAGGGTCGCATCTTCTCCCCTGGACGCGCTGGAGTGGGCGAGGGCAAACCCTGACAGACAGGTCGTATTCCTCGGAGTCGGGTTTGAGACAACTTCACCGACGATCGCTGCAACCTTAAAAAGGGCTGCAGAAGAAGGGCTGGAAAATTTCTCGGTGTATCCATCATTCAAGCTACTGCCGCCTGCCCTGACAGCACTGCTCGAAAGCGATGATATTGCAATAGACGCCTTCCTGTGTCCGGGACACGTGAGTGTGATGCTCGGAGTTGACACCTACAGACCAGTGGCCGCTGCGTACGGCAGGCCATGCGTGATCGCCGGCTTTGAGCCACTTGATATTTTACTTGGTATATCAAAGACATTGGAGCTATTAGTTGATAATAAACATGAAGTATTTAATGCTTACGGCAGGGCAGTTACCGACGGAGGGAACCGTAGGGCGATGGACCTTTTATTCCAGGTATTCCATGCAGCGGACGTCCCGTGGAGAGGTCTGGGCACCATACCGCGATCCGGACTTGAACTGAGCGGCGGGTACTCTTCCTTCGATGCAATGGCGCGATTCAACCTGCAGAATGTTCAAACGGGCAGTGATCCGGCAGAGTGCGCCTGCGGTCAGGTCCTTCGGGGCGTTATGTCCCCCCCGGAATGCCCACTTTTTGCCAACGGGTGCAGTCCGGAATTCCCTGTGGGCTCCTGCATGGTATCGTCCGAAGGATCCTGTGCGGCGTGGTACCGGTATCAAATATAGTCGCAAGTCCAAAGGCCCAGGGCTCAGGTAATTTTATTGTTAATAGTTGATTCAAACCTGGGTCATGGAACCTGGGTCTTGAGTCTGGTCCTGACGGGAGGTTTAATTGAGCAAGGACGATAGAATACTTCTATCCCACGGCAGTGGGGGCAGGAAAAGTCAGGAACTGACCGCGGGAATTTTCCTGAAATATTTCCGCGATCCAGCCCTTTTGCTCTTGAATGACAACGCTGTGATCGACCTTGGATCTTCCCGCATAGCCTTCAGCACCGACACGTACACGATAGACCCCATTTTCTTTCCTGGCGGCAACATAGGCAGTCTGGCGGTACACGGCACGGTCAACGACGTTTCCATGGCTGGTGCAGATCCGGTGCTTATGAGCGCTGGTTTTATCATCGAGGAAGGGTTTTTACTGGCCGATCTCGAAAAGATCGCTGCTTCAATGGCTGCCGCTGCCCTGGAGGCCGGCGTCAGGATCGTTACGGCAGATACAAAGATCGTCTCCAGAGGCGCTGCTGACGGTATATTTATCAACACCACCGGCATCGGGACTATTCTGGATGGCGCTGTGATCGGTGGTCAGCAGGCCGTGGTTGGAGACGTAGTGCTTCTTTCGGGTACGATCGGAGACCACGGAATTGCCGTCGCCTCATCCCGAGAGGGCATCGGTTTCAAAACATGTGTAGAAAGTGACAGTGCCTCCCTCAACACAATGGTCAGAGACCTTCTTGGCGCGGCTCCTGGAGCTGTTCACGTGATGCGTGACCCGACACGGGGAGGGCTTGCCACAGTCCTCAGCGAGATCGCCTCACAGTCTTCTGTGGGAATACAGATCGGCGAGGCGCAGATACCTGTAAATGATGCTGTATCGGGAGCGTGCGAACTTTTCGGTTATGATCCTCTGTACCTTGCCAACGAGGGGAAAATGGTAGCCCTGGTCAGAGAGGAAGCGTCCCCCGGGGCGCTGGCGGCACTCAGAGCTCATCCTCTCGGGGGTGAAGCAGCGGCGATAGGACGGGTTGTTTCGGACCACCCTTCAAAAGTAGTCCTCAAAACTCTTATGGGAGGCAGGAGGCTGGTTGAAAGGCTAACAGGCGAAATGCTGCCGAGAATATGTTGAGGAGCTGAGTCGAGGGCTTGTTTCTGGTTTCTGTTTACACCGATACACCAGGGTATGGGATTTTGGACTCTGTCCCGAGATCCTGGACAGCATTTAAAGGAGGAAGGTATGATCCGCTGGAGTGAAAAGTATTTCGAAGCCGAAAATTACATCAGGGAAAAAAAGCCACTGGTCCACCACATCACGAACTATGTGGTAATGAACGTCACGGCGAACGTAACACTGGCCATGGGAGCATCGCCGGTCATGGCCCACGATTCGCAGGAAGTGGAGGAGATGGTCTCTTTTGCTTCGGCCTTTGTCATCAACATAGGGACACTTTCACCGCACTGGGTCGAAGCCATGCTCAAGGCAGGGAAAAAGGCCAGGGAGCTTGGTGTACCCGTTATACTTGACCCTGTGGGCGCCGGTGCCACCAGGTTGCGGACAGATGTGTGCAGCCAGATCATGTCCGAGGTCCGCCCCGACATCGTGAGAGGCAACCAGGCCGAGATCGTTACCCTGGCAGGAGGGGCTGCGGCCATACAAGGGGTTGACTCCCTTGAGGCAGGAGAAGCGCCAATAGGGCTTTTCAAAGAGTTTGCCAGGACGGCCGATGCGGTTGTCTGCGTTACGGGCCCTGTTGACTGGGTAACAGACGGGCACAGGGTGCTGAGAATAGAAAACGGCCACCCAATGATGTCCAACGTTACCGGGACCGGCTGTTCTGCATCGGCTGCGGTGGCAGTTTTTAACTGCTCGCCCGCGGACCGGCTCGAATCATCCGCTCTGGGACTTGCTGCCTTCGGTGCCTGCGGCGAGGTCGCAGCGAAGAATTCCGTTGGGCCCGGAAGTTTCCAGGTCGCCATACTCGATGCCCTGTATAATGCTCCCACACTGGATCTCGGGGCTGAGTTGAGAATATCGGAAGTCCAGTAGAACTTGTCCAGAGACCAGGCGCCAATGTCCAATATCCCAGGTTCAAGACAGGACGTGGTAAGGAAAAAACCGGGACCTTGGACGTTGAATGATCTTTACGCACGTTGGACCTTGGACGATATTAATGGACCTATCACTCTACGTACTCACAGATGAGAGACTCTCACTGGGTCGATCCGACGCTCAGGTTGTATCGGAAGCTATCAACGGCGGCGCTACAATCATCCAGTACCGGCACAAAGGAGGGGGCGCACGACGCATGACCCGGGATGCTGCCGAGCTGCTTGCAGTCTGCAGATCAGGGGGAGTACCACTTATTATAAACGACCGGCTGGACGTTGCCCTTGCATGCGGCGCCGATGGCGTTCACATCGGGCAGGATGATCTTGATCCTGCTGCTGCAAGAAGTCTCGCCGGCCCTGATTTTATAATCGGCGTCTCTGTCAGGACCCCGGAAGAATGCAGAGATGCCCGGGAATCAGGAGCGGATTATCTTGCTGCCAACGGTATCTTCAGCACTACCACCAAGACGGATTTTGGGGAGCCCCTCGGTCTGGAGGGACTAAAAACCCTCGCTGAGGCTGCGGAACTGCCCCTGGTTGCCATAGGAGGCATCAGGGATGAAAACGCGGCCGATGTCATCCGGTCGGGCGCGGATGGTGTTGCTGTGATATCCTGCGTCGTCAGTGACCCGGACATAGCGGGCCGCTGCAGAGCCCTCCTCGCAGCCATAGAAGAGGGTAGAAGGGGATAATGAAGATAAGCGAGATAGGAGAGTTCGGATTCATCGAACGGGTCCACAGGGCCGCTGGCCGGGCCCGTTATCCCGTGATCCTCGGAATCGGTGATGATGCGTCTATCCTCAGACCAGAACCGGGATATGACCTTTTAGTTACCACTGACATGCTTGTTGAGGGCGTTCACTTCCTCAGGGAGACCACACCGCCTGGGGATCTGGGGTTCAAATCCCTCACCGTGAACCTGAGCGACATAGCCGCTATGGGTGGGACACCGATCCAGGCCTATTTGTCTCTGGCTCTCACTCCGGACACGAAAGTCGAGGAACTGGACCATTTTATCGATGGTTTCCTTCAAGCCTCAGGGGGCTCGGTACAGCTTTCAGGAGGGGATACAGTTTCTTCAAAAGCAGGGTGGGCTGTTTCAGTCACTGTTATAGGAACCGTAAAGGAGGGGAGGGCGCTGAGGCGCGACAGTGCAGCTGCCGGTGACGTCCTGTTCCTCTCTGGACCTACCGGTGAATCTGCGGCAGGACTGGCCCTGCTCCTTGGTTCGGCCAAACTCGAAGATGATGTTCACGCTGATCAGCTGATACAGGCACACAACCGTCCTGCCCCCGAACTCGCCCTCGGAAAGCTGCTTTCCGATTCTGACCTGTGCAGCTGCGCACTGGATGTCAGCGACGGTCTTTTGCAGGATCTCACCCACATTTGCAGGGCGAGTTCGGTTGGAGCGTGTATTTATCTTGAAAATATTCCGCTTACACCCGCACTGAAAAATGCTGCAGAATCTGTTGGCGTCGATCAATTTTTCTGGCCGCTGACAGGAGGGGAAGACTACAGGCTTCTTTTTACCGCCCCGGAAGAAAATGCAGCGGCATTGACGGCTATTCTTTCTGATGCAGGGATAAAGGCAGTGTCCATCGGGGTGATTGAAGAGGGAGAGTCTGTCAGAGCAGTTAAGAACGGCATCGATGCCTCTCTTCCTGAAAAGGGCGGGCACGACCACTTCCGCAATGTCTGAGAACTTTATTAAGGGCCCGATCCTCATTGTATCTGCCTCCGACAGCAGCGGTGCGGCCGGGATGCAGGTGGATATCCGGACTGCGCAGGCCATGTCAGTGCCTGTGAGGTGCGTTCTGACGGCGGTTACCGTGCAGGGAGACGACGGCGTCATTCTCACAGAAGCAGTCCCGAACCAGGTCATGGAATCCTCCTTCCTTACGTCTGCGACGGACCCCCCCGGGATAGCAGCCGCCAAAGTAGGTATGCTTTATGATGCTGACACCGCACATATAGTGGCGGAAAACATCTCTGCTCTGGCAGCCGGCGGGATACCTGTCGTTCTGGACCCGGTGATAATATCCACCTCCGGCTCTGCCCTGATCAGTAAAGAAGGTATCCTGTTGATCGTCCAGGAAATGCTTAATTCCGTGACAGTCGTTACGCCCAACGTCATGGAACTTGATCTTCTTGCTGCTGCGGCCGGATACGAGGGAGCAGATCTGGAGGGTAAAGCATCCGCCCTCATTGAGGCGGGATCAGGTTCGGTCCTGGTGACTGGGGGAGAAGGAGAGGGGAGTATGTGTGTGGATATCCTCTTCAAAGAGGGTAAAAAAGTGTCATTTCCCCACCCCAGACTGCCAGGAAACATACCGAGGGGTACCGGATGTGCGCTTTCCACCGCCATTGCAGCAGGTCTCGCCATGGGGCTTAGCACAGAAGAAGCAGTCAAGAATGGCATTATGTTTACGGCTGAATTGATCGGCAGATCGGTATTGGTTGGGAACCAGAGGCTCCTGTTCCCCTCATCAAATCATTAACAGGAACTTCTTATTCATGAGTGAACCGAAGGACCGCAATCCGATTTATAGGCATTGCCTTTTTTAAAACCCTATAATATCTTGTCAATTGCGCTGATGAAGTGTCAGGGTGCGGGTGCGTCCCGATAACCTGATCATATGTTAATGTTTAATCACGAAAGGAGGTAGCTGGATTGGGCAGTGTTATCAAGAAACGCAGGAAGAAGATGAGAAAACACAAACACAAGAAACTGCTGGCAAAGAGCCGTCACAAGAGGAAGTGATCTTGCGGAAACTGATAGGTGTCATCGGTTCGGGAGATCCAGCGATGAGTAACCACAGTGGAGCACAGGAGATCGGCAGGCTGTTGGCCGAGGGAGGCGCATGCCTGGTATGCGGCGGGCTCGGTGGTATCATGGAAGCAGCCTCCAGAGGGGCGAGGGAATCCGGAGGAGATGTCATCGGTATCCTGCCGGGTGAAGATCCCGCCTCAGCAAACCGCTATGTGACGTTCCCGATCCCCACCGGTATGGGAATCGGGAGGAATGTGCTCATTGTCAGGTCTTGTGAGGCTCTGATAGCGTTGCCTGGCGGAAGCGGGACACTTTCCGAGATCGCCCTGTCCCTTAAGATCGGCAGGCCCGTTGTTGACATGGGCGGATGGGGCATAGAAGGAACCATTGCGGCCCGGGATCCCCGGGAAGCAGTGCGAGTTGCCCTTTCCGGGCAGGCTTGATCCTCTCCAGTGAAGCAGGTAGTCTGATAATGGCTGATTCAGGAAAGGTGTTCATAAGGACTTTCGGATGCCAGATGAACGTCTATGACTCTGAAAAGATCATGGCTTTTCTGGATGACCGTTATGTACAGGCCGCATCTGAAGATGAGGCTGATCTCATCCTTCTGAACACCTGTTCGGTTCGTGATAAAGCCGAGCAGAAGGTCTACAGTTTGATAGGGCGCCTGAGAAAACTCAAAGAGCAGAACCCGCGTCTGATTATCGGTGTAGGCGGGTGTATGGCTCAACAGGAGGGGCAGGGTGTTCTGGATCGCGCGCCCCTGGTTGACCTCGTCTTTGGTACTCACAACATAGAACAGCTGCCTGAGCTCATCGACGAGCGAATACTCGGCGGGAAGAGGATTTGCAGGATCAGTGATCGATCGGATCACATCCGATCTCCCGGTAAACAGACCGGAGTGCCGAGTCCCAGCCCTGTTCGGCTTGTCACGATCATGAAGGGCTGCGACAACTCCTGCACTTACTGCATCGTTCCTCAGGTGAGGGGCGCAGAGATAAGCCGGCATTCGTCTGACATACTGGATGAGGTGAGGTCGCTTGTCGCATGTGGTGCCAGGGAGATAACCCTCCTTGGTCAGAATGTAAATTCCTACAAAGATCCCGGCGGCGGTGCTGGTTTTATAGATCTTCTCGAAAAAGTGGATGCGGTGAAAGGACTCATGCGCTTGAGGTTCGTGACGTCTCATCCCAAGGATTTTTCCCCGGAGCTGGCCGGCGCCATGGCCGGTCTGCAGACCGTCTGTGAGCACATTCACCTTCCCATTCAGGCTGCCTCGAACAGGGTTCTGAACGGCATGAAACGGGGATATAACCGTGATGAATACCTGGAGAAGGTGGAGGTTCTCAGGGAGCTTGTCCCTGGAGTGGAACTGACTACTGATCTCATCGTAGGCTTCCCGACTGAGGAGCGAAAGGACTTTGAAGAAACACTCTCTCTCCTCGAAAAGGTAAGGTATCAGAACGCTTTTTCTTTCCGGTTTTCCCCGCGCCCCGGGACTGAGGCCGCCGGCATGGTGGACAGTGTTCCTCCTGCCCTGAAGAAGAACTGGCTGCCTGAGCTGCAGAGTCTCCAGAGTACGATCACATCGGAGAAACACAGCCATCTCGAAGGCCAGGAGATGGAAGTCCTTGTCGAAGGAACGGGGAAAAGGGAGAACGGGATGCTGGAGGGAAGAACAAGGAATAACTTCATCATCCATTTCCCGGGGGATCCCTCTTTTATTGGAAGCCTGCTGAAGGTAAGGGTGACGCGTTCGAGGAAGATCCATCTCGAGGGAGAGGTCATAGAGTGATGCACAGCAGCCTTACAGAGGTCGTTATTCACGGTCTGACGGTGGACCCTGGCAACAACAACCCTATCGTGCTTCTCAAAGAGGCAGATGGAAACAGGGTCGTGCCTATCTGGATAGGTGTTTTTGAGGCAAATGCAATTGCCTTAAAACTGTCTGGTGTGGAACCACCGCGCCCCATGACTCACGACCTCCTCTACAATATGATCTCAATGGCCGGTTTTAATGTTGACCGGATCGAAGTTACAGATATCAGGGAAAACACTTACTTTGCAAAGGTATACCTGGTTTCCGATGAACGTAAGATGGAGATCGACTCCCGGCCTTCGGATGCCATTGCTCTTTCTGTCAGAGCGAACAACAGGATCTTTGTAAGTGAAAAAGTCCTGGAGGAATCCTCGGTTGACATGGCTACAATACAGGAGGCTGGAGACTCCGGGGACAAGTGGACGGAGCTGTTAAGGGAGCTCAACCCAGAGGATTTCAGCAAATACAAGATGTAGTCACTGCTCCATTATCGCTTCAACTGCGTATTTTACCAATTACCTGTACTGAACGGAGGGGGATCACAGCTTAATGCCGGAATCGGGACATGATGTAAACACAACGAGCGCTGTATCTCTCTGGGTCCCACCAGCGTTTATTGCCATCGTAATCCTGGGTCTGTCTTCCATACCAGGCAGGGCATTTCCCTCCCACCCGGATTTCCTGAACGTAGTAGTCCATTTTGCAGAGTTTTTTGGACTTTCCTTTTTCCTTGCAAGAGCCTTACTTTTATCCAGCGCGATCACAAGTCTGTCCGGCGTAATAATCATCAGTCTTGCCTCGGGGGTCGTCTTCGGGACTGGGACCGAGATCTACCAGTTCGCCATACCTGAAAGGCTGTTCGACCCTGGAGATATTTTTGTTGACTCGCTGGGTGCATTATTCGGTGCGCTTCTTTTTGTATTATTGTCAATGACTACCAGTATCTGGAAAGATAAAGGGAAGGTTCAGTAGTGCCGAGATCAGTCACCGATATTAGAGATATGCAGGATATCGTGAAGGTTTCGGATAACTTCCTTTCCAGTGTCATGGGTCGGGCTGACGCCGTTTCCGGTACTTTCTGGGTGCTGGACCAGGACCAGCACTTCAGGGCCATGGCTGCCCGCGGCAAAAGCGGTTTGTCGGTTACGCCAGACCCTGGCGAGGTATTTCACAGACATGAAGAGATATCAAGGGGAACCCCGTTCTTTGAGCAGAGGGAAGGCAAGGTCATTCTGGACAGTTTCTTTCTTCCCGTCCTGCATCAGGATCTAATCCTCGGCCTGGTCCACATGGAACTCAAAGGCGGTGAAGGGAGCCGGCCCGCTGATATGGATCTGTCGGGTATCAAGGAGATTGCCGAAGATTTCGCCCCGTCACTTCTAAATGCTCTCAACCTGGACAGGATCCGTCAGAATCCACTCAAGGACCTCGATTCCGACACCTACAACGAAGCTTATATACTGGACTACCTGAAACGGCAGACAACCATGGCCAGAAGGCACGGCAGGAGGATTGGCCTTCTCAACCTGGAGTTTTCCGGTGCAGAAGCTTTCCAGAAAGAACAGACATACAGGCTTTCGCAGGGTCTTTTAAGGGACATTTCAGATACGCTTCATGGACTTGTCCGGGATTACGACATAGTTGCCCACGTGGGTAGTTTTCGCTTCCTGATCTGCCTGCCAGACACCGACAACCTCGGGTGTCGTATAACTGTTGAAAGGATCAGGAACGGTTTCGATAAACTGGAGTATTTGACTGAACGTCTTCAACTGTATGGAATGATCCCCCATTTCGGCTTCGCCTGTTTTCCCGAAGACGGTGTCGAGGTTGACACTCTTCTAGTGAAAAGCCTTCTGAACGCTAAACGGAGCAGAGAAGACCCTGTTAATACTGTAGACTGGAAAGGGTTAAATTTCTGGGATATGGTCCAAATGGCGACGGGTGCAGACGGCAAAGAGCGGTTGTCCGGTATCAGCGACACCAGCTTCATAGAGTTTCAGACCAGTTTCTCGTACCTGCTCCAGGAGGCGATCGCGAGTGATCTCGTTTTGAATCCGACGAGAAGGGGACTTCTGTATATCGGCACGAATAATATTTACATCACGGAAGCCCTTCTGCAGAAAAATACCGAGATAGCGAGCGTGGCAACAAAAGTTTGTGTTTTCGGTGACCTGACGGGCCTCCAGACACTAAAGGATTTCAACATCGGGACCGTTGCGATCCCCAATGATCTGAGTACTGCCTTCCAGTTTATACTTCTCCTCACGGATAGAAACGCCTACTGCCTTCTTGGTGTTCACAACAGGAGCGAAGAGTGGAAGGGCATACATTCATCACACGACAAGCTGGTAGAGAGGCTTGTTTTCAAACTCAGGGGAGAATATGCTCTCCAGGATCAGATCTAGATGGCATTAGCTCTGAGTCCTGGATCTACCGTCAAGGAAC
>CAYVSA010000030.1:20197-23487 GCA_964454175.1 uncultured Pseudomonadota bacterium
CAGGATCAGATCTAGATGGCATTAGCTCTGAGTCCTGGATCTACCGTCAAGGAACGAACATTGATGACTTTGCAAAAAGTCATCAACGCGCCCATCAAAGGGCGCACAAATCATTGACTTGCATCGCAAGTTAATGATTTGAGAGGAAAGAGAAAACCACGCTTTTCTCTTTTCACGACTCTATCAACGAACAGAGTGACAAACTATGGCCAAAAGAATACTTCTGGTAGACAAAAACGACACCTTCAGGAAAAAGCTTGGGAGGAGACTTGCCAAGGCCCAGTATACTGTTGAAACGACTTCTGACGGTGCTACAGCTCTCGAAGCAGCCCTGGTCAACAAACCGGATCTGGTGATCACCAACTACCACCTCCCGGTTTTCAGCGGGGAACGGCTCAGGGCTTTCCTGCGGAACAATCCGACCACCTTCCACATCCCCTTTATATTCCTTGTAAATGCAGAGCGGGAAAAGGATTTCACTCTGGCATCCATCGGACCTGACATCTGCATATACAAGCCGTTCAAGTGGGATGAGATCTCCAGGCGGATAGACGAAGCCTTTAACCCGTCCCTGGCAAAAAAGGAGATGCTTCAGGGAAAGGGCGCAGGCATCGAGGGACAGCTAACCGAGGTCAACCTGGTGGACCTCCTTCAGATTTTCAGCCTGAACAGGAGGACCGGGATCCTGACGGTCGAGAACGAGGATGGCGAAGAGGCAGTCATCTACTTGAAGGAGGGAGATGTCGTAAGCACCATCCTGGATACGATAACGGGTGAGAAAGCGCTTTACAGGATCTTGAGGTGGCGGGGCGGAACTTTCCGGTACCAGCCTGAAAAGTTTACTGTTGCACGCAACATAACAAGATCGATTGACGCACTTTTAATGGAAGGGATGAGACAACTGGATGAGTGGGAGACGCTGCAGTCAATAATGCCTCATCCCCCGGCACGCCTCAAGCTCAAAAAAGCAAATGGTGATCTCCCATCCAACCTGAGACCTGTTACCCAGGAAGTCATACTGTTGCTGGAGTTTTACGATACCGCGGATCAGCTCATAAACAAATCAGGGTTCACGGATTACGAGATATGCAAAACGCTTGTTGGTTTAATACAGAAGGGCATATTGGAGGTCCATCAGGAGGAAAGGGCTGAAACCAGAGCAGATGAACCCCTGGTGAATCCCGATCAGGCACTCAGGATCAGAAAGATACTGAGCCGGATGACTGCCGATTTCAGGGGAACGGAGTGGGGCAAGATCCTTCTCTTTTCTCCATCTGCAGACCTTATCCGGCAATTCACAGCATCTGCCCACGGTATTAACGAATTTACGCTGGCACGGGATAACTTTTCCAACCAGGAGATACTGGCGGCTTCCTTTGGGACACTGGGCAGCCTGAGCATAAGTGATAAGACCAGGCTGAAGCTCTTTGCTCTGCCCTCCCGGGAAGATTCATTTCCACTCCTGAAGCCCTTTTCAGAAGGAGCTGCAGGCGCTGTGTTTCTGACCAGCGCTGAAGAGAAGGGGGGTAACACACCTGCAAATCTGCTAGAATACGTCCGGAATGGTCTCTGTCTGCCGACTATTCAGTCGGAGGTTGACAAAACAATGGGAAAGACAGAAATGGCCACCGGAGTATTCAAGCAGCTTATTGACCTGCTTTTGAGCGATCAGCAGCTAAATTCAGAGGAAGGAACAGGATGACCGACAGCAAGGGAAACATTCTGATTATCGATGACGATCCGAGTATACAGGAAATTTTGCGTATAATTCTTGAAAAGAACGGGTATGCGGTCCATCAGGCGACCGACGGCGAAGAAGCAGTGTCCATGTTCCTGAATGTCAAGCCGGACCTGGTGGTCAGCGATATTTCGATGCCCAAGGGTGATGGTTTTAACGTCGCAATAGTGATCAGGAGCAAGGAAGAGGCTGGGCAAAAAACTCCCATTTTACTGATCAGCGCTTTTTATGACGAGGTGTCGAACCGCGAGAATGCGGAGCGCTGCGGCGCCGATTCATTTCTATCAAAACCGTTTACAAGAAAACAGCTTCTGTCGGCAGTGGAAGGTCTCCTTGATGAGACGAGAAGATGATGCGCAGTATCTGAAACGAATGGTCAGTGCCCATGTTACAATAGACCGGGAACGGACGGGTGTTTAGGACCAGAAGGGTATTCAGCATAACGGGAAGGAGGCATTATCATGCCCGATCTCACAGGTAAAATAACGAGGAGTGTTTTGGCCTCGCTCATGATCTTTCTGTTTACGGCATGCGTAACAGCGGGCGAGTCCAGCCAGGTGAGGGCTGAGGAACAGGTAATGAGCTATCCGCCATACAGCGGGCCCAAGAAGAGGATAGCTGTCCTGTCATTTGAAAACAAGATCTCAAATCGGTGGTGGGACAGGAGCTGGAATATTGAAGAGCGACTGACCGAAATGGTCATCACCGAGTTGATGAATTCAAACCGCTTCATAGTCGTCGAACGCGGGGCTCTTGACGAAATCCTGGCAGAACAGGACCTGGCAGCCGGAGGCAGAATCCGGAGGGGGACTGAGGCAAGGATAGGCGAGGTTCTCGGTGCCCAGATCCTGATCAAGGGAGCCGTAACCGAGTTCATAGAGAAGGAGAGCGGCGGCGGCGGCGCTATCGTGCTCCATGGTATAGGGATCGGTGGAAAATCCAATACAGGCCACGTGGCGATCGACATGAGGCTCATTGACTCAACTACCGGCCAGATCATCCAATCTCACAGGGCAGTAGGTCAGATAAAAACCTCGGGGATCGGAGGTATTGCGTTCTTCAAGGGCATCGCCTTCGGTGGGACCACATACAAGAAGACTGCCCTCGGTAAAGCCACCAGGCAGGCAGTTTTCGACGCAACGAATTTTGTGATCGATAATATGGAAAACAGACCGTGGCAGGGCAGAGTAGTCAAGGTTGTGGGCCAGAAACTGTATGTGAACGGCGGGGCAAACATGGGTATATCGTCCGGTACGTTTTTCACCGTCTTTTCCAGGGGTGAGGAACTTATTGATCCCGACACTGGCATGAGCCTTGGAAGTGCGATTACAAGAATAGGCACAGTACGAGTCAACCAGGTGTCTGAAAAATTCTCCGTCGCTGAGACAATAGAAGGCTCCGGTTTCAAAAGAGGCGACATTCTCAAGATGCAGTAGTGAGTCTTACTTCTGCGATTTGTATAAAGGCCCCGTTATCGGGGCCTTTTCATCACCCCGGACCTGTAAAACTCAGCGGCCCTTTGCGGTCCGACCGGATGGGCGCTCAGCGTAAC